>NZ_JBEYJJ010000006.1:0-296462 GCF_040636215.1 Streptomyces sp. NPDC006687 | reverse complement strand
GCGCGCGCGGCGGGGCCCCCCCGCCGGGGGCCCCGCCCTCCCCCCGCGCCACTACCGGGGGGGGGGCTACAGGTCGCCCGGCGGGGCTGGAATTCGCGGAGCGGATTCCAGCCCCGCCGGCGCTTGAGGCGCGGGCGCGGTAGCGCCGTGTATAGAGCCGCGCCGGCGATTGAGGCGGAAACGGAGCGAGGGCGGCGGCGGGTTACGCCACCGGCAGGCCCGGGGCCGGGAAGGCGGTCAGGAGGTCGGAGACCTCCGCGCGGATCACCGACAGGGCGGCCTCGTCGGACTTGGCGGCCGCGTCCACCGCGCGGGCGATCCAGTCGGCGACCACCGGCATGTGCGAGGCCGACAGCCCCCGCGAGGTCAGCGACGGCGTCCCGATCCGGATCCCCGAGGGATCGAACGGCCGGCGCGAGTCGAACGGCACCGTGTTGTAGTTGACGACGATCCCCGCCCGGTCCAGCGCCTTCGCCGCCACCTTCCCCGGCACCCCCCGCGAGGTGAGGTCCATCAGGATCAGGTGGTTGTCCGTGCCGCCCGAGACCAGGTCGAAGCCCCGCTCCAGCAGCGCCGCCGCCAGCGCCTTCGCGTTGGCCACCACCGCGTGCGCGTAGGCGGTGAAGGACGGCTGGGCCGCCTCGTGGAGGGCCACCGCGATGCCCGCCGTCGTCTGGTTGTGCGGGCCGCCCTGGAGGCCGGGGAAGACCGCCTTGTCGATGGCCTTCGCGTGCTCCTCCTTGCACATCAGCATCGCCCCGCGCGGCCCGCGCAGGGTCTTGTGGGTGGTCGTGGACACCACGTCCGCGTACGGCACCGGCGACGGATGCGCGCCGCCCGCGATGAGGCCGGCGATGTGGGCCACGTCCGCGACCAGCACCGCCCCCGCCTCCGCCGCGATCGAGGCGAACGCCTCGAAGTCGATCGTGCGCGGCAGCGCCGTGCCGCCGCAGAACAGGATCTTCGGCCGCTCCGCCAGCGCCAGGTCCCGCACCGCGTCGTAGTCGATCAGGCCGTCCTCGGCGCGCACCCCGTACTGGACCCCCCGGAACCAGGACCCCGTGGCCGAGACGCCCCAGCCGTGCGTGAGGTGCCCGCCCATCGGCAGGGCCATGCCCATCACCGTGTCGCCCGGCTCGGCGAAGGCCAGGTAGACGGCCAGGTTGGCCGGGGAGCCGGAGTACGGCTGGACGTTGGCGTGCTCCACCCCGAACAGGCCCTTGGCCCGCTCGACGGCCAGCGCCTCGACGCGGTCGATGTTCTGCTGGCCCTCGTAGTAGCGGCGGCCCGGGTAGCCCTCGCTGTACTTGTTCTGCAGGACCGTGCCCGAGGCTTCGAGGACGGCCTGGGAGACGTAGTTCTCGCTCGGGATCAGCCGCAGCGTCCGCGCCTGGAGGGTCTCCTCGGCGGAGACGAGCGAGGCGAGTTCGGGATCGGTGGCGAGCAGGGCGGGCTGGCGGTGCGCGGTCATCGCGGCTCCTCCGGGGTCGATGTCTGGTGTCGTCCCCGCGAGGCCCAGGCGAGCGGCCCTGTGTGCGGTCCTGCGCGCACGACTCCCCCGGAGTTCGTTCCCCGTGCGCCAGTCGCCGTGCGTACCGAACACCTTAGCGGGCGCCGCGCCCGGGAGGTTTCCGCGTCCACGATCCGAGCGACGATAGAAAGGACGCCACCCACGTCACCCTCGCGCATACCCTCGCGACACCAGCAGCAGACGGACGATCGGAGACCCCGTGTCGAGAACAGCTGATGCCATCCGCTCCGCCGACGAGCACAGCGCGCACAACTACCATCCCCTCCCGGTCGTCGTCGCCTCGGCGGAGGGCGCGTGGATGACCGACGTGGAGGGACGGCGCTACCTCGACATGCTCGCCGGGTACTCGGCGCTCAACTTCGGCCACGGCAACCGCCGTCTGATCGACGCGGCCAAGGCCCAGCTGGAGCGGGTCACCCTCACCTCCCGCGCCTTCCACCACGACCGTTTCGCCGAGTTCTGCACCGAACTGGCCGCGCTGTGCGGCAAGGAGATGGTGCTGCCCATGAACACGGGCGCGGAGGCGGTGGAGACGGCGGTGAAGACGGCCCGCAAATGGGGTTACGAGGTCAAGGGCGTCCCGGACGGCCAGGCCAAGATCGTCGTCGCGGCGAACAACTTCCACGGCCGGACGACGACCATCGTCTCCTTCTCCACCGACCACGAGGCCCGCGACCACTACGGCCCCTACACCCCCGGCTTCGAGATCGTCCCGTACGGGGACCTCACCGCCCTGGCCGCCGCCGTCACCGCCAACACCGTCGCCGTGCTGCTGGAGCCGATCCAGGGCGAGGCGGGCGTGCTGGTCCCGCCGCCCGGATACCTCGCGGGCGTACGGGAGCTGACGCGCGAGCGGAACGTGCTGTTCATGGTGGACGAGATCCAGTCGGGCCTCGGCCGCACCGGCAGGACCTTCGCGTGCGAGCACGAGGACGTCGCACCGGACGTGTACGTGCTGGGCAAGGCGCTCGGCGGCGGTGTCGTGCCGGTGTCCGCCGTGGTCGCGGACCGGGACGTGCTCGGGGTGTTCCGGCCCGGCGAGCACGGCTCCACCTTCGGCGGGAACCCGCTGGCCTGCGCCGTCGCCCTGGAGGTCATCGCGATGCTCCGCACCGGCGAGTACCAGCAGCGGGCCGCCGAACTCGGCGACCACCTGCACCGCGAGCTGAACCTGCTGACCGGCACCGGCGCGGTGAGCGCCGTACGCGGGCGCGGTCTGTGGGCGGGCGTGGACATCGACCCGGCGCGCGGCACGGGCCGGCAGGTCTCCGAGAGGCTGATGGAGCGCGGGGTCCTGGTGAAGGACACCCACGGGTCCACGATCCGGATCGCGCCGCCGCTGGTCATCGGCAAGGAGGACCTCGACTGGGGTCTGGAGCAGCTGCGCGCGGTCCTCACCGGCTGACGGTCCCGAGGGGGTGCCCCGGTCGGGGGCACCCCCGGGCACCTTCCTAGAGGATGACGTGCGGCAGGAAGCGGGCGTACTCGTCCGTGACCGGGCCGGCCGATTCGCGGATGCCGAGCCCGGCCGCCTCCTCCTCGACCACCCAGGCGCCGAGCACCACGCGGTTGCCGTCGAAGTCGGGCAGCGGCGACAGTGCCTGGAAGACGTACGTCTCCCCCTCGGCCGGTACGAACGGCTCGCCGCCCACCTCGTGGAGGGTGACGCCCGCGCCCTCGCGGCCCAGCAGGGGCTTGGCGGCGAAACCGCAGGTGGCGGCGAGTTCGCGGGGGCCGTCGAGGTAGGCGGGCAGCAGGTTCGGGTGCTCGGGGAAGAGCTCCCAGAGGATCGCCAGCAGGGCCTTGTTGGCCAGCAGCATCTTCCACAGCGGTTCGATCCAGGCGGTGGTGCCGGATCCGCCGCCGTGGTCGTAGGTGGCCAGGACCTGCGGGCCGAACTCGTCCTCGACGAGCCACTCCCAGGGGTAGAGCTTGAAGCAGCCGCGGATGAAGCGGAGCCTGTCGTCCACGAACCGGCCCGAGAGGCTGTCCCAGCCGATGGTCTCCACGGAGAGCGCGTGCGTCTCCAGCCCGGCCTGTTCGGCTGTCTCCTGGAGGTAGGCGACCGTCATCAGGTCCTCGCCTAGCTCGTCGGTCTCGGAGTGCGCGAAGTGCACCGGGCCGGGCGGCAGGAGTTCGGCCTGCCGGCGCCAGGCGTCGACCAGCCGCTCGTGCAGGGAGTTCCACTGGTCGGCGCCGGGGAAGCGTTCCTCCATCCAGAACCACTGCGGGCTCGCCGCCTCCACCAGGGAGGTGGGGGTGTCGGCGTTGTACTCCAGCAGCTTGGCGGGGCTGCCGGAGCCGTCGTAGCGGAGGTCGAAACGCCCGTAGAGGGATGGCTGTTCGGCGCGCCGCCGCCAGGACTCGGTGATGAGCGCGGCGAGCTTCGCGTCGGTGATGCCGAGGTCGGCGAAGCGGTTCCGCTCCACGATGTGGGCGGCCGCGGCCAGGCACATCGCGTGCAGCTCCTCCACCACGTTCTCCAGGGCCTCGATCTCGGGGAGGGAGAAGGAGTAGTACGCGCTCTCGTCCCAGTAGGGGCGCAGGGAGTCGTCGGGGTAGCGGGTCAGGGGGTAGATCAGGCCCTGCTCCTCGACGGTCTTCTGCCAGTCGGGGCGGGGTTCGATGGTGTGGCGCCGCATGGTGTGTCCTGGTCCGGCCGGCTCAGCCGCCGGAGGAGCCGGAGTGGCTGCCGCCGATGCCGCCGCGGGTGACGGCCGACTTGTCGAAGCTGCCGCCCGTCACCTTGCCGTTGCTGACGGTACCGCC
This sequence comes from Streptomyces sp. NPDC006687, assembly GCF_040636215.1. Taxonomy (NCBI): domain Bacteria; kingdom Bacillati; phylum Actinomycetota; class Actinomycetes; order Kitasatosporales; family Streptomycetaceae; genus Streptomyces; species Streptomyces sp. NPDC006687. Next base: position 292,162 of record NZ_JBEYJJ010000006.1, on the reverse strand, counting down.
GTAGTAGTACGAGCCGCGCCCGCCGGACTTGCAGTCCTTCGAGTTGAGGTGTTCGAGGGTGGAACGGGACGCGCAGCGCTTGTCGGGCTCGTCGCTGCTGCCGCAGGCCACGAGGGTGGCCGCGAGCAGGCCCATGCCGCCGAGGGCGACCGCGCCGGAACGCATCCGTCGTCTGGTGGTGTCGCTGGAGTCCATCGCGACAGAGTAGAGCGGGCGTGTCGGGGGAGGGAATCCGGCCACCGTCACGCCCTGGTCACAGTGGGGGCCCTAGAGTCGGTTTCGTGTTGATCGGAATGGTTTGCGCGCTCGGCGCGGCGGTGTGTTTCGGTACGGCCTCGGTCCTCCAGGCGATGGCCGCGCGGGCGGCGTCCCAGCCGGCGGCGGGGGTCTCGGGGGTGGATACCGCGCTGTTCCTGCGGGCGGTGCGGCAGTGGCGGTACATGGCGGGGCTGGGGCTGGACGGGGTCGGCTTCGTGCTCCAGATCATCGCCCTGCGGCACATCCCGATCTACGCGGTGGGGGCCGCGCTGGCGGCGAGCCTCGCGGTGACGGCCGTGGTCGCGTCCCGGCTGCTGCGGACACGGCTGTCACGGCTGGAGTGGGGCGCGGTGGCGGTGGTGTGTGCGGGGCTGCTGATGCTGGGGCTGGCCTCGGGTGAGGAGGGGCACGGCACCGGGAGCCTGCTGCTGAAGCTGGGCCTGCTGGGGGTGGCGGCGCTGGTGCTGGTGGTGGGGGCCGTCGCGGGGAGGCTGCCGGACGGTTCCCGGGCGCTGGTGCTGGGCCTGGCCGCCGGAACGGGCTTCGGGGTGGTGGAGGTGGCCGTACGGCTCATCGACACCGTCTCACTGCGGGAGTTGCTCAACCCGGCGCTGTACGCGCTGCTGCTGGGCGGGGCGGCGGGGTTCCTGCTGCTCACCTCCGCGTTGCAGCGCGGCTCGGTCACGGCGGCGACGGCCGGCCTGGTCCTGGGCGAGACGGTCGGCCCGGCCCTGGTAGGCGTGGTCTGCCTCGGCGACCGCCCCCGCGAGGGCCTGGCCTGGCTGGCCGTGACGGGCTTCGCGGTGGCGGTGGCCGGAGCGCTTGCGCTGTCGCGCTTCGGGGAGCCTAAGGAGTCCTGACGGCGTCGAGGAACGCGGCGAAGGCATCCGCCCCGAAGGTCAGCACCGGCCCGCCGTCCCCGGCCTTGGAGTCCCGGACGGGGACGGTGCCGGGGAGGTTGGTGGCGAGCTCGACGCAGTTGCCGCCGTTGTCGCTGTGCGAGGACTTGAACCAGCGTGGGGTCGTCGTCATGGGGCCTTGATACCCGCGACGAACGCCGCGAACGCCTCCGCCCGGAAGTTCAGCACCGGGCCGCCGGGGGTCTTGGAGTCCCGGACGGGGACGAGGTCCGGCAGGTTCGTGGCGACTTCCACGCACTGACCGCCGTTGTCGCTGTACGAGGACGTGAACCAGCGGGGGGATTCGGTCGAGGTCGTCACGGGGTGCCCTTTCGCAACGTGCTGATCATGGCCACAGAAGCCGCCTGGGACAGCGCCTCTGCCTGGAGCTGATGATAGGCCGTCAACAGCGGTAATACCGCTGCGCTTTCCCGCTCCAGATATCCCCGTTGAGCAGATTCGGCGTACGACATCAGCGCGCGGTCGGGCTGGGTGAGTACGGTCACCGGCAGGTTGAACGGCCGCCGCTCACCCATGTCGAACGGTGCCACCTGGAGCACGGTGTTCGGCAGCTCCGCGAACTCGATCAGATGCGCCAGCTGAGCGTCCATGACGACCGGACCGCCGATGGGCCTCCGCAGACAGCTCTCATCGAGCACCACGAAGACCAGGGGCGGCAAACGCCGCACGAGCGACGCCTGGCGGTCGGCGACTACCGCGACCCGTTCGGCGGCCTGGTCCGGTGTGATCGCGCCGCGCCTGACGGCCGATTCGGCGAGCACCGTCGCGTATTCCGGCGTCTGCAACAAGCCCGGGACGACGCCCACCTCGTACAGCCGAATCTCCGCAGCCCGCCCCTCATACGCGAGGAACTCCGGAAAGCCCTCCAGCAGGCTTCCTTGCCGCATCTCCCGCCACTCTCGCTCGAACACGTCTCCGGTACCAAGCGCCCTGTCCGCACTACGCGCGAACGGCAAGGTCGGCACTTTGCGACCAGTTTCCACACCCGAGATGTGGGTGCTCGAGTACCCCATCCGCTCACCCAGCTCCTCCTGCCGCCAGCCGCGCGTCGCTCGCAAGCTGCGCAAGCGGGCACCGAAGGCGGCCTGCGGCGAACTCTCGGGGTTCAGTTCCTTGATGTTCACAGGGCTCCCACCAACTTCCTGTCCTCCCCTGGCACGTTGAATGCTTCCCTGCGAACGGCCACGCTGAACCTGCCCAGTAGTTGCACGACTACGCAGAGGAGCGACGGCATGTCCGATGTCGGAAACGAATGGCGCCAGCGGTTCAGCAGCACACGGCGAGGCGCACGCCTCGCCCGGCATCTGGCGGTGCTGGAACTGTGCCGGTGGGACTTCCCGCTCGGCGGGGACACCTCGGACCGGGTGGCCCAGGTGGTGGCGGAGCTGGCGGCCAACGCCGTGACCCACGGCGCCGTGCCGGGGCGGGACTTCGAGCTCGGGCTCAGGCGGCTGGACGGGGTCCTGCGCGTGGAGGTGTCCGACGCGTACGCCGGGAAGCAGCCCGACCCGCGCCCCGCCGGGGACGGCCACGGCTACGGGCTGCGGATCGTCGAGGCGCTCGCCGACGCCTGGGGCGTCACCGGGCGGGTGGTCGGGAAGACCGTCTGGGCCGAGGTCGTCCAGCGGCGGCGGGCCGTTACGGGAGTACAGCCGTGAGGGCGGCCAGGGTCGGGGTCCAGGCGCTGTCTGCCGGGGTGCCGTAGCCGACCACCAGCGCGTCCCGCACCGGCATCTCCGTCTCCGGGTGACGGAACCGGCCCAGGCCCTCCAGCGCCAGGCTCTGCCAGGCCGCCGCCTGGATGATCGAGCGCTCCGCGTCCGGCGGAAGGTCCAGCACCGCGTGCAGGCCCGCCGCGATCCCGGACACCGGTACCCGGCCGCCGAGGGCGGCCAGCAGCTCGTCGCGCCGCCGCCGGTAGCGCAGCCGCATCGCCCGTACGTGCCGGTCGTACGCACCGGAGGTGAGGAACTCCGCCAGGGTCAGCTGTTCCAGCGCGCTCGACGTCCACTCCGCCGGGCCCTTCGCCGCCAGCACCTCCTCCATCAGGTCCGGCGGGACGACCATCCACCCGATCCGCAGCCCCGGGGCGAGGGACTTGCTCGCCGTGCCCAGGTAGACCACCCGGTCGGGGTCCAGTCCCTGGAGGGCGCCGACGGGCTGGCGGTCGTAGCGGAACTCCCCGTCGTAGTCGTCCTCCAGGACCAGTCCGCCCGTGGTCCGCGCCCAGTCCACCGCCGCCGCCCGCCGTTCGGGGGTGAGTGCGGCGCCGGTCGGGAACTGGTGTGCCGGGGTCAGCAGCACCGCGCCCACCCGGGGGCCGAGCCGTGGCAGGTCGGGGGTGCGGGCGCCGGAGTCGTCCACCCAGAGGGGGCGGGTCCGCAGCCCGGCGCCGGTGAAGAGGTCGCGGTGCAGGTCGAGGCTGTAGCCCTCGACCGCCATCTCGCGGACCCGGCGCCCCCGCAGCACCGCCGCGAGCAGCCGTGCCGCGTGGACGAAGCCGGCGCACAGCACGATCCGGTCCGGGTCGGCGTACACCCCGCGCGCCCGCGCCAGGTACCCGGCGAGCGCCTCGCGGAGCTCGATCCGGCCGCGTGCGTCGCCGTAGCCGAACGCCTCGTTCGGGGCGTCGGTCAGGGCCCGACGGGCCGCCGCCAGCCAGGCGGTGCGCGGGAAGGCGCCCACGTCCGGGGAGCCGGGCACCAGGCTGTACGCGGGCCCGCGCCGCGCGGGGCGGCGCACCGGGGCCGGCGGGTGGGCGGCGCGGCGCGGGGTGGCCCGTTCGGCCACCCGGGTGCCGGAGCCCTGGCGGGCCGTCAGCCAGCCCTCGGCGACGAGCTCGGCGTACGCCTCGGCGACCGTGTTGCGGGCGATGCCGAGGTCGGCGGCGAAGGTACGGGCGGACGGCAGCCGGGTCCCGGGCGCCAGCCGGCCGCTGCGCGCCGCGTCCCGGAGCGACTCCGTCAGCGCGGCGCGCAGGCCGCGCTCGCCCGCCGTGACCGAGGAGAGGTCCAGGTGCAGGTCGGCTCCGTAAGTGGCCCACGTTTCCGTCATGGATATGGACCATAACGGCGGGCCGCCCCGTCCGTACGGTGGACCCATGAGCAACGACACGAAGACCACGGACCTGGCCGCCGAGCACACCCCCCGCATGGAGCTGTCCAAGCTCGCCCCGGAGGCGTACAAGGCCGCCATCGCGCTGGAGATCGCCTCGAAGAAGGGCCTGGACCCGGCCCTCGTCGAACTGGTCAAGATCCGCGCCTCGCAGCTCAACCACTGCGCGTACTGCCTGGACATGCACACCAAGGACGCCCTCGCGGCGGGCGAGAGCGTCGAGCGGATCGTGCAGCTCAGCGCCTGGGAGGAGTCGGCGCACTTCTACACGGAGAAGGAGCTGGCGGCCATCGCGCTGACCGAGGCCGTCACCGTCCTGACGGACGGCTTCGTCCCGGACGAGGTGTACGCGAGGGCCGCCAAGCACTTCGAGGAGGCGGAGCTGGCACAGCTGATCACGACGATCGCCATGATCAACGTGTGGAACCGGTTCGCCGTCACCACCCGCATGTCCCCGGGGCACTACACCCCGGGGGCGTTCAAGCGCTGACCTCTCCTCATTCCGGCCGGAAGGATTCCAGGGCCGCCGTCAGGTTGGCCCTGGTCGTCACGGCGTCGGTGGACGGGCCGGCCGCGAGCAGGGCCCACCGGTCGCCGTCCGGGGTGGTGATGATCCGCTCCATGCCGCGGCGGCGGCCGTGGGATTCCGCGCTGTCGTACTCGTACACCAGCTCGCAGGCGGACCCGGCGACGGGTTCCACGGACAGCTGCTGGTAGGCGGGGGTCCCGCGGCTCAGCCCCTCGGAGGCCGTCCGCAGCAGCTCGCAGGAGCTGGTGGAGGCGGGTTCCGAGATGCGGAAGACCTGGAGGAGGGCGCTGCGGTCGCCGCCGGGCGGACGGTAGAAGGCGCCGCTGCCCTGCTCGTCGTAGCTGGGCCCCCATCCGGTGGGGACGGCCACGGAGAAGCCGGCCTGGTTGTTGCGGGCCACCGTGTAGCCGGGGCTCGGGGAGTTGCCGGGGCTGCCGGACGCACTCGTGGAGGGTGCGGTCGGCTGCGGTGCGGTCGGCTGCGGGGGCGTGGAGGCCGTCGCCGAGTGGGCCGGCGGCCGGGCGTCGGTGGCGGGCGCGGCGTCCTTGCCTCCGAGCAGCATCCACGCCGCGACGGAGGCTCCGCCGATGACCGCCGCGGCCACCCCGACCAGCAGCGGGGTACGCCACTGCCCCGCCCGGCCGCCGGGCTCCTGCGGAGGCGGGGGCGGCGACTGCGGGGCCCAGGCGTGCGGGGGCGGGAGCGGCGGCAGCCCGGCCTCCGGGGCGGGCGGCGGCCCCCATCCGGGGCCGCCCGGCCGCTCGTACCACGCGAGCCCGCCCGCCTGCCCGGGCTCCTCGCCCCGGCCGCCGTCCTCGGAGCCCGCCCGCTGCGCGGGTGGCACGACGCGGGTGACCTCCTCCGAGCCCGCCACCCGCCCGGGCCATGCGGCCCGGGCGGCCTCCTCCTCCGGGCCAGTCGGCTGCTCCGGCCGTGCCGGCTCCGGAGGGGTCGCCGGGCGAGCGGGGTGCGTGGGCGGGGCGAAGTACTCCGGCTGGGCCGGGGGCTGCGGCGGGGCGTAGTACTCGGGCTCTCCCGGGGACTCCGGCCGGGCCGGGGGCTGCGGCGGGGCGTAGTACTCGGGCTCTCCCGGGGACTCGGGCCGTGCCGGGGGCTGCTGCGGAGCCGGGTGGTCCGGTTCGCCCGGGCGGGACGGGTCGGGGGCCGGTTCCCAGCGTTGGGTGTGGGGGTTCCACCACGTGTCGTCGGACGGGGGCACTGTTCAGGCTCCCAGGGAGGTGAGCAGGCCGGCCAGGGCCGTGGCCGCACTGACGGTCTCCACCAGCGGAGCCCACCGTTCCAGCGCCGTGCGCAGCCGGGCCGGCAGCCCGGGCCGGATCTCCCCGGCCTCCTCCAGCTGCCCGGCCGCCTCGTCCAGCTCCGCGTCGAGGTCCCTGCGCTCCGTACTGCGCGGCAACCGCACGAGCTCGGCGCGCAGTTCCCGTACGGCCTCCAGCAGCTCCGCCGCGCCGGGCGCCCCGGCCCCGGCGGCGCCGTGGTGCACGGTGTTGGTGTTGGTGTTGTTGCTGCCGCCGATGCTGAAGGCGCTGTTGCTGACGTCCCCGATCCGCACCGGCTGGTCCTCGCCGCTACTTGCCACCGCTGCTCCCCTTGCCGCTCGTACCGCCGCCGCCGGCGGTGTTGTGGTGTCCGGTGCCGCCGACGCTGAACGCGCTGTTGTTCACCGACTGGATGAACGTGGCCCCCTCGGCCACGTGCACCGCGCGCTGCGCGAACTCCTCGGTGTGCCAGCCCGCTTCGTGCAGGGCGACGGTAACCCCGTTGACGACCCGGTCCTGAATCGTTTTCAGGTACCGGTCGAGGTCCATGAGGTGGAACAGCGACCCGTCGTCGTCGGCCCCGGCCTCCCGGACCGACAGCCGCGGGCCTTCCGGGAGGACCGCGTCGTGGCGTCCGGTGACGATCCGCCACCAGGTGCCGAGCGCCCGCAGCAGGGCGGCCGCCGCGTTCCAGAAGGAGCCGGGGACGGCACCGAGGCCCTCGACCGCCTTGCCGTACCAGGCTTTGCCCAGGTAGCGCCGGGCGTCCGCGTCGGCGCTCTGGAAGAGGGCCCGTACGGGCAGCAGCACGTGCGGGGCCACCTCCAGCATCAGCATCCCGCCCTGGGTGTGGACCCGTACGAAGACCGTGACGACGAGGTTCTCGTCCCAGCCGCCGACCCTGACGCGCAGGAAGTACCGGCGCTGCTCCCCGCCCTCTTCGATCGCGCCGACGCGGTGCGCCGCGAACTGGTCCCGGGCCAGCCGGGCCTTGTCCCGGTGTGGAAGACCGGTGACCGGGAGGAACACGCACTCGTCGACGACCAGCTCGCGCAGCCGGTCCCGTACGTCCGCCTGCGCGCGCGCCGAGCCGTGCGCCGACGGCACGCGCAGGGCCTGGAGCAGGGGCACGATGCGCTGGACGATGTCGGCGTTGGTGACGGGCCGCGGCGTGCGGTCCCCGAGGTCCTCGCGGGGGCGCAGTTCGACGGACAGCTGCCAGGCCCGGTACCCCTCTCCCGCCCCGGTGAAGGGGCCGTTGGCGTTGTACATGACCAGCGGCGCGTGCTGCTCGCCACGGATGCGGTCCTGGACCCGGGCGAAGCGGGCGTTCTGGGTGGCGGGGTCGGCCGACGGGTCGGCGTAGGTGCGCGGGTCGAGCTCACGGGAGACGATGCGGGAGACGTACACGCGCCGCAGGACCAGCAGGGCGACGATGCCCGCGAACGCGAGGAGCGTCAGCCAGAGGAACAGGGGCGTGGAGCTCTCGGAGCCGCTGGGGCCGCCGAGTCCGCCGGCGCGGCCGAAGGAGTCGAGCCCGCCCGCACCGCCGAAGGAGCCGGCGCCGTCCGAGCCGCCGAAGTCTCCGAGGCCGGACGGCCCGCCGCTGCCGCGTGTCCGGAACAGGCCCTCGAACACGGAGGGGAAGACCTCGCCGGCCCCGCCCGCGTCCGTCGCGAGCGCCCAGAGCACGAAGAGGCCGAAGGCGAGCTCCAGCCAGCCGAGGACCCAGGGCACTACGGACAGGAAGCGCACCCACGGGTCGGGCCGGCCGCGCAGCCACTTGGCGAAGCTCAGCAGCAGGAAGGGGACGAGCAGCAGCGTCAGGGCCCCGCTGCTGAGCAGCGCGCCCACCAGCCAGGCGCCGATGATCCCGGCGGACCAGGCGAGCTCGACGCGCCGGGCGCGGAGCGCGTGGGCGAGGACGCGGGCGGCGTCGAAGCCGTACGAGGGGGCGGCGATCCGCTCCTCGTGGACGTACAGCTCGTCGATCACCCGGTCGCGGTACGTGCCGTCGAGGTAGGTTCCCGCGCACAGCAGGCGGCCGGCCTCGCTGAGGGAGGGATGGACCGGTGGGCGGCCGCTCGGCGGATCCGCGGGGGCTCCGCCGGGCTGAGGGGAAATCAGGTGGTCGGTCACCGGCCGACCTTATTTATCCCCTACATAAACCGACAGGCTGATTCACGCCAAAACGCCCCGGCCAGGTTTGGCCGGGGCGCAAGGGCGTTCGCGTCGATCAGACGATCGGATCTGACGCGCGGATCAGCAGATCAGCGGGTCGGACCAGCGATCAGATGAGGCCGAGCTGGCGGACCGCGTCGCGCTCCTCGACGAGCTCCTGCACGGACGCGTCGATGCGCGTACGGGAGAACTCGTTGATGTCCAGGCCCTGGACGATCTCGTACTTGCCGTCCTTGCAGGTGACGGGGAAGGAGGAGATCAGGCCCTCCGGGACGCCGTAGGAGCCGTCCGAGGGGATGCCCATGGAGGTCCAGTCGCCGGCGGCGGTGCCGTTGACCCAGGTGTGGACGTGGTCGATGGCGGCGTTGGCGGCGGAGGCGGCCGAGGACGCGCCACGGGCCTCGATGATCGCGGCGCCGCGCTTGGCGACGGTCGGGATGAACTCGTCGGCGAGCCACGCCTCGTTGTTGACGACCTCGGCGGCGTTCTTGCCGGCGATCTCCGCGTGGAAGATGTCCGGGTACTGGGTCGCCGAGTGGTTGCCCCAGATGGTGAGGCGCTTGATGTCGGTGACGTCGGCACCGGCGCGCTGCGCGAGCTGCGAGATGGCGCGGTTGTGGTCCAGGCGGGTCATCGCGGTGAAGCGCTCGGCCGGTACGTCCGGGGCGGCGGCCTGCGCGATGAGCGCGTTGGTGTTGGCCGGGTTGCCCACGACCAGGACCTTGATGTCGTCCGCGGCGTGCGCGTTGATCGCGGCGCCCTGCGGCTTGAAGATGCCGCCGTTGGCGGAGAGCAGGTCACCGCGCTCCATGCCCTTGGTGCGCGGGCGGGCGCCCACGAGGAGGGCGACGTTGGCGCCGTCGAAGCCCTGGTTCGGGTCGTCGAAGATGTCGATGCCCTTGAGCAGCGGGAAGGCGCAGTCGTCGAGCTCCATGGCGGTGCCCTCGGCGGCCTTCATGCCCTGCGGGATCTCCAGGAGGCGGAGCTTGACCGGCACGTCCGCGCCGAGCAGGTGGCCGGAGGCGATGCGGAAGAGCAGCGCGTAGCCGATCTGGCCGGCAGCGCCGGTCACGGTGACATTCACGGGAGTGCGGGTCATGGCCTTCTCCGTTAGACAGCTGGCGGTGGGGCGTCCCCGCCCCATGTGCTGGGTCCCAAGTACTGGGGAGGACGCCGCTTCCCGGTCCTGCGAATCTTGACGTGAAGAGACATCCGCCGGTCAGGCTATCCGACCCGGAGGGCCGCCAATCCCCCGGTGGCTGTGGTGCACGGCACACGGGCCACCGGTTCGCCCGTTCCGGGGCCTCCCCGGGCACCGGCCGGGCCCTTCACGGGCCCGGCGCGGCGCGGCCGGCCGCGTCAGCGGACGGTGAAGCGGACGGCGGTCTCCAGGAACGGCACGCGCAGCCAGGGATGCGGCTCCATCACCAGCGCCAGCAGGGTGATCGCCACGCCCAGCACCCCGTACGTGACCATGTCCGTGAACCGGGAGCGCACCGCGAGCATCCCCACCGAGGGCAGGGCCCGGCGCAGCACCGCGGCCGCGATCATGGCGATGCCGATGACGAGGCAGCCGACGCGCGGGTGTCCCGTCGCCGTGGAGAGCAGTCCGGCGGCGGTGGCGGCGAGGACGCTGAGCATCGGCCACTGGCGGGCGGGCGTGGACACGGCTCCGGGGATGGCCCGCCCGGCCCCCTCGGGCCGGGCGGTGTCCTGGGTGACGGCGGGAAACCGCCGCGACCGGGCGACCGTCCGGCCGGCGCCGGGGGCTTCGGGGGTGCCGGGGCCGGGGGCGGGGGTCGTCGCGGGCGTCTCGGCGGGGGTCGCGCTGTCGCCCGTACCGCCGCCGGTCCCGTTCACTCCCTCGGCCCCGCCGGTCCCGTTCACACCCTCGGCCCCGCCGGTCCCGGCCGTGTCGTGCTCAGCTCGCACGGGCCGACGTCCGCTCCGCCGCCTCGACCACGTTCACCAGCAGCTGCGCCCGGGTCATCGGCCCGACCCCGCCCGGGTTCGGGGAGATCCAGCCCGCCACCTCGGCCACGCCCGGGTGGACGTCACCGACGATCTTGCCGCTCTCGTCGCGGCTGACGCCGACGTCGAGGACGGCCGCGCCCGGCTTCACGTCCTCCGGCTTCACCAGGTGCGGGACGCCCGCCGCGGCGACGATGATGTCCGCCTGGCGCAGCAGCCCGGCGAGGTCACGCGTACCGGTGTGGCACAGGGTCACCGTCGCGTTCTCGGACTTGCGGGTCAGCAGCAGCCCGATGGAGCGGCCCACGGTGATGCCCCGCCCGACGACGACCACGTGCGCGCCGTTGATCTCGACGTCATGGTGGCGCAGCAGTTCGACGATCCCGTACGGGGTGCACGGCAGCGGGCCCTGCACGCCCAGCACCAGTCGGCCGAGCGAGGTCGGGTGCAGGCCGTCGGCGTCCTTGGCCGGATCCATCAGCTCCAGGACGCGGTTGGTGTCGATGCCCTTGGGGAGCGGCAGTTGGACGATGTAGCCGGTGCACTCGGGATCTTCGTTGAGCTCGCGCACGACCGCCTCGATCTCCTCCTGGGAGGCGGTGTCGGGCAGTTCGCGGCGGATGGAGGTGATGCCGACCTCCGCGCAGTCCTTGTGCTTGCCGTTGACGTACCAGCGGCTGCCCGGGTCGTCGCCGACGAGCAGGGTGCCGAGGCCGGGGGTGATGCCCCGCTCCTTCAGCGCCGCCACGCGGGCGGTCAGTTCGGATTTGATCGCGGCCGCGGTGGCCTTGCCATCGAGAATCTGGGCGCTCATGAGGGCATCCTTCCGGATGGGGCGGCCCGGCTTCCAGTCGGGCGGAGGCCGGAACCCGTTCTTGATTGCACTTGCACAACAAGTCTGGCCCGGCTCTGCAACCAACTGGACAAGCCCGGTGCGGGCCCACCACGATGACGGGCAGCAAGACGATCGCATGAGTGCCGCGGGCAGTGCCGGGGGGCGTACCGCAGAAGCAAGTGTCCTCCAGCGTGCCGTGCGTCCCCGCACTTCACGGAGGAAACACCCAGATGAGCTTCGGCGACCCCAACAACCCCTACGGGCAGCAGCAGCCGCCGCAGGGCCAGCCCGGTTACGGCTACCCGCAGCAGGCCCCGCAGGGCGTCCCGCCGCAGGCCGGCTACGGCTACCCCCAGCAGGGCCAGCCGCCGTACGGCGTCCCGCCGCAGGCTCCCGGCACCCTGCAGGCCAACAACGGCTACATCAACGTCGCCGGCCTCGGCACGGTCCAGGTCGCCACGATGGGCCGCCGCTTCGGCGCCCGCGTGATCGACGGTCTGATCATCGGTGTCCTGTACTTCATCCTGAGCACCGTCGTGTTCGCGGGCGCCTTCGGTGCGGCCAGCGACATCAAGGACTGCACGGGCATCGACCCGCTGTCCCCCGAGCACAGCGCCTGCCTCAGCGAGGCGTCGACCCAGGCCGGCCAGGCTGCTGGCGGCATCTTCGCGGCCTTCTTCGGCGGTCTGCTCATCCTCGGTCTCGCCACCCTTCTCTACGAATGGCTGATGATCGCGTTCGTAGGCGCCACCGTCGGCAAGATGGCCCTCGGCCTGAAGGTCGTCAAGGAGAACACGGGGCAGGTCCCCGGCATCGGCGGCGGCTTCATCCGCTGGATCATCCCGATGGTCGGCTCCGTCCTCTGCGGCATCGGCCAGCTCCTGGTCTTCCTCTCCCCCTTCTTCGACAACTCGGGCAAGCTCCAGGGCTGGCACGACCGTGCCGCGGGCACGATCGTCGTCAAGAAGTAAGTACCAGGCAGCAAAAACCGCTCACGGCGAAGGCCGCGTCCCGCAGTGCGGGGCGCGGCCTTCGTCGTACTGCCGGCTCGGGATCAGTGGAAGAAGTGGCGCGTACCGGTGAAGTACATGGTCACGCCCGCCTTCTTCGCCGCCTCGACGACCTGCTCGTCACGGACCGACCCGCCCGGCTGGACGACGGCCTTGACGCCGGCGGCGGTGAGGATCTCCAGCCCGTCCGGGAAGGGGAAGAAGGCGTCCGAGGCCGCGTACGAGCCCCGCGCGCGCTCGGCGCCCGCCCGCTCGACCGCCAGCTTCGCGGAGTCGACGCGGTTGACCTGGCCCATGCCGACGCCCACCGAGGCACCGTCCTTGGCCAGCAGGATCGCGTTGGACTTGACGGCCCGGCAGGCCCGCCACGCGAAGGCGAGCTCGGCGAGCTCCTCGGCCGACAGGGCGTCACCGGTGGCCAGGGTCCAGTTGGCCGGGTCGTCGCCCTCGGCCTGGAGCCGGTCGGTGACCTGGAGCAGCGCGCCGCCGTCGATCGGCTTGACCTCGACGGCGTTGGACGGGGCGCCCTCGGCCCGCAGCACGCGGATGTTCTTCTTGCGGGCGAGCACCTCGACGGCGCCGTCCTCGTACGCCGGGGCCACGATGACCTCGGTGAAGATCTCGGCGACCTGCTCGGCCAGCTCCACCGTCACCGGGCGGTTGACGGCGATGACGCCGCCGAACGCGGAGAGCGGGTCGCAGGCGTGCGCCTTGCGGTGCGCCTCGGCGACGTCGGCACCGGTCGCGATGCCGCACGGGTTGGCGTGCTTGATGATCGCGACGCAGGGGTCGGCGTGGTCGTACGCGGCCCGGCGCGCGGCGTCGGTGTCCGTGTAGTTGTTGTACGACATCTCCTTGCCGTGGAGCTGCTCCGCCTCGGCCAGGCCGCCGGTGCCGTCGACGTAGAGCGCGGCGCCCTGGTGCGGGTTCTCGCCGTAGCGCAGCACGTTCTTCCGCCCGTACGTGGCGCCCAGGAAGTCGGGGAAGCCGGAGTCGTCCGCGGCGGCGTAGTCGTCGGCGAACCAGGACGCCACGGCCACGTCGTACGCGGCGGTGTGCTGGAACGCCTCGGCCGCGAGCCGCTTGCGGGCCGCGAGGTCGAAGCCGCCGCCCTGGGCGGCCGCGAGGACGTCGGCGTAGCGGGCGGGGCTGGTGACGACCGCGACCGAGGGGTGGTTCTTGGCGGCGGCGCGGACCATCGAGGGGCCGCCGATGTCGATCTGCTCGACGCACTCGTCGGGGCTCGCGCCGGAGGCGACGGTCTCGCGGAAGGGGTAGAGGTTGACGATCACCAGGTCGAAGGGCTCGACGCCCAGCTCGGCGAGCTGGTTGCGGTGGTCCTCCAGGCGCAGGTCGGCGAGGATGCCGGCGTGCACGCGGGGATGGAGGGTCTTGACCCGGCCGTCGAGGCACTCGGGGAAGCCGGTCAGCTCCTCGACCTTGGTGACGGGCACACCGGCCGCGGCGATCTTCGACGCGGTGGAGCCGGTCGAGACGAGCGCGACACCCGCCGCGTGCAGGCCGCGGGCCAGGTCTTCCAGTCCCGTCTTGTCGTAGACACTGACGAGCGCACGCCGGATGGGCCGCTGAGTCGTCGTCGTTTCGTTGGCGGTCACTGGATTGTTACCTTTCGTCCCTCAATGCGGTAGCCGTGCCGGGCCAGGCGCCCCACGACGTCGACGAGCAGCTTGCGCTCGACTTCCTTGATGCGCTCATGGAGCGCGGCTTCGTCCTCCCCGTCCGCGATCTCGACGACACCCTGGGCGATGATCGGACCGGTGTCCACGCCGCTGTCCACGAAGTGGACCGTGCAGCCGGTGACCTTCGCCCCGTACGCCAGGGCGTCGCGCACCCCGTGCGCGCCGGGGAACGCCGGGAGGAGGGCGGGGTGGGTGTTGATGAACCGGCCGCCGAAGCGGTCGATGAAGTGCTTGCCGACGATCTTCATGAACCCTGCGGAGACGACGAGGTCCGGCGCGTACGCGTCGGTGGCCTCGGTGAGGGCGGCGTCCCACTCCTCACGGCTCCCGTATGCCTTGACCGGGCAGACGAAGGTCGGGATGCCGGCCTTCTCGGCGCGTTCCAGACCGGCGATGTTCTCGCGGTCGGCCCCGACGGCGACGACCTCGGCACCGAAGCCCCCGGCTCCGCCGGGGTGGGCGTCGATGGCGTCGAGCAGGGCCTGGAGGTTGGTGCCGGAGCCGGAAACCAGCACGACCAGGCGGGAGGCGGCGGCCATGGGAGGCCCTTTCTCACAGGATTTGCGACGTCGGTCTTGTGTGGTCATACGAAACTTCGGGGTACCGATATACGGGGAACCATACGAAGCCACCGACCGCCTGCAACGATACCGGCACACGGGACCGCCCCCGGGGGACGGGGGCACGGGCGGGCGGTAGCGTCTGGCGTACAAGCCGTACAACCCGGCGCACACCGGGTCCACGACCTCCACGACCAGTCCATGACACAGGGGAAGTAAGCCACTCGATGCCGGACCGCCGTCAGCCCGACCCCTCCACCGACGACAACCCCTTCGCGGCGCCCCCGGAGGGCCGGCCCGACCAGCCGTGGCAGCCCCGGCAGCCGCAGCTCCCGCGCGAGGGCGACGGCGGCGGCCCCTCGCACCCCTCCGGCCAGGACGGCCAGGGCTCCGGCCCCGGCCCGGAGCCGGGCGGGCCGGCGCGCTGGGACCCGATGGACCCGCTCCAGCGGCGCGCCCGCTACGCGATGCTCGGGGGCATGTGGGGGTTCTTCTTCTGCATCTTCGGGATCCCGTCGGCGGGGCTGCTGCTCGGGGCGCTGGCGATGTACTGGGGGATCAGCGCGCTGCGCGGCCGCCCGGAGGTCCCGGCCGACCCCGTGAAGGGCACCCCGGCCCGCCCGGGCGGCCTCTCCGCCCTGGGACCGGCGGCCCGGCCGCAGCGCGCGGCGGCGGTCAGCGGACTGGTCTCGGCGACGCTCGCCCTGCTGCTGGCGGGCACCTCGTACGGGCTGCAGCTGGCGTACAAGGACTTCTACGTCTGCCGCGAGGACGCCCTGACGCAGAGCGCGGAACTCCAGTGCAACACGCTCCTCCCGGACAACATGCTGGGCGACATCCTCAAGGTCCAGCGCTGACGTCCCGCTGAGGCGTGCGCGGGCCGGGGGCGCCCGGGCTGCCGGTGCGTCAGCCCTGTGGCCGCCGTCGCGTCAGGACCCGCGCTCCGCTGACCGTCGGCACCAACGGCCCGGCGACGGCCTCGTCCTGAGCCGCCGGGACACGCTCGTGGATCCCGTTCCCGTCCTCGGGAGACTCCGCGCCGGCCGGGCCCTGGGGGGGACCGGCCGCGGTGGGCGGCGTCGCCTCGGGCACCGGCGGGGCCGGGGAGGTACCGGCCGCGGTGGCCGGCGTCGGCTCGGGCACCGGCGGGGCCGGGGGATCCGGTTCTGCCGGGGTCTGGCTCGCGGCGTCGCCGTCCGCCTCGGCCGGAGCGTGCGGCGGGGGCGGCGGGAGGGGTGGGGCGGAGGGGGTGGTCAGGGGGAGGGCTGCCGCCCTCAGGGTGGCCCACCTGCGCTCCTGGGCGGCCGGGTCGTGCCAGGTGTCCCCGGCCTCGGGGGTGCGGTTGCGCAGCCCGTGGACGCCCACCGCGACCGGTACCGCCAGCGCCGCCACCCACCCCGCCGCGGCCGCGCCCGTCTGCCACCACACCGGTCCGAACGCCGCCAGCGCCCGCGTCCCCAGCGGCCCCGCCGACGCCGCCGCCAGCCCGGCCATCGCCAGCCCGCACACCACCGCCCCCAGCGCCGCCGTCAGCGCGGTCTCCCCGTACGAGACCTCCCGCGCCCGCCGCACCGCGAACCACCCCGTCACCAGCCCCGCCGCCACCGGCACCCCGGCCGCCGCCCACGTCAGCGGGGTCCCCGGCCCCTCCGGCGGCAGCGCCGCCAGCAGCGGGAACCGGGGCAGCGCCGCCGCCCCCGAGAACCCCAGCGGTGTCGCCGTCGCCCCCGTCCCCACCGCGAACCCGGGCCCCAGCCCGTAGGCCGCGCCCCACACCACCGCGTTCGGAACCAGCGTCACGGCCAGCAGCAGCACCGCGAACCGCCCCGACCACACCCCGGTCAGGGTCAGGAACGAGGACTGCGCCTCCCCCGCGTGCCACACCAACGACGCCCCGACCAGCACCGTCCCGCCGCCCAGCAGGACGAGTAGCCCCGCCGCCCCGGAGCGCAGCGCCAGCCCGTACCGCGGCCGGCCCACCGCCCTGCGTACGGCCGCCGGCACCCACCCCGGCAGCGGCGCCGTCTGACGCCCCTTCACCGCCCACACCCCTCCGCCGGCGGCGAACACCGCCACGAGCGGCAGGTGCCAGGCGGCGCTGACCGGGTCCGCCGGCAGCGGCCCGCCGGCCGCGTAGACGGTGGCGAGCGCGCCCACGGCCAGGTAGCCGCAGAGCACGGCGGAGAACACCGCGCTCGCCGGCAGCACCTCCTCGGCCTCCGCTTCCGGCCCCGCCACGACCCCGGAGGCGCTGCCCAGCCGGGCCGCCCGCCGCATCAGCAGCACCGGCAGCGCCACCAGCAGCAGCGGGGTCACCCCGACGGGTGCGGGCACCCCGGACAGGGTGTCGTAGCGGACGAGTTCGGTCCCGTGGGCCAGCAGCCACAGCCCGGCGGCCAGGTGCAGCGCCCCGCCGGGGCCGCTGTCCGGGTAGGGGGAGCTGATCCACAGCACGATCACGAGCACGGCGAGGAAGCCGAGCCCCAGTCCGGCGGCCACGGCGCCGCCCAGCACGCAGGCGGCCGCCGCCGGTGAACGGCGTGGCGCCCGGGCCTGCGGGGCGGCCGGCAACGGAGCTCCGCGTTCGATCACTTGGGTCACACGGCCATGGTGCCAACGACACGCGCTATGGGTGGGTAACAGGCGATTGTCCGTTGTGTCGCCCAATATACGTTTATGTACTTTATCGCCCAGTGCTGTGCTGCCAGGTCGCGGGGAGTGTGACATGACACCAGACGTCGATACGGGCTCGGGCTCCGGCTCGGAGCGGGGCCTGCCGCCCCCGAAGGAGCGCCGTCGGCTGCGCGAATCGGGCGAACTGACGCACGGACAGGTCGGGAAGATGCTGGGGGTCACCGCCGGCACCGTCCGCGCGTGGGAGACGGGCCGTACGGAACCGGGTGCGCGCGCTCGCCGGGCGTACGCGGAGTTCCTGGACCGCCTCGCGCGCGCGGGCGGGCACGGCCCCGGCCCGAACACCCGCCCGGGCCGCACCACGAAACGCACTCCGAAGCCCCCTCCCGCCCCGGTCCCGGTCCCCGCCCGTGCCGACACCCCGTCGAGCGCCTCTCCCCGCCCCGCCGCCCCGCGGCCGCTGCCCGCCTGGCTGGGCGGTACGGCGACCCGGCCGGGCGGTACGGCGACCCCGGCCACCCGTCCGGAGCCCCGGCCCCCGGCCCGGCCCGCCGTGGACGCCCCCGCGCCGGAGCCCCGCCGCCCGGCCCCCGCCACGGCGGAACCCGGGCCGCTCCACGCCGCCCCACCGCCTCCGGCGGAGCCCGCGCCGCCCGCCGCCGGTGACGCCATGGCGCCCACCGACGGTGACACCGAGACGCCCGCCGCCGGTGACACCGAGGCGCCCACCACCGGTGACGCCGTGCCGCCTGCCTCCGTGGCGCCCGCCGCGCCGGTGCGGCCCGCCGACCCCGCTCCCGCTCCCGCTCCCCCGGCCGCCGCCCGCGCCGGGCGGATCCCCGCTCCCCGGCCCGGACGGCCCGATGAGGCGTTCGACTCGCTCTACGCCTACTCCGCCCCCGCCCTCGTACGGCAGGTCTACCTCCTGACGGGGCGTCGCGCCCTCGCGCAGGAGGCCGTGGAGCGGGCGTTCCGGCAGGCGTGGGCGCAGTGGCCCGAAGTGGCCACCGACCCCGACCCCGTCGGCTGGATCCGCGCGGCCGCGTACGAGTACGCGCTCTCCCCCTGGCGGCGGCTGCGCCGGGCCCACCGCACCCTGGGCCGGCCCGACAAGGCCCCCGCCGACCCCAACGACCGCATCCTGCTCGGAGCCCTGCTCTCCCTGCCGCCCGCGCACCGCCGGACCGTGCTCCTCTACGACGGCGTCGGCCTCGACCTGCCCGACACCGCCGCCGAGACCGAGGCCAGCACCCCCACCACCGGCCACCGCCTGCTCCGCGCCCACGCCGAGCTCGCCGTCCGGCTCCCCGGACTGGCCGGCGTACCCCCGCAGCAGCAGTCGGCCGTGCTGCGCGAGTGGCTCGGCGCGGTGCGGCCCGCCGTGCCGCTGGAGCCGCCCCCGGCGGCCACCGTCCGCACCCTCGGCGAGGTGCGCACCCGCCGCTGGGCGCGGGCGGCGCTCATGCTGACCGCGGTGATCGCCATCTCCACCGGGTACACCACCGTGACCGCACCCGACCACTACGAGCCGCCCATCGCCCCCGGTGTCAGCGTCTCCGGGGTTCCGCCGCTCAGCGGCCCGCCCCGGCTGACGGAGACGAGCCGGGCCCTCCAGGACAGCCTCCGCGAGCACCCGGCCGCCGGCCCCCACCGGATCCACCCGACGCCGGAATGAAAAGGGGCGTGGCCCGCACCCCGAGGGGTGCGGGCCACGCCCGTACATCCGTACCGCTGACGCCTACTTGGCGCCTTCGAGGATCTCGCGCGCCAGCTTGGCCGTCTCGGTCGGCGTCTTGCCGACCTTGACGCCGGCGGCCTCGAGGGCCTCCTTCTTGGCCTGTGCGGTGCCAGAAGAGCCGGAGACGATGGCGCCGGCGTGGCCCATGGTCTTGCCCTCGGGGGCGGTGAAGCCCGCGACGTAGCCGACGACCGGCTTGGTGACGTTCTTCGCGATGAAGTCCGCCGCACGCTCCTCGGCGTCGCCGCCGATCTCGCCGATCATGACGATGAGCTCGGTCTCCGGGTCCGCCTCGAACGCCTCCAGGGCGTCGATGTGCGTGGTGCCGATGACCGGGTCGCCACCGATGCCGACGGCGGAGGTGAAGCCGATGTCGCGCAGCTCGTACATCATCTGGTAGGTCAGCGTGCCGGACTTGGACACGAGACCGATCTTGCCGGGCTTGGTGATGTCACCCGGGATGATGCCGGCGTTGGACTGGCCGGGGGTGATCAGACCCGGGCAGTTCGGGCCGATGATGCGGGTCTTGTTGCCCTTGGCGGTCGCGTACGCCCAGAAGGCGGCGGAGTCGTGCACCGCGATGCCCTCGGTGATGACGACGGCCAGCGGGATCTCGGCGTCGATGGCCTCGACGACGGCGGCCTTGGCGAAGGCCGGCGGGACGAAGAGGACGGAGACGTTGGCGCCCGTCTTCTCCATCGCCTCGGCGACGGAACCGAAGACCGGGACCTCGGTGCCGTCGAAGTCGACGGTCGTGCCGGCCTTGCGGGGGTTCACGCCGCCGACGATGTTGGTGCCGTCAGCCAGCATCAGCTTGGTGTGCTTCATGCCCGTGGCACCGGTCATGCCCTGGACGATGACCTTGCTGTCCTTGTTGAGGAAGATAGCCATGTGAGTCTTTGACCTCTGCCCTTACTTCGCAGCCGCGAGCTCGGCGGCCTTGTCGGCCGCACCGTCCATGGTGTCCACGCGCTGCACCAGCGGGTGGTTGGCGTCCGAGAGAATCTTGCGACCCAGCTCGGCGTTGTTGCCGTCGAGGCGCACGACCAGCGGCTTGGTGACCGCCTCGCCCCGGTCCGCGAGCAGCTGCAGCGCCTGGACGATGCCGTTGGCGACCTCGTCACACGCGGTGATGCCACCGAAGACGTTGACGAACACGGACTTGACGTCCGGGTCGCCGAGGATGATCTCGAGGCCGTTGGCCATGACGGCGGCGGAGGCGCCACCGCCGATGTCGAGGAAGTTGGCGGGCTTGACGCCGCCGTGGTTCTCACCGGCGTACGCGACGACGTCGAGGGTGCTCATGACGAGACCCGCGCCGTTGCCGATGATGCCGACCTCGCCGTCGAGCTTGACGTAGTTGAGGCCCTTCGCCTTGGCGGCGGCTTCCAGCGGGTTCGCGGCCGCGTGGTCCACGAACTCCTCGTGGCCCGGCTGGCGGAACTCGGCGTTCTCGTCCAGGGACACCTTGCCGTCGAGGGCGATGACCTCGCCGGAGGCGACCTTCGCGAGCGGGTTGACCTCGACGAGGAGCGCGTCCTCGGCGATGAAGGTCGCCCACAGGGTCACGAGGACCTCGGCGACCTTCTCGGCGACCTCGGCCGGGAACTTCGCCAGCGCGACGATCTCGCGGGCCTTCTCGATCGTGACGCCCTCGTTGGCGTTGACCGGGACCTTCGCGAGCTTCTCCGGGGTCTCCTCGGCGACCTGCTCGATGTCCATGCCGCCGGCGACCGAGGCCATGGCCAGGAAGGTGCGGTTGGTGCGGTCCAGGAGGTAGGAGACGTAGTACTCCTCGACGATCTCGGGAGCGGTCTCCGCGATCATCACCTTGTGGACCGTGTGGCCCTTGATGTCCATGCCCAGGATGTCCGTCGCGCGGGCGACGGCCTCGTCCGGGGTGGAGGCGAGCTTGACGCCGCCGGCCTTGCCGCGGCCGCCGACCTTCACCTGGGCCTTGACGACCGACTTGCCGCCCAGCTTCTCGGTGGCCTCGCGAGCCGCCTCAGGCGTGTCGATCACTTCACCGGCCAGCACCGGTACACCGTGCTTGGCGAAGAGGTCCCTCGCCTGGTACTCGAACAGGTCCACGCGCGTCCGTCCCTTGTCTTCAAAGATTCGCAGTGATTCGCGGTTTGTCTGCTATCTGCGTGGGCGTGCCGCGGAGGGCAACGTGACGGCGCTGTCACTGGGGAGGCGCACACGGTGACCGTGGACGCGGCATGTCCGTCTCGCAGGTTATCCCCGTGGGCCGTAGGACCCTAAATCACAGATCACACCGGAGCGGTGATACCTGTCACAGATCGCCTCACCGCGGAGCTGCGGGTTCGTGTGATCCGCCTAGGCGATCGCCTCTGTGGCGCGGCGTCTAGGGCACGGGCAGGGGCCGCTTCTCCAGTGCGGCCGCCATCACCTCCGGGAAGAGGTCGGGCGTACAGGCGAAGGCCGGGGCGCCGAGCGCGGCGAGGGCCGCGGCGTGTTCGCGGTCGTAGGCGGGGGCGCCCTCGTCCGACAGGGCGAGGAGGGCGACGAACTCGACCCCGGCCGCCTTCATGGCGGCCACCCGCTTGAGCATCTCGTCACGGATGCCGCCCTCGTAGAGATCACTGATCAGGACGACAACCGTGTCGGCAGGACGGGTGATCCTCGACTGGCAGTAGGCGAGGGCGCGGTTGATGTCGGTGCCGCCGCCGAGCTGGGTGCCGAAGAGGACGTCCACCGGATCGTCGAGCTGGTCGGTCAGGTCGACGACGGCCGTGTCGAAGACGACCAGACGGGTGGCGAGCGACCGCATGGAGGCCAGGACCGCCCCGAAGACGGAGGCGAAGACGACGGAGGCGGCCATCGAACCCGACTGGTCGATGCACAGCACCACCTCCTTCCTGACCGACCGCGCGGCCCGGGTGTGGCCGACGAGCCGCTCGGGCACGACGGTGCGGTACTCGGGGAGGTAGTTCTTGAGGTTCGCGCGGATCGTGCGGTCCCAGTCGATGTCCCGGTGACGCGGGCGGCTGGTCCGGGACGCGCGGTCGAGGGCGCCGGTGACGGTGGCACGGGTGCGGGCGGCGAGGCGCTTCTCCAGCTGTCCGACCACCGCGCGGACCACGGCCCGGGCCGTCTCCCGCGTGGTGTCGGGGAGGGCCTTGTTCAGCGAGAGGAGGGTCCCGACCAGGTGGACGTCCGGCTCGACGGCCTCCAGCATCTCCGGCTCCAGCAACAGCGTGGCCAGGCCGAGGCGCTCGATGGCGTCCCGCTGCATGACCTGGACGACCGGGGCGGGGAAGTACGAACGGATGTCGCCGAGCCAGCGGGCCACCCTGGGGGCGGAGCCGCCGAGACCGCCCGACCGCTCCTGTCCTCTGGCGCCCGCGCCGCCGCCTCCGTAGAGCGCGGCCAGGGCGCCGTCCATCGCCGCGTCCCGGCCGCTCAGCACCCGGCCGGTGCCGTCGGCCTCGCCTCCGCCGAGCACCATGCGCCAGCGTCGCAGCCGGTCGCCTCCGGCGGCTTCCCTGTCGGTCTCCGTCATCTGCCGATCCCCCTTGACTCGTGGACTCGCTGGACTCGTTGGACTCGTTGCCGTGCGCAAGGGGCCGCACCCTCGGTGTGCCGCTGCGCGGGGCCCTCTTTCCGGCCGCCCTTCACCCGTTCTCCAGAGCTCCGCCCCGGCCCCCGTCCACCCGCGCGCCACCGGCCGCCCCGCCGGCGTCCGGCGCACGGGGGCTCGCGGGCGTTGCCCCCTCGGCAGCGCCCGGCGGCAGCCGGGCGGGGAACGGGTGGAGGGGGGCGGGCACGGGAGCCGTGCCCCGTGCCGGGCGGCCAGGCCGAGGTCACGCCGCTCCAAGGAGCAGCCGCGCCACCTCCTCCGCCGCCGACGCGCGGGCCGGGTCCAGGGCCGGGCCGAAGCCCTCGGGGGCGGCGCCGGCCCCGGCCGCCGGGCGGCGGTGGCCCGGGGGGCGGCGGGCCAGTTCGCCCAGAGTCCGCTTCACGCCCGCCTCGTACGCGCCGAAGGTCCGGCGCAGCAGCGGGAGTACGTCGATGAAGGCCGTCTCCGGGACCGACACCAGCCAGGTGTCCACGAGTCCCAGCAGCCGCTCGTCGTGGACCAGGAGGATGCCTCCGCCGGAGCCGCCGCCGGCGAAGCCCTCGATCCAGCCCGCCGCGTCCGCCGGGGAGGCCGCCGGGGACAGGGCGAGACCCATCAGCCGGGCCGTCTCCTCGGGGCCGAGGCGCCCGTCGTCCAGCAGCAGCCGCACGGCCCGGCCGCGTATCAGCCCCGGGACGGTCTCCCGCCCGGCCAGCTTCCGCAGCACGGCCGACCAGCGCTCCCGCAGCCCGCCCTCCGCGTCGGCCAGCAGGGCCACCGCCCCGTGCACCCCGTCCAGGTGGCCGCGCAGCTCCGCCGCCGCGTCCGCGTCCAGCCCGGCCGCGCAGGCGGCCGGCAGGGCCACGCAGATCCGCTCGGCCAGCCCGGCGGCGACCGAGGCCAGTGCGGCCGAGTCGGTACCCCGTACGTCCCCGTACCGCAGGGAACGGGCCAGGGCGGGCAGCGCCTTGGCGAGCCGGGCCACATCGGTGTCCAGCGCCGCCAGGTCGGCCAGCGCCCGCAGCACGGCGGGCAGCGCCTGCGAGAGCCCGGCCAGCAGGCACCGCTCGGCCAGCGCCGTGACCTCCCCCAGCTCCCCCGCACGCGCCGCCTCCGCCTCGGCCTTGGCGGTGGCCGCCCCCGGCACGGTGGTGCCCCAGACGCCGGCCTCGGCGACCCGTACCGACAGCTCCGGCTCCCAGCGCAGCCGCCAGGTCTCGCGGAAGGTGCCCGTCCCGCTCCGGGAGGCCGTCGGCACGCCCCAGTCGACCCCGAGCATCCGCAGCCGGTGCAGCAGCAGGGACTTCGCCGCGTCCGTCTCCTTGCGCAGGTCCAGCTCCAGCTCCCGTTCCCGGGCCTCCGCCTTGAGCCGCAGCGAACGCTGCCGGCGGCTGAGGTCCCGCTGGAGCGGTACGGCGGGCGCCGCCTCCGGCACCTCCCCCAGCAGATCGCCCACGACCAGGCGGTCCTCGACCAGGGCGAGCGGCATCCCGGAGCCGTCGCACATCACGGCCCGTACCGCCTCCAGGGTCTCGGAGAGCCCGGGCACCGGCCGGCCCCGGACGGCGGCCAGGGTCTCGGCCAGCCGGACGGCCTCGATGACGTGGGCCGGGGAGACCTGCCGGTCCTCCTCCCGCAGCAGCCCCGCCACCTTGGTCAGCCACCGCTCCACCGGCCGGTCCGGGGAGGCGAAGAGGTGCGCGTACCAGCCGGGCGAGGAGATCCCCGCGCCGTACCCGCCGGCCCGGGCGAGCCTGCGGTGGGTCCAGGGCACCCAGGTGGTCTCGACCTTGGTCCGGGGCAGTCCGGCGAGCAGCGCCCGGTCCCCGGCGACGGTGGCCTTGGCGCGCAGCGCCGGGACGTGCCAGGCGCCGCACACCACGGCGTAGTCCTCGCCGAACTCCCGGCGGGCGGCCCGCGTCCGCTGCCGCATGTGGGCCTCGCGGACCAGGTCGCGGGGCCGGCCGCCGTCCCCGTAGGTCTCGCGCAGGGCGCCCATGGCCTCCGCGAGGGCCTCGAAGGGGGCCAGCGGATCCCGTGTCCCGGCGGTGGTCCGGTGCTCGACCACGTCCTCCCACCACTGCTCCGCGTCCTCGTAGCCGGCGCTCTCCGCGAGGACGGCGAGCGGATCCACCGGCAGCGGACCCGGCTCCTCCTCCTCGGCGGGCGCGGCCAGCGTGTGGGCGGCGGGGAGGTCGATGAAGCGGACGGGGACCTGCCGGGCCTGGGCCCAGCGGAGGGCGACCCACTCGGGGGAGAACGCGGCCAGCGGCCAGAACGCGGCCCGGGCCGGATCGTCCGCCGCGTGCGCGAGCAGGGCGACGGGCGGGCGCATCCCCGGCTCGGCGGCCAGGCCCAGCAGCGCGTCCCCCTCGGGCGGCCCCTCGATCAGCACGGCCCGGGGCTGCGCATGGTCGAGGGCGGTCCGCACCGCCCGCGCCGAGCCCGGGCCGTGGTGGCGGACGCCGAGCAGCAGCGGCCCGGCGGCTCCCGGGCTCATGCCGTCACCTCCCGGCAGGCGCGGTAGAAGTCCTTCCACCCCTCGCGCTCGCGGACGACCGCCTCCAGGTACTCCTGCCAGACGACCCGGTCGGCGGCCGGGTCGCGGACGACGGCCCCGAGGATCCCCGCGGCCACGTCGGAGGGGCGCAGGACGCCGTCCCCGAAGTGCGCGGCGAGGGCGAGGCCGCCGGTGACCACGGAGATGGCCTCGGCGGTGGACAGGGTGCCGCTGGGCGACTTCACCTTGGTGCGGCCGTCGTCGGTGACCCCGTCGCGCAGCTCGCGGAAGACGGTGACGACGCGGCGGATCTCCTCCAGCCCCTCGGGGACGGCCGGCAGGTCCAGGGCGCGGCCCATCTGGTCGACCCTTCGGGCGACGATGTCCACCTCGGCCTCGGTGGTGGCGGGCAGCGGCAGGACGACGGTGTTGAAGCGGCGGCGCAGGGCGCTGGACAGCTCGTTGACCCCGCGGTCGCGGTCGTTGGCGGTGGCGATGAGGTTGAAGCCGCGCACGGCCTGGACCTCCTCGCCGAGCTCCGGTATCGGCAGGGTCTTCTCGGACAGGACGGTGATGAGGGTGTCCTGGACGTCGGCGGGGATGCGGGTGAGCTCCTCGACGCGGGCGGTCATGCCCTGGGCCATGGCCCGCATGACGGGGCTGGGGACGAGGGCCTCGCGGCTCGGGCCGTGGGCGAGGAGGCGGGCGTAGTTCCAGCCGTAGCGGATGGCCTCCTCGGGGGTGCCGGCGGTCCCCTGGACCAGCAGGGTGGAGTCGCCGCTGACGGCGGCGGCCAGGTGCTCGGAGACCCAGGTCTTGGCGGTGCCGGGGACGCCGAGCAGGAGGAGGGCGCGGTCGGTCGCGAGGGTGGTGACGGCGACCTCGACGATCCGGCGCGGCCCGACGTACTTGGGTGTGACGACCGTGCCGTCGGGGAGCGTGCCGCCCTGGAGGTAGGTGGCCACGGCCCAGGGGGAGAGCCGCCAGCGGGCCGGGCGGGGCCGGTCGTCGGCGGCTTCCAGGGCTTTCAGTTCCTGCGCGAAGGCGTCTTCGGCATGCGGTCGCAGTGCCTCGCCGGCGGTGCCGTTCCCGTGCGTGCTCATGGTCCCCCTCCAATGCTGCGCAGCCGCTCCCGACTGCTGCGTCCACCGTGCACCATGCCACTGACAACACCCCCTGGACGGAGCGTCGTTGCAGGTCAGAGTGATTGTCAGTGGGGGTCTCTACGGTGGGTGACATGACTGAGCAGGGGGTCCGCTGGACGGCGGAACAGGTACTGGCTCTGGCTCCTGACGACGCGTCACGCAAGGCGGGGGCCAAGCTGGGCGGGGCGGGGCCGTGGTCGCAGACCGGAGGTTCCGCTTCCGGTGCGGTGTGGGGTCTGTGCAAGGGCAGCGGCGCGACGCCGTACCGGACGGTCGTCGACCTGGCGGGGCCCGCGTACCAGTGCTCCTGCCCGAGCCGGAAGTTCCCGTGCAAGCACGCCCTGGGGCTGCTGCTGCTCTGGTCGGCGCACGGGCTGGGCGAACCGGCCGGGGCGCCGGACTGGGCGGCGGACTGGCTGGCGCGGCGCGCGGCGAGACCGGCCCGGACGGCGTCCGGACCGGCGGACGCGGAGGCCGCCCGCAAGCGGGCCGAACGGCGCGCCGAGCGGATCGGCGCGGGCGTCACCGAGCTGGAGCGCCGCCTCGCGGACCTGCTGCGCGGCGGGCTCGCCGGGCAGGAGCAGGCGGGGTACGCGCCCTGGGAGGAGACCGCGGCCCGGATGGTCGACGCCCAGGCGCCCGGACTGGCCGCGCGGCTGCGGGAGTTGGGGACAATACCCGGTTGCGGCCCCGGCTGGCCCGCCAGGATGCTTGAGGAGTTCGCGCTGCTGCACCTGCTCGACCGGGCCTGGCTGGGGGTGTCCGGGCTGCCGGAGCCGCTGGCCGCGACCGTCCGCAACCGGGTGGGGCTGCCGTCCTCGGCGCAGGGGGAGACCGTCCGGGACCGCTGGCTCGTACTCGCCCAGTACGACTCGGTGTCCCCGGACGGCCGCCTCACCACCCGCCGGATATGGCTGCGCGGGCTGGAGAGCGGACGGCCGGCGCTGGTGCTGGACTTCGGACCGCCCGGGAGGGCGCCGGGGCTGGCGCTGCCCGTCGGACTGGTGCTGGAGGCGGAAGCCCGCTTCCGGCCCGGGACGGCGGGGATCCGGGCGGACCTGGGGGACCGTACCGCGGCCGCGGCGGCGGACACCCGGGCTCCGGCTCCGGCCGGGGTCAGCACCGGTGAGGCCCTGGACGCCTATGGGGCCGCGCTGCGGGAGGACCCCTGGCTGGACTCCTGGCCGGTGGTCCTGGGGCCCGTGATCCCGATACCGGGGGACGGGGCCGGCGCGGCCTGGCAGCTCGCCGACGCGCAGGGCACGGGCGCGCTGCCGCTGGTGTCCGGCGGGGGCCGCTCGCGGTCCGCGCCGTGGCAGCTGGCCGCCCTCTCGGGAGGCGGTCCGGTCACGGTGTTCGGCGAGTGCGGCCACCGTGGCTTCACCGCCCTGACCGCCTGGCAACCCGGCTCGTCCGAGCCGGTGCCGCTGCTCTGAGGGCGGGGGCGGCCAACCGAAAACGCAGGGGGCCTGGGGGGATCCATGCCGTCTCGCAGAACGACACGACCGACATGGAGGACGCGCGGGCGCGGGGGCGCCGGCGCGCGGACGAGAAGCCGGGGGGCTTTCATGAACGACAACCACGCCAGCTGAGCACGGCCGTGCCGGCACATCCGAGGCTCCGGTCCCGTGGAGGGGACGGGACCGGAGCCCGGGCCGGCACGACGACCACGAACGGCAGACGACCGGTGGGCACTGACGAGGGAGGGGTCGGATGGGCAACGCCGACGAGGGATACGCGGAAGCGGACTGGGAGGAGCTGGTCACCGCCGCGCTGCTGGGCACCGAGCGGCGGGGCGGGACGCCGGAGGCGCTGCTCGACGCGGCGGCCGTGCGGACGCTGCGCCGCCGCGCCGGGCTGCGGCCCGCACCGGCGGCCCGGCTTCCGGAGCCCGCACCGCGAGATCCGCGCCCCGAGCCGCCGGAGGCCGCCCGGCGCCGGCTCGCGCACCTGCTGGCGGGCCGCGCGAACGCGGGCGGCGCCGGGCGGCGGGGGGCCGCACCGGATCTGACGGAGCTGCTCCCGCAGTGGCTGGCCGCCGCCGGGCGGCACGGCTACCGGGCGCCGTCCGCGCTGGTCCCGGCGCTGCTGGACGCGGCCCGGGCCCGCACCGACCTGCGCCCCCACGCGCTGGCCCTGGCCGGGGCGCGGGGGCGCTGGCTGGCCCGGCTGAATCCGGAGTGGCGGTTCGCGCTGCGCGGCGCGGCGGGCGGCGGCGGGGAACTGCCCGACCCCGCCGACCGGGAGGCCGTGGCCCGGCTCTGGGAGGAGGGCCTGTTCGCCGAGCGGGTCGCCCTGCTGGGCGCCGTACGGGCCGATGACGCGGCGGCCGCGACCCGGCTTCTGGCCACCACCTGGGCCACCGAGCGCGCCGAGGACCGGCTGATGTTCCTCGACTCGCTGCGGGCGGGGCTGTCGATGGCCGACGAGCCCTTCCTGGAGGCGGCGCTGGGCGACCGCAGCCGCACCGTACGGGCGACCGCCGCGGAACTGCTGTCCGCGCTGCCGGAGTCGGCCCTGGCCGGACGCATGGCGGAGCGGGCGCTGGCCTGCGTGGGCCCGGAGGCGGTGGAGCCGCCGGCGGAGTGCGACGCGGGGATGCTGCGCGACGGGGTGGTCAAGCGGCCGCCCGCGGGGCGCGGGGAGCGGGCGTGGTGGCTGGGCCAGGTGGTGGAGGCGGCTCCGCTGTCCTGCTGGCGCGAGCGGTTCGGGGGCCTGGACCCCGAGGAGATCGTGGCGCTGCCGGTGGCCGGGGGCTGGGCGGAGGAGATACACGCCGCCTGGTGCCGGGCCGCGGTGCGGCAGCGGGACGCGCAGTGGTCGAAGGCGCTGCTGGGCGCGGCGTCCGCACCGCCGGCGGCGGGGCCGGGCACGGCGTCGCTCGCGGAGCGGGCCAAGCTGCTGGAGACCCTGCCGGAGGGGGAACGGGCCGAGTGGGTCGCTCAGTTCGTCCGGGCGCACGGGCTGTCGGAGGCGTTCCAGCTGCTCGGGGTCTGCCGGGTGCCGTGGGCGGGGGCGCTGGGCCGGGCCGTGGTCGACGCGCTGGACGCGGCGCGGGTCGCCGGGGGCTATCCGTGGAGTTTCAGCGGGGTGATGGGGCTGGCGGAGCGTTGCCTCGATCCCGCGGAGGCGGGGCGGGTGGAGGGGCTCGTGGGTGCGGAGCGGCCGGGTGAGGCCGGGGCCGGGGCCGGGGCGTACTGGGGGGAGGCGTTTCAGCGGCTGGGGGCTACGTTGCGGGTGCGGGCCGCCATGCTGTCGGAACTGGCCCCGGGGGCTTGACCGGGGCTGCCGTGGTCCGGCCGCCGACCGCCGTCCGCGGGTGGTGGGGGGGCCGCTGCGCGGTGCCGGCCCCCGCCCCGCCCTTTCACCGTGTCCCGGGGGCTCCGCCCCCAGACCCCCGCGCCTCAAACGCCGGCGGGGCTACAAGTAGCCCCGCCGGCGCGTTCGTCAGGGCTGGCGGACGTGGGTGTTGACCCAGTCGACGATGGCCGTCGTGGTGGCGCCCGGGGTGAAGATCTCGGCTACGCCCTTGTCCTTGAGGGGGGCGATGTCGTCCTCCGGGATGATGCCGCCGCCGAAGACCTTGATGTCCTCCGCGTCGCGCTCCTTCAGGAGCTCCAGCACGCGGGCGAACAGCGTGTTGTGGGCGCCCGAGAGGATCGACAGGCCGATCGCGTCGGCGTCCTCCTGGATCGCGGTGTCCACGATCTGCTCGGGGGTCTGGTGCAGGCCCGTGTAGATGACCTCCATGCCCGCGTCCCGCAGCGCCCGCGCGATCACCTTGGCCCCGCGGTCGTGGCCGTCGAGACCCGGCTTGGCCACCACCACACGGATCGGACCGGTCACACCCATCGCACTGCCTCCCGAGTGAACGAACGTTAAGTACAGCATTGCGCACCGCACCGTTTCACGGTCAACGGGGAGGGGGAAATCACACGTGGGACGCCGTTGATTCACCTCGCCCAGTCGCCCCGCCACCGCGCCGACAGCCGCACGGCACGGTGGCGGGGCCACGTCGGCAGCCGGCACGGCCCCCTACCCAAGAGGTCCAGGGGAGGCCGTCGATGGGGCTGACGATCGCACCGCTGCCCGTCCCGCGCTCGGGAGCCGCCCTGCGCGCCGCGGTCGTCGAGGCGGTGGTCCTCGCCGGGCACATGCTCCTCTACGCGGGTGGAGTCCGGGAGGAGCGGCGGGACGAGCGGCCGGTCCGGGCCGGCCCCGAGCAGCTGCCGCCCGTGCTCCTGCTGCACGGGTTCACCGACAACCGGTCGGTGTTCGTGCTGCTGCGGCGCGCCCTCGGTGCGGGGGGCCGGCGGCGCGTGGAGACGTACAACTACTCCCCCCTCACCCTCGACCTGCGCGTCACCGCCCAGCACCTCGCCCGGCGGGTCGAGGAGCTGTGCGAGCGCAGCGGGCAGGACCGGGTGGACCTCGTCGGGCACAGCCTGGGCGGGCTGGTCGGGCGGTACTACGTCCAGCGGCTCGGCGGTGACGCCCGCGTGCGGACCCTGGTCACCCTCGGCACCCCGCACGGCGGGACCCGCGTCGCGCCCTTCATGGACGCCCACCCCCTGGTCCGCCAGATGCGGCCGGACTCCCCGGTGATGGCCGAGCTGCGCGCGCCCGCGCCCGGCTGCCGGACCCGGTGCGTGGCCTTCTGGAGCAGGTTCGACGCGCTGATGGCCCCCACCGGCACGGCCAGGATCGAGCACCCGGACCTGGACGCGACGAACGTCGAGGTCACCGGAATCGGACATCTGGCCCTCCCCGTGCACCCCGCCGTCATCGCCGCGGTGCGACGCGTCCTCGACGGCCCCCTGCGCGCCGCCGACAGCGGAGCCGATGGCGCCGCCGACCGCGACACCGCACGGGAGGGCAGGCGCGATCCCCGGTCCGATGGAACCGGGGAGGAGGGGATGGCCGTCTGAGCCCGCGGAGGATTCCGGGGCGGGAGGGGCGGGAGGAGCACACATGGGCGGGGAGGCGGGCCCCGCGGCACGGCGCGGGGTGCTGGCGCCGGTGCTGGCGAACCTGGCCCTCGGCGTGCCCGCCATCGTGCCGTTCCACCTGGGCTGGTGGACGCTGACGGAGTACCTGCCCATGGACTGCCACAGCACGGCCGACCTGGCCAGACCCGACCTGGGCCACTGCGACTTCCACACCCTCGACCACTCCACGGCGGTGCTGTTCCTGCTGGTCGTCACCGGTGTGCTGCTGGTCGGCGCGGTGTTCGTCGTGGACGCCGTCCTGCCGCCGCGGGCGCGCCGCGGGACGTGGCTGCGGTCGGCCGCGCTGGTGCCGGTCCCGTTCGCGCTGCTCCTCGCGTTCGCCTACAACACCGGATGACCCGGGGTCGAACGAATTTCGAACTCAAGGCCAAGGGTCGGTGTTTCAGGGACCGAAAGACGGCCGAATGCCCGGTTCCCCCGAGGACGAAACCCGCGGAAGATTGTCGAGGCGAGTAACCGCCGGGTACAGTCACGCCACTGCTCTCCTCCGGTGAACCTTGAGTTCCCCGGCCACCCAGGCCCCCCACTGCCGAGGCGAAAGAGAAGTTGGTGAACGACCGCCCGACGTCGGGCCAGTACCCCGAAACGGAGTACGACGGCCTTTCCACCACCACTTTCGCTGGTGACCAACCCTATGTTTCCTACGAAACGCAGGGTCAGGGCTATCAGTACGTCACGGACTACGCCGCTTCCGGCAGTTACGGGACCTACGACGCCTACGGGGCCCACCCGTCGTCCCCCGCCGATACCGGCGCCTACGACACCACCGCGTGGACCGGGCAGCAGCAGCCCTACCTCTCCACCGTCCCGGCCCAGGCCACCCCCGAGCAGCAGACCGGGCAGTGGGACTTCTCCGGATACGGCGACGGATACGGCAACGGGTACGAGCAGCAGTACGGGTACGAGCAGGGGCAGGACAACGGCGGGTACGAAGCCACGACCGTCGTGCCGGTGTTCACCGAAGCCGACGACGAGACCTCCGTCTTCGAACCCCTCGACCTCTCCTTCACCACCGAGGACGACGAGCCGCAGTTCATCGACGCCGTCCACGACCTGCCCACCCAGGCGATGCCCCTCACCTCCGCCCCCTCCGAACCGCGCGCCTCGCGCCGGGCGGGGAGCGCCAAGTCGGGCAGCGCCAAGTCAGGCAGCCCCAAGTCGGGCAGTGCCAAGACGAGCAGCGCCAAGTCGGGCAGCTCCCGGCGCCGTACGCCGGCCAAGCGGTCCGCCCTGCTGACCGTGGCCGTGCCCTCCGCCTGCGTGATGGGCGTCGCGGGCATCGCCGCCGCCTCCGTCGGCGGGCTGACCGGCGGTGACAAGCCGTCCGAGGACACGACGACGATGGCGGCCCCCGACCCGTCCTCGGTGAAGCCGGTCGCGGCGAACGACAAGCTCGACACCCAGCTGGCCGCCCTCAGCGCCGACGCCGGCGACTTCGCCGACCGCGCGAGCCGCACCCAGGAGCGGATCGACCTCAAGCAGCGCCAGGAAGAAGAGAAGAAGAAGCGGGCCGAGGAGGCGGCGGCCAAGGAGGCGGCCCGTCCGAAGTTCGCGATCCCGGTGGCCCAGCACGGTCTGAGCGCCATGTTCGGCCAGGCCGGCGGCATGTGGATGTCCGTCCACACCGGCATCGACTTCCCGGTCTCCTACGGGACCCCGGTCATGGCCGCCACCGACGGCACCATGCGCACCCAGTGGAACAGCGCCTACGGCAACATGGCCATCCTGACCTCCCCCGACGGAACCGAGACCTGGTACTGCCACCTCAGCAGCACCAAGATCCGGTCCGGGCAGGTCAAGGCCGGTGACGTCATCGCGTACTCCGGCAACTCGGGCAACTCCACCGGCCCGCACCTCCACTTCGAGGTACGGCCCGGCGGCGGCTCCGCCATCGACCCCCTGGCGTGGCTGCGCAACCACGGCCTGGACCCGACGTAGAGCCCAGGCCCCCTGCGGCTACAGCTTCTGCACCGGCGCGTAGCGCAGGAGCAGCCGCTTCGGCTTGTCGTCGCCGAAGTCGATGGTGGCCTGCGCGTCCGCGCCGGCTCCCCGGACCTCCATGACGGTGCCCAGCCCGAACTGGTCGTGCGTGACCCGGTCCCCGACGGCCAGCGCGATGACCGGCTTGTCGGCGGCGCGTCGCGTCGCGAACCCGGACGGCCCGGAGGAGCGGGAGCGCGAGGACGACAGGAACGCCTCGGGCGAGGTCCCGAACGAGGACTTCCCCGCACCCGAGGACGACGAGCCGTAGCCGGAGCCGCGCATCGGGCCGGCCGGCTTCTGGGCGGCGCCCGTCCGCTTCCACTGGAGGTACTCGGCCGGGATCTCCTCCAGGAACCGCGAGGGCGGGTTGTACGAGGGGGTGCCCCAGGCGCTGCGCATGCTGGAGCGGGTCAGGTACAGCCGCTCGCGGGCGCGGGTGATGCCCACGTAGGCGAGGCGGCGCTCCTCCTCCAGTTCCTTGGTCTGGCCCAGCGCGCGCATGTGCGGGAAGACCCCGTCCTCCATGCCGGTCAGGAAGACCACCGGGAACTCTAGGCCCTTGGCGGTGTGCAGGGTCATCAGGGTGATGACGCCCGTGCCCTCGGTGTCCTCGTCGGGGATCTGGTCGGAGTCCGCGACGAGCGCGACCTGCTCCAGGAACTCGGCCAGCGTGCCCGGGTTGTCCTCGTCCCGGGCCTGCTCGAACTCGAGGGCGACGGCCGCCAGCTCCTGGAGGTTCTCGATCCGCGTCTCGTCCTGCGGGTCGGTCGACGCCTGGAGCTCGGCGAGGTAGCCCGTACGCTCCAACACCGCCTCCAGCACCACCGCCGGGCCGGCGCCGGAGTCGACGATCGTGCGCAGCTCCTCCATCAGCGTGTTGAACCGCTTGACGGCGTTGGTGGAGCGGGCGGCCATGCCGAACGCCTCGTCCACCCGGCGCAGGGCCTGCGGGAAGGTGATCTTCTCGCGGTGGGCGAGGGCGTCGATCATCGCCTCGGCCCGCTCGCCGATGCCGCGCTTGGGCACGTTCAGGATGCGGCGCAGCGGGACGTTGTCCTCGGGGTTGGCCAGGACGCGCAGGTAGGCCAGGACGTCCCGGACCTCCTTGCGCTCGTAGAAGCGGACGCCGCCGACGACCTTGTAGGGCAGGCCGACGCGGATGAAGATCTCCTCGAACACGCGGGACTGGGCGTTGGTCCGGTAGAAGATCGCCACGTCGCCGGCCTTGGCCTCGCCGGCGTCCGTCAGCCGGTCGATCTCGTCGGCGACGAACTGGGCCTCGTCGTGCTCGGTGTCGGCGACGTAGCCGGTGATGGAGGCGCCGCTGCCGGCCTGGGTCCACAGGTTCTTCGCGCGGCGGTTCTCGTTGCGCTCGATGACGGCGTTGGCGGCGGAGAGGATCGTCTGCGTGGAGCGGTAGTTCTGCTCCAGCAGGATCGTCGTGGCGTCCTTGTAGTCCTCCTCGAACTGGAGGATGTTGCGGATGGTCGCCCCGCGGAAGGCGTAGATCGACTGGTCGGCGTCGCCCACCACGCAGAGTTCGGCGGGGGGCAGGTCCGGGTAGCCGGGGCCGACCAGCTCGCGCACGAGGGTGTACTGGGCGTGGTTGGTGTCCTGGTACTCGTCCACCAGGACGTGGCGGAAGCGGCGCCGGTAGTGCTCGGCCACGTCCGGGAACGCCTGGAGGAGGTGGACGGTGGTCATGATGATGTCGTCGAAGTCGAGGGCGTTGGCCTCGCGCAGCCGGCCCTGGTACATCGCGTACGCCTGGGCGAGGGTCTTCTCGAAGCCGTCGGTCGCCTGCGCGGCGAAGGCGTCCTCGTCGATGAGCTCGTTCTTGAGGTTGGAGACCTTGGCGTTGAAGGACTTCGGCGGGAACTTCTTCGGGTCCAGGTCCAGGTCGCGGCAGACGAGCGCCATCAGGCGCTTGGAGTCGGCGGCGTCGTAGATCGAGAACGAGGAGGTGAAGCCGAGCCGCTTGGACTCGCGGCGCAGGATGCGCACGCAGGCGCTGTGGAAGGTGGAGACCCACATGGCGTTCGCGCGCGGGCCGACCAGGGCCTCGACGCGCTCCTTCATCTCGGCGGCCGCCTTGTTGGTGAAGGTGATCGCCAGGATCTGGCCGGGGTGGACGTGCCGCGCGGACAGCAGGTGGCCGATGCGGTGGGTCAGCACCCGGGTCTTGCCGGAGCCGGCGCCGGCGACGATGAGCAGCGGGGAGCCCGCGTGCACCACGGCGGCGGCCTGCTGCTCGTTCAGCCCGTCCAGGAGCGTCGCCGGATCGATGACGGGCCGGGGGGCGCCGTTGCGGTAGTACGCGTCCCCGCTCATGGGCACGTCGAAGCGGCCGCCGAACAGATCGTCCGTCCCCTCTTCGGGGGCGTGGTGCTCCTCGGGCGGCGGCGGGACCTCGTCGGAGGGGGTGAGGTCGGCCAGGAAGCTGTCGTCAAAGAGGCTGCTCATCGCCATCCGAGTCTAGGGGGCGGGACCGACAGCCGGTCCCGCCCCCGGAAAATCGGCGGGAACGGGCGCCCCGTACGCTCGGCGGCATGACCGTTCTCACCCATGCCTTCGTCGGCCTGCACATCATCGGCATCGCCTCGCTCCTGGGCGGGTTCCTGACCCAGATGAAGGCGATGGGCGCCGGCACCGCCCGCTTCGTGCCCGCGATGCTGCACGGCGCGCTGACCATGCTCGTCACCGGTGTGCTGCTGGTCGGCTTCCACGAGATGGGCGACGGAGCGCCCCTGAACAACATCAAGATCGGGGTGAAGCTGGCCGTCCTGTTCGTGATCCTGGCCCTCGTCTACGTCAAGCGCGACGAGGAGCGGATAGAGAAGGGCGTGTTCGGCGCGGTCGGTGGACTGACCGTCGCCAATATCTTTATCGCCGTCCTCTGGACCTGACCGGTCGGATCCCGACCGTCGGCGATCAGCCTCAGCCAGTAGCGGTCATCCCGTCATCCGACCGTGACCTTCCGGCTTAGCGTCCTCCCCCGAGACCAGCGGGACCGACGGAAGGACGTGAG
Organism: Streptomyces sp. NPDC006687; assembly: GCF_040636215.1. Classification (NCBI taxonomy): domain Bacteria; kingdom Bacillati; phylum Actinomycetota; class Actinomycetes; order Kitasatosporales; family Streptomycetaceae; genus Streptomyces; species Streptomyces sp. NPDC006687. The sequence continues at coordinate 256,184 of NZ_JBEYJJ010000006.1, read as the reverse complement.
GCCCCCGTGGCCAGCCATCGAAAGCCCAGGCAGCGCCCGTTCTCCGGCGGCACCGTGCGGACGGCCGCCACCCTCGCCCTCGCGGGCGCTGCCACCGCCACCGCCTTCGAAGGCACCTCGCACGCCGAGCCCCAGCAGACCCCCGCCCAGGTCAAGGCGGAGGTAGACCGGCTCTACGGGGAGGCCGAGGCGGCGACGGAACGCTACAACGGGGCGAAGACCAAGGCCGACGAGGCCGAGCGGGCGCTGACCGGTCTGCAGGACGAGGCCGCCCGCAAGGAGGACCGGCTCGGCGCCGCCCGCAGCGCGCTCGCCGCCGTCGCGGCGGGCCAGTACCGCACCGGCGGCATGGGCCCCGCCCTCCAGCTGGCGCTCGCCTCCGACCCGCAGGACTACCTGGAGCGGGCCTCCCTCCTCACCCGGGCCGGCGACCGGACCGCCGCCGAGGTGGCCTCCGTACGGCGCGGGCTCGACGAGGTCGGCCGGCTGCGCGCGCAGGCCGGCGGGCGGCTGAAGGAGGTCAGCGCCCGGCGGGACGAGCTCGCCCGGCAGAAGGCCGCCGTCGAGGACAAGCTCGCCACCGCGCAGCGGCTGCTGGCCCGGCTCAGCGCCGAGGAGCGGGCCGCGTACGAGGCCCAGCACGGCGGCGGCCCCGACGCCGCGGGCGCCCGGCCCGGGGCGGCGGCCGGCCACGCACCGGCGCCCGCCGACGGTTCGCGCGCCGCCCGCGCGGTGGCGTTCGCGTACGGGGCGATCGGCAGCCCCTACGTCTGGGGCGCGACCGGCCCGGGTTCCTACGACTGCTCGGGGCTGACCCAGGCGGCCTGGCGTGCGGCCGGGGTCTCCCTGCCGCGCACCACCTACACCCAGATCAACGCCGGGCGGCGGGTCTCCCGCGACCAGCTCGCCCCGGGCGACCTGGTGTTCTTCTACTCCGGGGTCTCGCACGTGGGCCTGTACGTCGGGGGCGGCCAGATGATCCACGCCCCGCGCCCCGGCTCCACGGTCCGCCTGGCGCCGGTGGACTCGATGCCCTGGGCGGGCGCCTCCCGCCCCGCGTAGGCGCGTACGCACCCCTTGCAGGCGGCGGCTACGGGGCCTTGACCGTCTGGCTCAGCCAGCCGAAGGTCTGCGGCAGCTGCCGGGACCAGGACTCCAGGTTGTGCCCGCCGGTGACCTTCTCCGCGTGGACCGTGGTCGGCTCCTTGGCGAGCGCCTTGAGGTCCGTACCGGACAGGTAGCCGTCCTGCTCGGCCCCCGACATCCACAGCGCGACCGCCGGCGGCGCGGGCTGCGTCTGGAGGAGGTTCTTCAGGTTGTGGGTGCGGCGCAGCTCGGGGTCCTTGGCGACCAGCGACGTCGGCTCCTGGCCGGGGTCGTTGTAGCCGGACAGCGAGACGGCCGCGCCGTAGCGGTCGGGGTGCAGGATGGCCAGCTTGGCGGCGCAGTAGGCGCCCGCCGAGTAGCCGGCGACGCCCCAGGTGCGGGGCTGGTCGGAGACGCGGAAGTTGTCGGTGACCATCTTGCGGACGTCGACGCTGAACCAGCTGTCGGCGTTGACCTTGCCGGGGATGTTGGCGCAGCCGGTGTCGGCGTTGCCCAGCAGCATGGCGCGCGGGGAGACCAGGATGAAGGGCTGGACCTTGCCCTCCTTCATCAGCGGCTCCAGCACCTCGTGCGCCTTGAGCCCCTGGAACCAGGACTTGCCCGTGCCCGGTATGCCCGGGATCAGCTCGACGACGGGGAACTTGCGGTCCTTGTAGGCGGGGTCGTCGTACTGCGGGGGCAGCCACACCATGACGTCGCCCTTGACCCCGGAGACCTTCCCGTCGAGCTCGGTCTTCTTCACCCGCCCGCCGAGTCCCTCGACGGGCTGGAAGTCCTGGCGGACCTTCGGCTCCTGCCGGATCTGCTCCGCCTTCTTGCCGCCCATGCCGTCGGGCCCGAGGTCGGGGGCGGACTGGACGTAGCTGCCGGTGCCCATCAGGTCGCCCCAGGAGGCGTAGAAGTTCATGTCCCGGTTGACCGCGACGAACACCAGGGCCACGGCGGTGACCTGGGCGAACACCACCATCAGGGCGCGGGTCGCCACCCGTACCGCGGCCGGGCCGCGCACCTTGCCCCACACGCTCAGCGGCAGGACGACGGCGATCACGGCCAGGCCGGTCACCGCCGCGAACACAGGGGTCCCCGTCAGGCTCATCACGCCACCCAAGAGGCCGCGGCGGCGCCGTCCGGTTGCCCTCCGGGGCTGCGTCGTGGATCACACCCCGGGGCCCGGCCCCGGGGTGTCACCCCTGGTCCACCCGCAGGTCAGACCAGGCGGCGGGCGGTGGCCCAGCGGGTCAGCTCGTGGCGGTTGGAGAGCTGGAGCTTGCGCAGGACGGCCGAGACGTGGGACTCGACCGTCTTCACCGAGATGAACAGCTGCTTGGCGATCTCCTTGTACGCGTAGCCGCGCGCGATCAGCCGCAGCACCTCGCGCTCGCGCTGGGTGAGCCGGTCGAGGTCCTCGTCGACCGGCGGGGCGTCCGTGGAGGCGAAGGCGTCGAGGACGAACCCGGCCAGCCGCGGGGAGAACACCGCGTCCCCGTCCTGGACCCGGAAGACGGAGTCCACCAGGTCGGTGCCGGTGATGGTCTTGGTGACGTAGCCGCGCGCGCCGCCCCGGATGACCCCGATGACGTCCTCGGCGGCGTCCGACACCGACAGGGCGAGGAAGCGCACCGGGTTCTCGGCCGCCGCCATCAGCGGGGCGCAGCGCCGCAGCACCTCGACCCCGCCGCCGCCGGGCAGGTGGACGTCCAGCAGGACGACCTCGGGCCGGGTGGCGGTGATGACGGTGACGGCCTGGTCCACGTCGGCGGCCTCGCCGACGACCTCGACACCGGTCCGGGCCGTCTCCCCGATCTCCGCCTGCACGCCCGTGCGGAACATGCGGTGGTCGTCGACGAGGACCACCCGGACCCTCCTGGCCCCGTCGTTCACAGCGCTGCCCTCGGTCATGCCGCGTTCGCCACCCTCTCCATCTCCAGTTCCACTTCCGTGCCGCCGTCGGGCGCGGAGCGCAGCCGGGCGGTTCCGCCGTTGCGCTGCATCCGGCCGATGATCGATTCTCGTACGCCCATGCGGTCGCCGGGTACCGCGTCGATGTCGAAGCCCGGTCCCCGGTCCCGTACGGACACGAACACCGTGCGCCCCTCCACCTCGGCGTACACCTGGACGGGGCCGCCCTCGCCACCGTACTTGGCGGCGTTGACCATGGCCTCGCGCGCAGCCTGCATCTGCGCCGCCAGCTTCTCGTCGAGCGGGCAGTCACCGACGACGACCACCTCGATGGGGACCCCGTGGTGGTCCTCGACCTCGGCGGCGGTCTTCTTCACGGCCTCAGCGAGGGTGGCCGGCTCCTCGGCCTCGTCCTTGCCGGTCCCCTCGGGCTTGTACAGCCAGTTGCGCAGCTCCCGCTCCTGGGCGCGGGCCAGGCGCCGGACCTCGCCGGCGTCCTCGGCGTTGCGCTGGATGAGGGTGAGGGTGTGCAGCACGGAGTCGTGGACGTGGGCGGCGACCTCGGCGCGCTCCTGGGCGCGGATGCGCATCAGCCGCTCCTCGGAGAGGTCCTGGGTCATCCGGATCAGCCAGGGCCCGGCGAGCAGCGCGATGCCGACGAGGACGGCGAGGACGGCGGTGAGGAGGTTGCCGAGCTGGGCGGCGGAGCCCCGCACGACGATGAACACGGTCAGGCCGACCCCGACGAGCAGCACCCCGGCGAGCGCCCGGGCCAGCTGGATCAGCCGCTTCTGGCGGTCCCCGGCGGCGGGGTTCCAGTGCTCGCGGCGGGCGTTGTCGGCCTGCCTCCAGACGAGGACGACGCCGGCGCCGACGAGCAGGGTCGGCCAGATGTAGCGGCCGTTCGCGCCGCCGACGCGGAGCTGGGAGAAGAAGATGCCCGCGCCGACGACCAGCGCGATCAGGCCGGAGACCGCCCCCTTGTCGGGCTTGCGCAGGCGCCGGGTGCCGTCGGTGAGGGTCTCGAAGAAGGAGTGGTGTCCGCTGCTGCCGCCCACGCCGAGCGGAACGAACACCCAGAAGGCGGCGTAGAGCAGCACCCCCAGCCCGTCCCCCCACAGGAACATGGCGAGGAAGGCGAGCCGGATCCACAGCACGGGCAGCCCGAGGTGCCCGGCGAGTCCGCGCGCGACACCGCCGAGCATCCGTCCGTCGGCGCTGCGGTAGAGCCTGCGCGGGGGGATGTCGTCGGGGTCGGGGGCGTGCGGGGTACGGGCTGCGGCTGCTGGTGCTGCGGGCATGTCACCTAGGGTCACACGCCGGGCAGGGCGGCGGCATCAGGGCATCCCCCCAGTTCGTCCGGGGGGATATCAGGGTTGCGCCAGGGTCGGGCCCGGTGCCGGGCGGCCGGACGGCCGGTCACCATGGAGTCATGACCGACGTACACGACGCTCCGGCCGCCGATCCCGGGGCACCGCCGGCCGCCGAGCGGCCACCCCTGCGGCGCAGCAGGCGCGACAAGGTCCTCGCGGGCGTCTGCGGCGGCCTCGGCCGGTATTTCGACCTCGATCCGGTCGTGTTCCGGGTCGTTCTCGGGGTGCTCGCCGTGACCGGCGGCGTCGGCCTGGTCTTCTACGGGTTCGCCTGGCTGCTGCTCCCGCTGGACGGCGAGGAGGAGAGCGAGATCCGCAAGCTGCTGACCGGCCGGGTCGAAGGGACCACCCTGGCCGCGGTGTTCAGCGCCCTGGTGGGCTGCGCCCTGTTCCTGTCGATGCTCGACAACGGGGTGCTGGGCGGCTTCTCCGTGCTGGTCGTCCTCGCGCTCGGCGGGGCCGCGTACTGGTCCCAGCGCCACCGCCGGACGGCCGCCGACCCCGAGGCGGAAGCCCCGGGCGCGCACCGTCCGGCGCCGCCGGAGACGCAGGCGCCGCCCGCGCCGAGCAGTCCGTCCTGGTGGCGGGATCCCCTCGTGAAGGACGGCACCACCGGCCCCGTCGGCTCCTCCGGCTACCTGTGGGGCCCGGACGACGAAGCCGGCGCCGACGCCGCCCCGGGCGCGGTCCCCGGCCGGGCCCCGGCGAAGCCGCGGACCGCCGGGGTGTACCGGGAGGGCCGGGGCGGGATCGGCGGGCGGGTCTTCGTCCTGGCGCTGCTGGCCGGCGGTATCGGCACCGCGTCGGTGTGGCACGGCAGCCCGCTCGGCCACGCCCTCCAGGTCGGACTGGCCTGCGCCCTGGCCGTCTTCGGGCTCGGCCTGGCCGTCAGCTCGGTCAAGGGCCGCACCGGCTTCGGCACGATCCTGCTGGGCCTGGTCACCGCCGGGCTGCTCGCGGCGGCGACCGCCCTGCCGCGCGAGGTCAGCACGGACTGGCACGACGTCGCGTGGCGTCCGGCGGCGGTGGCCGACGTCCGGCCGCTGTACTCGTCCGGGACGGGTCTGGCCACGCTGGACCTGAGCCGCCTGGACGTGCCGAAGGGCACCACCGTCTCGGTGCGCGCCTCCGTCGAGGCGGGCCGGCTGAAGGTGGTCGTCCCCCGCGAGGTCACCGCGAAGGCCGACGTCTCCGTCGGCCTCGGCGACATCCAGCTCCCCGGCGACCGCTCCGTGCGGATCAAGGAGGGCGGCGAGAACCGGCAGGCGACCCTGCCCCCCACCGCCGGCACCGAGGCCGGCGGGACGATCGAGCTGCACCTGCACGCGGGTGTGGGACAGGTGGAGGTGGCCCGTGCGGCGTCATGAGTTCCAGCCGGGAAGGCTGCTGGCCGGCCTGGTCCTGACCGCGGCGGGCGTGCTGTACCTGCTCGACGCGGCCGGCCGGACCGACCTGCCGTGGTTCCTGGTGGTGCCGATGTCCCTGGGCGGACTGGTCCTGGCCGCCCTGGTCGGGCTGGTGACCTACGCGCTGCGGCGGGACCGGCGCGACCGGATCAGGGAGTCGAGGGACCAGTAGGGCGCCCCGGCGAGGACCAGCGGGAGCCAGGCCATCAGGTACACGAGGTCGTTGCCGTAGTAGTACGGGGTCACGGCCCAGGAGACGGTGAACCACAGGCTGAGCGAGATCAGCGCACCGCCCGCGGCCGCGATCCGGGTCAGCAGCCCGGCGAGCACGCCCAGGCCGACGAGGAGTTCCCCGAGGGCGATGGCGAGGCCGAAACCGGCGGGTGCCTTCAGGGCGAGGTCCACCAGGGCGGGGATCGCGGCGGTGTCGCGCACGCCGCGCATCTGCTCGCCGATCGAGCCGGCGCCGGCCGCGGAGAAGAAGCCGGTGGTGGTCAGTTTGTCGAGGCCCGCGTAGACGAAGGTCACGCCGAGGAAGATCCGCAGCGGGAGGAGGGCATGACGGGCGGCGCGTTCTCTCCAGGGGGCGGACCGCGCACCGGAGGGGTCGTCAGTTCGGTTCACCCGGCCATGTCTACCCGCTTCATTCGGCCACGTCGATGACGCACCGGTTGGATTCCACCCCGCCGGCGGTCACCACCTGGACCTCGACCCGGCCCGGTTCCACCTCCGCGGGCACCGGCACCGTCAGCACCGTGTCGGACGGGTTCACGAACCCGCCGGCCACCGGGACCAGCGGCACGTGCACGTGGACCGCGCCGATCCGCACCACCAGCCGGGCGAGCATCTCCGGGGTCTGCGCCCCCGCAGGGACGAAGCCGACGCCCCGGATCTCGATGTCGTCCCCGGGGCGGACCGCCGCGTCGATGTCCCCGGGCTCGCGTCTGCGGACCACCGACAGCACCAGCGGACGGCTGCCCTCCGCGTACTTCGCCGCCAGGTACACCGCCGCCGACAGCGCCACCAGCAGGGCCAGCGCCCACGGCAGCTGCGGCAGCCGGGCGGGGAACCGGGCCAGCGACACGGCCGCGTAGCCCAGCACCACCGTGGAGGTCAGGACGTACTGCGCGTCCGGGAAACTCCCCCGGCCGTCGTCGTCCGTCAGCAGGTCCGCCCCGCGCGGCCGGTCCGCCGGAAGCTTCTGCAGCCGCTGCCCCATGATCCGTACGGAGACCACCCGGCGCACCAGCACCGCCACCCCCGAGGTCAGCGCGACCACCGCCAGCAGCGGCAGCGCCCGCCCCAGCGCGAACCCCTGGTACAGGGCGTCCCGCTCCGGCCCGGGCGAGGAGGCGGCCAGCCGCAGCGCGGGCAGCAGCGCCGCGAACGCCGTCAGCACCACCCAGGCGCACGGCACCGCCTTCGAGGTCGACAGCCGGTTGTCCTCGCCCACCACCGGCGCCAGCAGCCCGCCCCGCACCGACTGGGCGCGGGCGGCGACGGTCAGCAGCCCGGCCAGCACCAGCGCGGCCAGCAGCGCGGCGGTACGGGCGGTGGACCAGCCGGTGCCGAGGGCCGTGCCCACCTGGACCACCAGCAGCACCCCGGCGGCGATCCACAGGGCGAGGACGGCCCGCCGGGAGAACAGGTACAGCCAGGAGTTCCCCGCCTCCCGGCCCCGCTCGGCGGCCGTGCGGGCGGACAGGGTCAGCTCGTCGGACACCCACTGGCGGGAGGCGCCGAGGGAGTGGGCCACGGCGGGTGGCACCCCCTGTCCGGCGGCGAACTCGTCGCGCTTCTCCAGGAACGCGGCGAGCGCGCGCCGGTGTCCCTCGCGCGCACAGTCGTCACAGGCGCAGACGGCGGTATGGGTACTCCGGGACATCTCTTGGACAGCCACGTGCGTGCCGCCTCTCTGAACTACGGTGCGATGCCAGCGAATTGTGCACCACTGCGGCAGTGCTCCGGATTGCGCACGATGTCAGAGCAGGTGATTAACCGTTCATGATGTTGACGCCAGCGCTCCGCTGCCCTCCGCGAGCGTCTGCCACAGCGGCTGGTAGTTCGCCCACGCGGCCAGATCGCCGCCGAACCGCTCCCGTGTGGCGACCGCCGCCCGGTGGTCGATCGGGACCGGCTTCCCGGCGGCCCGCGCGATCAGCTGCACCTGCGCCGCCCGCTCCGCCGCGACGAACCACCACACCGCCGCGTCCACCGACCCGCCGACCGTCAGCAGCCCCCGGTTGCGCAGGATCAGCGCCTTGTACGGGCCCAGCGCCCGCGCGACCCGCTGCGGGTCCTCCGCCCCGGCGTACTCGTCCAGGAGGGCGTGGTCCTCGTAGAAGCAGCACGCCTCCTGGCTGACGGGGGCCAGCAGCTCCCCCAGGCAGGCCAGCGCCCTGCCGTACGGGCCCTGCGCGCGGACCACGGCCACCACCTCGGGCCGCGCCCGGTGCACCGCCGCGTGCACCGCGAAGGCCAGCTGGTTCACCCGCCGACCGCCCCGCACCACCCGGCCGTCCCCGTCGGCCAGCAGCAGGTCCTCCGGGCCCAGGCCGGCGAAGGCCCGGCCGAAGGGGTTGACCCAGTAGCAGTCCGCGAACTCCGGGTCCCTCGCGGTGACGTGCCCGCCGACCCCGTCCTCGTACCCGAGCCGGCCCAGCAGCCGCAGCGCCCCCGCGAGCCGCTCCTTGCGGTACGCGCGCTCCTCGGCCGGGTCCTCGTGCACGGGCGGCATCTCGAACGCCAGCCGGTCCACGGGCACGGGCACGGGTACGGGTACGGGTACGGGCTGCTGCTCCGGCACGGCCCCCTCCTTCGCTCGCCGCGCAAGGTACCGGCGCGGCCGCCAGGAGACCAGAGCCGGGGCGCCGTGGGGGGGAGAACGGCGAAGCCGCCGCTCCCCGGGGGAGCGGCGGCTTCGCGTCAGGCGCGGCGGCGGGAGGTGCCTACTCCCACTCGATGGTGCCCGGGGGCTTGCTCGTGCAGTCCAGGACCACGCGGTTGACGTCCTTGACCTCGTTGGTGATACGCGTCGAGATCCGGGCCAGCACCTCGTACGGCATCCGGGTCCAGTCGGCCGTCATCGCGTCCTCGGACGAGACCGGGCGCAGCACGATGGGGTGGCCGTAGGTGCGGCCGTCACCCTGGACGCCCACGCTGCGGACGTCGGCGAGCAGGACGACCGGGCACTGCCAGATCTCCCGGTCCAGGCCGGCCGCGGTGAGCTCCTCGCGGGCGATGGCGTCGGCCTCGCGCAGCAGGTCCAGGCGCTCCTTGGTGACCTCGCCGACGATGCGGATGCCGAGGCCGGGGCCGGGGAAGGGCTGGCGCTGGACGATCTCCTCGGGCAGGCCGAGCTCCTGGCCGACCATCCGGACCTCGTCCTTGAACAGCTGGCGCAGCGGCTCGACGAGCTCGAACTCGATGTCGTCGGGCAGGCCGCCCACGTTGTGGTGGGACTTGATGTTGGCCGTGCCGGTGCCGCCGCCGGACTCCACGACGTCCGGGTACAGCGTGCCCTGGACCAGGAAGGCGACCGCGGGGCCGTCCTCCTGGAGGATCTCCAGCTGGGCCTGCTCGAAGACGCGGATGAACTCGCGGCCGATGATCTTGCGCTTGGTCTCCGGGTCGGAGACGCCGGCCAGCGCGGTCAGGAAGCGCTCCTGGGCGTCGACGACCTTCAGCTGGACACCCGTGGCCGCGACGAAGTCCTTCTCGACCTGCTCGGTCTCGCCCTTGCGCATCAGGCCGTGGTCGACGTACACGCAGGTCAGCTGGGAGCCGATGGCCTTCTGCACGAGGGCCGCGGCGACCGCGGAGTCCACACCGCCGGACAGGCCGCAGATGGCGCGCTTGTCGCCGACCTGCGCCTGGATCGCCGCGATCTGCTCCTCGACGATGTTGCCGGTGGTCCAGGTGGGCTTCAGGCCCGCGCCCCGGTAGAGGAAGTGCTCCAGGACCAGCTGGCCGTGCGTGGAGTGCATCACCTCGGGGTGGTACTGCACGCCGTACAGCTTCTTCTCGTCGTTCTCGAAGGCCGCGACGGGGACGACGTCGGTCGAGGCGGTGACGGAGAAGCCCTCGGGGGCGGCGGAGCAGGCGTCGCCGTGGGACATCCACACCGACTGGTGCTCGGGGGTGCCCTCGAACAGGGTCGAGCCGGGCTTGGAGACCGCCAGGGGGGTGCGGCCGTACTCGCGGGCGCCGGTGTTGTCGACGGTGCCGCCGAGGGTCGTCGCCATCAGCTGGAAGCCGTAGCACATGCCGAAGACCGGGACGCCGGACTCGAACAGGGCGCGGGCGTCGTCCAGGCGCGGGGCGCCCTCCTCGTAGACGGACGACGGACCGCCGGAGAGGATGATCGCCTTCGGGTCCTTGGCGAGCATCTCGGCCACGGGCATCGTGCTGGGCACGATCTCGCTGTAGACGCGGGCCTCGCGGACGCGGCGGGCGATGAGCTGGGCGTACTGCGCGCCGAAGTCGACGACGAGGACCGTGTCCGGGGCGCTGTCGTGGGCGGCGGAGGGTGCTTCTGGCACGGGAACGGCCTTCCGGCGGAAAGAGGGGTTGTTCTGTCGATTCTACCGGTGGCGCCACCCCTGGCTTTGTCGCACCATCCGAGGCCCACGTCACGTCCGGGGGGTGTCTCAGCATCCGGGCCCGATTGGCCCGGGCGTGGGCGGGCGGGCCATAATCCCCACCATGCGCAAGCAGCTGAGCTTCCTCTTTACCTATGGCACCGGCCGGTCCGGTCGCCATGGGTCCGTGTGATGCTCGCTTGAGCCGCTGACTTCCCAGAGCGCCCCGGTCCGACAGGACCGGGGCGCTCTGGCGTTTCCGCTCCTGCCGGCCACGAAACCCAGGAGAACCTCATGACCACCACCGCCACCGCTGCCGCTGCCGTGACCCCTGAGCAGCTGATCGCCGACTGCCGTGAGCGCATCGACGCCCTCGACGACCGGATCATCGGTCTGATCCAGGAACGCATGGCCGTCTCCGCCGTCATCCAGGAGGCCCGGATCGGCGCGGGCGGCCGGCGGGTGCACCTGTCGCGGGAGATGGAGGTGCTGTCGCACTTCAGCGACGCCCTCGGCAAGCCCGGCACCGGGCTCGCGATGACCCTGCTGGAGCTGTGCCGGGGCCGCGTCTGACCCCGCGGGCGCCTGTTCGTCACCCGTCCGGGCGGTGTCCGCGCCCGGGGCCCTTCGTTGAGGGGGTGCCCGCGGGAGCGGTGACCGGACGGCAGGGGACAGCAGCCCGGTCACCCAGCAGGAACGGCCGGTCCGGGGGATGCCCCGGGCCGGCCGTTCGCTCACCTACAGGGGCTTACGTCCTCACACGCGCGCGGTGCCCCGGCGGCGGAAGGACAGGTACAGCGCGGCGCCGACGGCCAGCAGCCCGGCCGCGCCGACGCCCAGCAGGCCGGCCTCGCTGCCGGTGGAGGCCAGCGGACCGTCGCTCTTGCCGCCGCTCGCGGTGGCGCCGCCGCTCGCCGAGGGGCTCGGCGCGGCCGAGGCGCTCGCGGAGGCGCTCGGCGAGGGGGTGCCGGCGGAGGGGCTGGGGCTCGGGCCGGTGGCCGTGGGGTTCGCCGTGAAGGGGGCGAGGTTGTTGGCCAGGACCGGGTCGAAGGAGTGCCGCTGCGGCTCGCCCTTCGGTCCGGCGGCGCCGACGCGGATGGCGCCCTTGGCGTCCTTGACCTCGTTCTCGATCTTCAGCTCGAAGGGGAACTCGACGTTCTCGCTCTCCAGCACCGAGGGCGCGGTGAGGCACCGGTAGCGGGTCGCGCTCTCGGGGTGGCAGGCGGCGGGCCCCGTGACCACCTTGAGGCCCTGGGGGAGCTCGACGTCCACGACGGCCGCCGGGCGGCCGTCACCCTGGCCGGCGACCCAGGCCGGGCCGTTGTTGCGTACGGCGACGACGGCCTTGGCGGTGGTGCCGGCGGCGCCCTTGACCGTGAGGGGCTCGGCCTCGAAGTCCGCGGTGTTCTGGACGGTGAGGGCGGCCTGGCGCCGGTTGTCGGCCGGGTCGAGGTCCGCGCCGTGCCCGGCGACCGGGGCGGTCGCAACGGCCTTGCGGGCGGTCAGCAGCCGCTTCGCCGCCCTGCTCGCCGCGTCGCCGGTCTTCTGCTGGTCGGCGCCGGACGCCCCGGAGCCCGTCCCGGCCGCCTGCTGTGCGGCGGGCGCCGGGTAGACGCCGTAGGCGAAGCGCTCGTCGAGGGCGTTGGCGCCGGCCTTGAGGTGGAGGGGGCTGTCGCCGGCCAGTTCGTAGGAGGCGTCGGCGTCGAAGTCGCCCTCGATGGTGCAGACGACGGCGGTCGCGGTGCGGGTGGTGCGGTAGGTGCAGTTGTCGTACCGCTCCGGGAGCTCCAGGCCGTGGCTGGCCTCCAGCTCCAGGACGATGCCCTTGGCCGGCCGGCTGCCCTTGTTGCTGAAGACCAGCGGCAGGGGCTGGCTCTCGCCCGGCTTCAGCTCCTTCTTGAGGTTCATCTCCGCCATGACCAGGTCCGGTCCGCCGACCTGGACATCGGTGACGGCGGGGGTGACGGTGGCGCCGGCGGCCGCGCCGGTCACCGTGATCACGCCGGTCCGCCCGTTCGCGGCGTCCTTCGCGGCGGTGACCTCCAGCTCCACGCCGGCCGGGGCCCCGGGACGCACGCCCCGCTGCTTGCAGACGAGCGTGCCGCCGGCGGGGGCGCACTTCTTGACGGCCGCGCGCGGGTTCTCCTGGACGGTCGCCGCCCCGTTCAGCTTGGAGAGGTCGACGGTGAGGGTGAACTCCCCGTCGAAGGAGGCCGCCTGGTCCGGCGCCTCCAGGCGGTAGTTCAGCGCCACCGGCTTCGGGGAGCCCGTCGCGGGGTGGAGCGGAAGGAGGAGCCCGGGCGGGCCGGCCAGACGGAAGACGGGTTCCGCGGCGTTCGCCGCGGCGGCCGGGACGGTGACGAGCCCCGCGGTCAGCAGGCCGCAGGCGGCCAGCAGGGAGATGCGCTGTCTCATGCCCCGTGTGACCGCCGGACGTACGCCCCGGTTGCACGGGTGGCCCTGTGACCGACGCCACAGCCCCGCCCGAAGCATTCCGGTACAACCTTTTCCGGCGACCGCCTGTCGACTCCTGTACCGCGGCGGGTACCGCGCTCGGAGGGGGAGCGCGGTACCCGCCGCGGTCGTCGTGGAGCCCGTCGCGCGGCTCAGCCCTTGGCTTCCGGTTGTCTGCGGGGAATTTCCGGGACGGGCAGGAACGGCAGCCGCAGCGCGCCGAAGGCCCCCTTCGGGACGGCCGGACGCACCGGCTCCACCGGCGCGAGACGTACGTACGCCTCCCCCTGCGCGGGCCGCGGGTCTGCCTCGCCCTTGTTCGGCCAGTACGCCATCGCCCGCTCGGCCTGGGCGGTGATGGTCAGGGACGGATTGACCCCGAGGTTCGCGGAGACCGCCGAACCGTCGACCACCGAGATGCCCGGGTGCCCGTACAGCCGGTGGTACGGGTCCACCACGCCCTCCTCGGGGGTGGCGCCGATCGGGCAGCCGCCGAGGAAGTGCGCGGTGAGCGGGGTGCCCATCAGCTCGCCGACGTTGCTGCCGGGGAACCCGTTGATCTCCTCGGCCAGCAGGCTCGCGGCCTCGGTGGCCTCCGGGATCTGCACCGGGTTGGGGGCGCCGTGCCCCTGGCGGGCCGTCAGCAGGCCCTTGCCGAGGCCGCCGGGCTTGCGGTACGTCGTCAGGGAGTTGTCCAGCGACTGCATGACAAGTCCGATGATGGTCCGTTCCGACCAGCGCCGGTTCGACAGGGAGCGTGCCAGCTGCACGGGGTGGCGGGCGGTGCGCGCGAACCAGGCCCGTACCCGGTGGGCGCTGTGGGGCACCTGGAGGACGGTCAGGAACCCCATGGCGTTGGAGCCCTTGCCGTAGCGCACGGGCTCGATGTGGGTGTCGGCGTTGGGGTGCACCGAGGAGGTGATGGCCACACCGCGGGTGAAGTCCGCCCGGCCCGCGCCCGGGTGGCGCCTGCGGTAGCGGCGGTCGTCGGTCTGGGCGCCGACCAGGCCCTCGGAGTTGGTACGGGTCAGCTCGCCGAGCCGGGCGGAGATCCGGGGCAGCTGGCCGCGGTCCTTCATGGTGTGCAGCAGGGTCTGCGTGCCGTACGTACCCGCCGCGACGACCACGTGCCGGGCGCGCAGCACCTGGGAGAGGCCGGAGCGGCGGTGGTCGGTGGGGACGGTGCGGACGCGGTAGCCGCCGTCGGGGTGCTCGGCGAGGGCGGTGACGGTGGTCATGGGGTGGATGACGGCGCCGGCCCGCTCGGCGAGGTACAGGTAGTTCTCGTTGAGGGTGTTCTTCGCACCGTGCCGGCAGCCGGTCATGCACTCGCCGCACTCGGTGCAGGCCGTGCGGGCGGGGCCGGCGCCCCCGAAGTAGGGGTCGGCGACCTGCTGGCCGGGGCGGACCTTCGGCTGCCCCTCGGCGTCCTGCCCGTCGCCGAAGAAGACGCCGACGGGCGCCATGTGGAAGGTGTCGCCGGCGCCCATCTTCTCGGCGGCGGCCTTGAGGTGGACGTCGGAGGGGGTCATCGTCGGGTTGAGCCGTACGCCGAGCATCCGCTGGGCCTGCGCGTAGTACGGGGCCAGTTCCTCGCGCCAGTCGGTGATGGAGGCCCACTGGCGGTCCTCGAAGAAGGCGGCGGGCGGCACGTAGAGGGTGTTGGCGTAGTTGAGGGAGCCGCCGCCCACACCGGCGCCCGCGAGGACCATCACGTTGCCGAGCAGGTGGATGCGCTGGATCCCGTACAGCCCGAGGGCGGGCGCCCACAGGTAGTTGCGCAGGTCCCAGCTGGTGCGAGGCAGGCTCTCGCGGGTGAAGCGGCGTCCTGCCTCCAGGACGCCGACCCGGTAGCCCTTCTCGGTGAGCCGCAGCGCCGAGACCGACCCTCCGAAGCCCGATCCGATGACGATGACGTCGTAGTCGTACGACACGGGCGTGCTCCTAACGGAGGCGGAGGGCCTTCATGATCTTGAGGCTGCGGGTCATGAACGCGGCGTACTTCTCGTCGTCCATGCCCAGGGAGGGCGCCATCGGCAGGAGCCTCTGGTGGGCCACGGTCTGGGCCTCGGTGTACTTGAGGATGCCCTCGGAGCCGTGGCGGCGGCCGAGTCCGGAGTCCTTCATGCCGCCCATGGGGGCCTGGGCGCTGCCGTAGGCGGGGGCGTAGCCGTCGTTGATGTTGACGGTGCCGGTGCGCAGGCGGGCGGCGACGGCGTGGCCGCGGCGGGCGTCCTTGGTCCAGACGCTGGAGTTGAGGCCGTAGGCGGTGGCGTTGGCCTGGGCGATGACCTCGTCCTCGTCGGTGAAGCGGTAGACGGAGACGACCGGGCCGAAGGTCTCCTCGGCGCAGACCGCCATGGGCGCCTCGACGCCGTCGAGGATGGTGGGCTCGTAGAAGAGGGGGCCGATGTCGGGGCGGGCGACGCCGCCGGCGACGAGGGTGGCGCCCTTGGCGACGGCCTCGTCCACATGCCGCTGGACGGTCTCCAGCTGGCGTTCGCCGACGAGGGAGCCCATGTCGGCCCCGTAGGCGAGGGCGCTGCCGAGCCGCATGGCCTTGGTGCGGGCGGCGAAGCGCTCGACGAAGGCGTCGGCGACGGAGGCGTGGACGTAGAGCCGCTCGATGGAGATGCACAGCTGTCCGGCGGAGGAGAAGCAGGCGCGGACGGCTCCGGCGGCGGCCTTCTCCACATCGGCGTCGTGCAGGACCAGCATGGCGTTCTTGCCGCCGAGTTCGAGGGAGACCCCGACGAGGCGGGCGGCGGCGCCCTGGGCGACCTCGCGGCCGGTGCGGGTGGAGCCGGTGAAGGAGACGTAGTCGGCGTGGCGGACCACCTCGGGGCCGACGACGGGGCCCTCGCCGAGGACGACCTGGAAGACCTCGGCGGGCAGCCCGGCCTCGATCAGCAGGTCACGGGCCCACAGGGCGGTCAGCGCGGTCTCGGTGTCGGGCTTCATCACGACGGCGTTGCCCGAGACGAAGGCGGGCAGCGCGTCGCCGACGGAGAGTTCGAGGGGGTAGTTCCAGGGGGCGATCTGGCCGACGACCCCGCGCGGCTGGCGCAGCTCGGTGACTTTGGTCAGGGTGGGCATGGCGCCGGTGTGGCCCTTGGGGCGCAGGTAGGCGGGGGCCTTGCGGCCGTAGTGGCGGGCGGCAACGGCGACGGCCTGGACCTCTTCGTGGGCGTGCAGGCGGGCCTTGCCGGTCTCCAGCTGGATGAGGTCGAGCACCTCGGACTGGCGCTCCAGCACCAGGTCGTGGAAGCGCAGCAGGACGGCCGCGCGCTGCCGTACGGGGACCGCGGCCCAGGCGGGCTGGGCGGCGCGGGCCCGGGCGAAGGCGTCGGCCACGTCCTCGGGGGTGGCCTCGGGGAGGTCCGCCAGCTTGGCCCCGGTGAAGGGGGTGTGGTTGGCGGTGCTGCCGGAGCCGGTGACTCCGCGGGTGAGGCGGGTGATCAGGGCGGGCGTCACCACGTCGGCGGCGGTGCGGGCACCCGCCGGGGCGGGGGCGACCGGGTTGGTGGGCCGGGGGGCGGAGCGCAGAGGGGCGGGGGCAGCCTTCGAGTCCGTCATGGCGGTGAGCGTATTGCGCGCCGGGGGCTTTGGGTACCCGTGGGTAACCGGATTTTGCCAAGTCTGCCAGTAATCGCTGGCACGATGGCCGGGTCCGGGCCCCGCGGGCCCGTCCGCGCACCCCGCCCGGCCCGGCCGGACCGGCGCCGCTCAGCGCTTCTTCGGCGCCGGCTCCCACCCGCTGAGGACGGTGTCGAACCGCTGGCGGGTCATCGGCCAGTCCTCGGCGGGGCCCGTCATGTAGATCGCGTACTCGGTGCCGTTCTGGTCGACGTACATCTGCTCGATGGCCCGGCGCGGTCCGGCGTGCACGCCCTTCTCGGTCCACGTGAAGTCCCACAGCACGGCCTGGGTGGTGCCCCGGAAGGTGTTCGGGTTGAGCTTCTGCCGCTTGTAGTCCGTCCGCTTCTCCACCTGCTTCTCCAGGTCGAGCAGGTGCGCGTACGGGTTCGGGTAGTCCGGGGTGGGGTCGGCGGCGATCCGGATGTAGTGCTTGCCGTTGTCCCCGGTGTAGTCGATCTGGTCGCCGTCCGCCTGGCGGGTCCAGCCCTCCGGGACCAGCAGCGTGAAGCCGCCCACCGGGTCCGTGACCTTGGTCCAGCCCGCCGGCGGGGCGGCGGCCTTCTGCCCGGACTGCCCGTCGGCGGTGCTCGCGCCCTGGCCGGAGCCGCCCTGGCCCTCGCCCCCGCCGGTGAACTTCAGCACCCCGAACACCGTGCCGCCGCCGAGCAGCGCCGCGGCGAGGGCCACCACCGCGATCCGCCGCAGCCGGCCCGGCGTGCGCCCGGCGGGGGCCGGCTGACGCTGGGTGGGGCCGGTGGCCGGTGGCCGGGCGGGCGCGGGCTCCGGCGCCGGGGGGACGGCCTCCCGGGCGGGGGCCCGCTCCTCGTCGCTCACCGCGCGGGTGGGCACGTACGCGTGCGCCGCCTTGGGCTCGCGGCCCTCCATCGCCTCGATCAGCATCCGCTCGGCCTCGGCCGCCGAAGGGCGCTCGGCCGGGTCCTTGCGCAGCAGCGCGGTGATGACCGGGCCCAGCGCGCCGGACTGGCGCGGGACGGGCGGCTCGTCGTTGACCACGGCCTGGAGGCTGGAGATCGGCGAGGTCCGGCGGAACGGCGAGCGGGCCTCGACGGCCGTGTACAGGGTCGCGCCCAGGGACCACAGGTCCGAGGACGGGTCGGGGGCGCCGCCGGTGACCCGCTCCGGGGCCAGGTAGTCGATGGAACCGACGAGCTCACCCGTGCGGGTGATCGAGGAGTCGCCCTCGATCGCCGCGATCCCGAAGTCCGTGAGCAGCACCCGGCCGTCCTTGGCCAGCAGTACGTTGCCCGGCTTCACGTCCCGGTGCATCACCCCGACCGCGTGCGCGGCGCGCAGCGCGCCCAGCACGTGCAGGCCGATCCGGGCCGCCTCGCGGGGCTCGATCCGTCCGGCGGCCTTGGCGGCCTCGGCGAGGGAGGGACCGTCGATGTACTCCATGACGATCCACGGCCGGTCGTCGTGGTCCAGCACGTCGTGCACGGTGACGACGGCGGGGTGCTGGATCCTGGCCGCCGCCCGGGCCTCCTTCTGCGTACGGGCGTGCATGACCTCCCGGTCGGCCTGGGAGACGTACAGGACCGCCGTCAGTTCCTTGACGGCTACCGTCCGGTGCAACAGCTCGTCATGGGCGCGCCACACCTTGCCCATCCCGCCGCTGCCGATGGGCTCCACGAGCCGGTACCGGCCCGCGAGCACCGCACCCACGCCTGTCTGCTGTTCCACGAATCCCCGCCGCTCTGTGCACTCCGGGCCAGATTACGGAGCCTGCGCGCCGTGCCGGAACCGGGCGGGGCCGATATAGCGGCACTGTGACGCAATCGCCGTACTGATCGACCGTCAGCCCCCGGCCTGGTAACTGGCCGTGGCCTTGTCGAAGACGTCGGTGACCTTGTCCTGGTTGTCCTCCGGGCCCGTGACCATGACCACGTGGTAGCCGCCGCCGAGCGCGACGACGAAGTTGCGGGCGAACAGGGAACGGCCCGCCGCGTCGATCCAGGTGTAGCGGCCCGTCACCCGCAACTGCTGGCCCACCTTCACCGACTTCACGTCGCCGCCCGAGGCCCAGGTGGAGTTGCGGTACGGGGCCAGCTCCGCCTCCTTGTCCTTCTGGTAGCCCAGCGGATCGGGGGAGCCGCCCTCGACCCGGTCCCGGCCGGGGACCACGATCAGGGTGAACGCGCCCTGGGTGTAGCGGACCTGGCCGGCCTCGTTGAGCGACTGGCGCTCCCAGCCGTTGGGGACGGCGATGGTGAAGTGGGCCGGGTCCTGCTGGAGGGTGTAGCCCTCGGGGGCCTGCTGCGCGGGCGGCTGGGCGCCGGAGCTCTGCGGGGCCGGGGACTGCTGCGGGGGCTGCTGGGGTTTCTGCGGTACCGGGGTGCGGGGCGCCGGGCTCTGGGCGGCGGTGGGCTGCTGGGCGCGGCCGGGGTCCTGGTCCTCGGAGCCCGGCAGGAAGAGCATCGCGTACGCCACCCCGGCCGCGAGCAGCGCGAGGACCCCGACCAGCAGGGTCCGGCCGAGGGAGCGCGGCCTGCGGGGGGCGTCGGGGTTGCGGTGGCGGCCGTGCAGGTCGCCCCGGCGGCGCACCTCGGGGAGGCGGGCGGGGTCGGGTTCGGGCAGGGGGAAGGGGAAGCCGCCGTCGGGCTCGGGGGCGGAGCGGACCAGCGAGCGCAGCCAGCCGCGCAGCTCCTCGAAGTCGGGCCGCTCGGTGGGGTCCTGGCGCAGCAGGGACTCCACGACGGGGCGCAGCGGGCCGCACTCCTCGGCGAAGGCGGGGGGCTCGGCGCAGACCATGTCCACGAGCTCGGCGACGCTGTCCTCGGGGTACGGGGCGTGGCCCTGCACGGCCCGGTACAGCAGGGCTCCGAGGGCCCAGAGGTCGGTGGCGGGGCCGATGGGCGCGGCCAGCTGCCAGGGGCCGCCGGGGACGGGGCGGGCCTGTTCGGGGGCCCAGCGTTCGGTGACGGGCCCGACGACGGCCATCCGCGTCTGCCGGGCCCGCTCGGCGTCGAGCCCGCTCCGGGGGCCGCCGCCGGCGGGGGCGCCCGGGGCGGTACGGGGCGCGGGGAGGGGGCGCGGGGGCGTGGCGGGGGGTTCGGGGGCGTGGGCGGCGGAGTGGCCGGCCTGGGCGGGCGGGATGGCCGCCGGGGGGTCGGCCTGGCGGTAGCCCTGCGGGAGGGCGAGGGCGGCCGGGAGCGCGGGGGCCGCGGGCGGGGCGGGGTGCGGGTGCCGCTCGGGGAGCGGCTGCGGGCTCGGCTCCGGCTGCGGGTCGAGCTCCCGCCGCGGGGCGGGCTCCTGCCGCGGGTCGGGCTCGTGCCGCGGGTCGGGCTCCTGCCGCGGGTCCGGGGTCTGCTCGGGGGGCGCCTCGGCGGGGTCGGCCGGGCGGCGGGGGGCGGCGCCGTGCCAGGGGGTGGCGGCGGTGGCCGGTCCGCCGTACGGGTACGCGTACTCCTGCGGCAGGCTGGCCCCCGTCGGCGGCAGCTGCGGGACGACCACCGGCCCCCGCACCCCGCGCTCCTGGGCCACCTTCTCGGCGGCGGCCCGGGAACCGGCCCGGTAGGCGGCGACGGTCGCGGCACGGGCGGCGGCCAGGGAGTCGTCACGGGGCCCGGCGGGCGGGGCGGGAACCCCGGGCGGAGCGGGCGGAGCGGGCGGCGCGGGCAGGGGCGGGGGCTCCGGCGGGGCCACCGGTTCCGGGAGGACGTGGTCGCGGTAGCGCGGGCCGGTGTCGTAGCCGGGCGCCACCAGCGGGGCGTACACGGGCTCCCGTCCACCGGGAGCGGAGGACGGCGGCTCGTCCCAGGGGGCGCCGGTGCCCCCGTCCCCGGGCTCGGCCGCCGGCACCGGGTCGTAGCCGCACAGGGCGTCCTCGGCGGCCCCGGCGGCGAGCCCGGTGAGGACGACGCGGCCGTCCTCGCATATCAGCACCGTGCGGACGGTGATGTTGCGGTGGGTCCAGCCGTGCGCGTGCAGCACCCGCAGCGCCGTCAGCACGTCCGAGGCCACCTCCGCCGCCCGGTACGGGCTCAGCGGTTCCTCGGCGATCAGCGCGGCCAGCGGCCTGGCGGGCACGAGCTCGCTCACGATCCACAGCGAGCCGTCCTCCGCGAACACGTCGAAGACCTGGTCGAGTCGGGGATGGTCCGGCACGGAAGCGGCGGCCTGGGCGGCGGCGATCGCCCGGCGCACCGCGGGGAGTTCCCCGGTCCGGGCCTGTGTCGCACGGGTCCCGTCGAGCAGTTCGGCGTCCACCACTTCGGGCAGCGGCACGTGCCGGACGAGGACCTCCTGCCCCGTGCGGGTGTCGAAGGCGCGGGTCTCCGTCAGCTCGTACTCGTCGGACGGCGGTAACGGCAAGCGGTAGCGGTCGGCAAGGATCCGGCCGGCGTAGTCCTCCACATCGCCTCCCCCGAGTGCGTCCGTTTCCCCATGGCCCCCGCTGACACGATACGTGGCCGGGGCCGCCCGCGTCCCGGGCTTGCGCGGCCCGTCAGCCCAACTGCTGGAAGGTGTCGAAGGCGGTGTTGCGGATCTGCGTGCATTCGGGGCCGTCCCACTGGTCGGCCGGGCAGCTAATCATGATGGCGTAGCCGTTCTTGGCGTCCGCCCTGAAGCCGCGGTCGAGCACGCGGACCTTCATGCCCTGCTCCTCGCGCTCGAACTCCAGGTCCGCGACGGTCGGGTAGCCCCGGTACTCGACGGGTTCGAGGCGGATCTGGTGGTAGTTCCTGCTGCTGCCGGCCAGGCCCGGGACCATCTCGGCCCAGGCGGCGCGGGCGTCGTTGCCCGGGCTGCTGGTGTGGTCGACCTGGATACGGGGGAAGCCGCCGGAGCGGCTGTATATCGCGCCCGAGTTGGTGCCGGCGGTGCCCGTCTGGTGGAAGCCCTCGGGCATCACCATGGCGAACTGGAAGTTGAGGTCCGTCACCTTGGTGAATCCGGCGGGCAGTCCCCCGCCGGAGCCGCCCGGGCTGGCGCCCTGGCCCTGGCTCTGCGCCTGGTTCTGGGCGGGGTCGTTACCGGCGCCGCCCGCGCCCGCGCCGGAGGCGGCCGGGTCCGGGCTGCCGCTCGCGGCCGGGGCGGGGCTGGGGGAGGAACCCTGCGAGGCGGCCGGGGAGTTGCCCGGGGAGTTGCCCGGCGACCGGGCGGCGGAGGCCGCCGGGGTGGGGCCGCCCTTGCCCTCGTTCTTCCGGCCGCCCTGGTCGTCCTGGCCGCTGACCGCGTACGCGATGAGCGAGCCGATGACCGCCAGGACCACCAGGATCCCGGCGATCGCGAGGGCGATGGTGCGGCGCGGCATCACATCGGTGAGCGAGGCCGGGGCCACCGTCGAGGGCCGCTGCGGGGCCTCGGCGGCCGAGGCGGCTTCGGCGGCCGCCGCCTTGCGGGCCGCCTTCAGCGCGGCCCGGGCGCGGTCGCGCTGCTCGCGCTCGCGGCGCTCGCGCTCCTTCTTCGCCGCCTTCTCGGCGGCCTTCTCCGCCTCCGCCTCGGCCTTGGTGAGGGAGATCGGCCGGGTCTCCTCGACCGCCGGGACGGGCGGTACGGGGGCGGGCGCCGGCTCGGGGGCGTTGATCACGGCGGTAAGCATCGACCGGGCGCGGTCCTCGTCCAGGCGCAGCGCCGGGTCCTTGACCAGCAGCCCGTAAATGACCTCGGTCAGGGCCGGGCCGGCGTTCTTGGGCGGGTCCACCGCTTCCGTCATCACCGCGGTGAGGGTGGCGAGCGCGGAGCCCTTGTCGTACGGGGGCACGCCTTCGACGGCGGCGTACAGGAGCCCGCCGAGGGACCACATGTCGGCGGGCGGGCCGGGCTTGTAGCCACGGGCGCGCTCGGGGGAGATGTAGGAGGGGGCGCCGACGAGCATCCCGGTGGAGGTGATGGAGGGGTCGCCCTCGACCTGGGCGATGCCGAAGTCGGTGAGGACGACGCGGCCGCTGGCGGCGATGAGCACGTTGGACGGCTTCACATCGCGGTGCAGGATCCCCTGGCGGTGCGCGGCGCGCAGGACGTCGAGCACGGCCAGCCCCACCTCGGCGGCGCGGCGCGGGCTCAGCGGGCCGTTCTCGCGGACGAACTCGGCGAGGGAGAGGCCCTCGA
The DNA here is from genome assembly GCF_040636215.1 of Streptomyces sp. NPDC006687. Lineage (NCBI taxonomy): Bacteria > Bacillati > Actinomycetota > Actinomycetes > Kitasatosporales > Streptomycetaceae > Streptomyces > Streptomyces sp. NPDC006687. Next base: position 233,654 of record NZ_JBEYJJ010000006.1, on the reverse strand, counting down.
TGAGTTCCATGACGATCCAGGGGCGCGCGTCCTCGTCGACGACGTCGTAGACGGTGACGGCGCCCTCGTTGCGGATCCGCGCGATGGCCTTGGCCTCGCGGAGGGTACGGGTGATGAGGCGGCGCTTCTCGTCCTCGTCGACGCCGCTGCTGAAGCGGAGTTCCTTGACGGCGACGGTCCGGCCGAGCACCTCGTCCTCGGCCCGCCACACGGTACCCATACCGCCCTTGCCGAGCACGGCCCCGAGCCGGTAGCGCCCGGCGAGCAGCCGCCCCTTGCGCTCCTGCGCCTCCTCGGCCTCGGCAGCGGCCCCGGCCTCCTGGGCTCGCGCACCGGGTTCCCCGGACCCCTTCCCTGCCCGACCCTCGGCGGGGGCGCCCCCGTCCTCCTCGGCCGCACCGCGCTTGCGCGCCGCGCCCGTAGCCCCGGCCCGGGTACCCGGGCTCCGCTTCGCAGCCGGGGGCTCGTCCGCATCCGGGGCATCCGTACCGGCCTTCACCGGCGCGCCCTCGTCCGCGGGCGCGGCCCCGCCGCCCCCGGCCTCCGCGGCCGGACCCGGCGTACCGGCCGGATCCTCCTCCGCGGGGGCCGGCCCGGCGGCGTCGCGCGCGGCAGCGGGCTGGCCCGTCGGGGCGTCAGAAGGCGTTCCCGAAGCGGGATCCGATCCCCCGGACCCCTTGCGCGCGGCCGTCCCGGTCCTCGGCCGGGGTATGGACGCGGCGGCCGGCTCGGCCGCGGCGCCCTCGTCCGCGGCACCGGCGGAGCCGCCCGGCGCGGCGTCAGAATCGGGGCCCGCGGCGGACTTCACCGCGTCACCACCCTCGGAGGCACCGGCACCGGCACCCCCGGGCTTCGCCGCAGGCGGCCCGGCAGGCGCCTCGGCGGGCGACTCGGTGTGCTCCGGCTTCGACATGCGTCCCCTCTGCGATCGTGCAGCCTGCCCCGGCTGCCCCCGGCAGCCGCCGGGGGCAAGGTAACCCACCCCGGCAGAAACCTCATTGTTGCTCACTCCGCAGCGGACGGGAGCCCCGGGTCCAGCGGTTCCCCCGTCCGGATCGCACGGTCACGGCGCGTCAGAGCGGAACGATGTCGGGCGCCCCCAGCCGGGCCGCGTCGGCGGTCTGGTCGTCCGGCTGGCGCTGCGATTCGCGCTCCGCCTGCACCCTCTTCTCGTAGTGCTCCACCTCGTTCTCGGTCTGCCGCTTGTCCCAGCCCAGCACCGGAGCCATCAGCTCCGCGCACTCGCGCGCCGACCGCGTCCCCCGGTCGAAGGTCTCGATCGAGATCCTGGTCCGCCGGGTCATGACATCGTCCAAATGCCGGGCGCCCTCGTGCGAAGCGGCGTAGACGACTTCTGCCCGGAGGTAGTCGTCCGCCCCGGTCAGCGGCTCCCCCAGCGCCGGATCGGCCGCGATCAGGTCGAGCAGTTCCTCCGTCAGGGATCCGTACCGGTTCAGCAGGTGCTCCACCCGCACCACATGCAGCCCGGTCCGCGAGGCGATGCGGTTCCGGGCGTTCCACAGCGCCCGGTAGCCCTCCGCACCCACCAGCGGCACGTCCTCCGTGACGCACTCGGCCACCCGCTGGTCCAGGCCGTGCACCGCCTCGTCGACGGCGTCCTTCGCCATCACCCGGTACGTCGTGTACTTGCCGCCCGCCACCACCACCAGCCCCGGCACCGGATGGGCCACCGTGTGCTCGCGCGAGAGCTTGCTCGTCGCGTCCGACTCTCCCGCCAGCAGCGGCCGCAGGCCCGCGTAGACCCCCTCGACGTCGTCCCGGGTCAGCGGTACGGCCAGTACCGAGTTCACGTGCTCCAGCAGGTAGTCGATGTCGGCGCTGGAGGCCGCCGGGTGCGCCTTGTCCAGGTCCCAGTCGGTGTCCGTGGTGCCCACGATCCAGTGCCGGCCCCACGGGATGACGAACAGCACCGACTTCTCGGTCCGCAGGATGAGCCCGGTGTTCGAATGGATCCGGTCCTTGGGGACCACCAGGTGGATGCCCTTGGAGGCGCGCACGTGGAACTGCCCGCGCTCCCCGATCAGCGCCTGGGTGTCGTCCGTCCACACGCCGGTCGCGTTCACCACCTGTTTGGCGCGGATCTCGTACTCCCCGCCGCCCTCCACGTCCCGCACCCGGGCCCCGACCACCCGTTCGCCCTCGCGCAGGAAGTCGATCACCCTGGCCCGGTTGGCGCAGTACGCCCCGTACGCGGCGGCCGTCCGGACCAGCGTGGTCACATAGCGGGCGTCGTCCATCTGGGCGTCGTAGTACTGGAGCGCGCCCACCAGGGCGTCCTTGCGCAGCGCCGGCGCGACCCGCAGAGCCCGTCTGCGCGAGAGGTGCCGGTGGGTGGGCAGGCCGCGCCCGTGCCCGCTGGAGACCGACATCGCGTCGTACAACGCGACGCCCGAGCCGGCGTAGAACCGCTCCCACACCTTGTGCTGGAGCGGGTACAGGAACGGCACCGGCTTCACCAGATGCGGGGCGAGCCGCTCCAGCAGCAGCCCGCGTTCCTTGAGGGCCTCACGGACCAGGGCGAAGTCGAGCATCTCCAGATAGCGCAGGCCGCCGTGGATGAGCTTGCTGGAGCGGCTGGAGGTCCCCGAGGCCCAGTCCCGCGCCTCCACCAGCCCGGTCGACAGACCTCTGGTCACCGCATCGAGCGCGGTACCCGCGCCGACCACGCCCGCGCCGACGACCAGCACGTCCAGTTCCCGCTCGGCCATCCCGGCGAGGGCTTCCGCGCGCTGCGCGGGCCCCAGTGTCGCTGTCCTCACGGCTGCCTCCCGTTGGTACGGGCCGATCCCGCTCGCTGCGGGTGATCCCGCTCACATCTCCCATTTCCGATTCTGACCGGCCGCACCGACATCAGCCACCGGCTGTGGACAACACAGGGATGGCCACAACCCCAGAATGCGACATATCCGTCATATATATGCCTAGTCTGACATTGCGCCAGCTCCATTCGTCCACAGGACTTGCGCGCACCGCCTCCTCATGCATGCCAGGGAAGGGAAGGGACGGCCCCCCATGCCCGCAGATCTCGCCGTCATCGGACTCGGCCACCTCGGCCTCCCCCTCGCCCAGGCGGCCGTCGCCGCCGGAATCGAGACCGTCGGCTACGACAGCGGCCCCGCCACGGACAGCCCCCTCACCGCCGCCGAGATCCGCCGCATGTCGGCGGCCGGCTTCCGGGTCACCACCAACCCCGCCGAACTCGGCCGGGTCCGCACCGCCGTCATCTGCGCCCCCACCCAGCTCGGCGCCGACCGGGCCCTCGACCTCAGCGCCGTCGGCGCGGCCGGCCGCACCCTCGCCGCCCGGCTGCGCCCCCACACCACCGTCATCCTGGAATCCGCCGCCCACCCCGGGGTCACCGAGGACTACCTGCGGCCCGTCCTCGAAGAGGGCTCCGGCCTGCGCGCCGGACGCGACTTCCACCTGGCCTACTCCCCCAGCCGCCTCGACCCCGGCAACCGGACGCACACCATCGCCAACACCCCCAAGGTCATCGGCGGCCTCACCCCGGCCTGCACCGAATCCGCGCACGCCTTCTACGCCCGCCTCACCGAGAAGGTCGTCCGGGCCCGGGGGCTGCGCGAGGCCGAGACCGTCCAGCTGCTGGAAACCAACTACCGGCACGTGAACATCGCCCTCATGAACGAGATGGCGGTCCTCTGCCACGACCTCGGCGTCGACCTCTGGGACGTCATCCGGTGCGCCGAGACCAAGCCGTACGGGTTCCAGGCGTTCCGCCCCGGCCCCGGCGTCGGCGGCCACGGCGTCCCCCTCGACCCGAACTACCTCCCCCACACCACCCGCACCCCCGGCCACCCCCTGCGCATGGTCGGCCTGGCGCAGGAGATCAACGGCCGGATGCCGCAGTACGTCATCCAGCGCTGCGCCACCCTGCTGAACGAGCACGGAAAGTCCGCCCGGGGCGCCCGCGTCCTCCTCCTGGGCGTCACCTACAAGCCCGACCTCCCGGACCAGGAGGGCTCCCCCGCCCCCGAGATCGCCAGCCGGCTCCTCGATCTGGGCGCCCTGGTCAGCTACCACGACCCCTACATCCAGGGCTGGCGGGTCCGCGACCGGCCCGTCCCGCGCGCCGACTCCCTCTACGAGGCTGCCGCCAACGCCGACCTGACGATCCTGCTCCAGCACCACCGCACGTACGACCTCCAGGGCCTGGCGGTGAAGGCCCAGCTCCTCCTCGACACCCGAGGCGCCAGCCCCGTCGGCGCGGCCCACCGCCTCTGACCACCCCCGCCCCAGGTCACGGGCCGGTTCCGGTTGGATCATCGGACCGAAATCCCCCCGTGGAATGTCAGCGTCCCCTGTTAGCCTGCGGCATCACTTATCCCGCACTTATGCCCCCACGGGCTGACGTGCGTCAAATCCCTGGGGGGGATTTCCATGAGCCACAACGTTCAGCCGCCCGCGCCCCCGTCCTCCGTCGAGGCGCCCGCCCCGGCACCGGCCCGCAAGGGCAACATCGGCCTGGGCATCGTCGCGGCTGTCGTCGCGGGACTGATCGCAGCGGCCGCCTACGGCGGGATCATGTACGCCCTGGACCGGGAGCGGCCCTTCGGTAGCATCTTCATCGGCGCCCTCGTCGGTTTCGCCGCCAAGAAGATCGGCGGCCGGAACGCGGTGATGCCTGCGGTCGCCGGGCTGGTGTCGATCGGCGCCGTCTACCTCGGCAAGATGTTCCTCTTCGCGCTCGCCCTGGCTGACCTCAAGAAGATCAGCTTGTCCGACGTGATCGAGGCCATCGGTGTCGGTGGCCTGAACGACATCGTCAAGGAGAGCCTCGACCTCATGTCCCTGGTGTTCATCGGCATCAGCGTCGTCGTCGCAGTCGGGACGGTCCTGAAGACCGACGACTGACCCGCACACGCCGGAGGGCCGGCACCCCGCTCGGGGTGCCGGCCCTCCGGCGTGTGGACGCGAAGCGGTCAGCGGCTGTGCTGGGCGTCCGCGACCGTGACCTCGACGCGCTGGAACTCCTTGAGCTCGCTGTAGCCCGTCGTGGCCATCGAGCGGCGCAGGGCGCCGAAGAGGTTCATCGAGCCGTCCGGGGTGTGCGACGGGCCGGTGAGGATCTCCTCGGTGGTGCCGACCGTGCCCAGGTTGACCTTCTTGCCGCGCGGCACGTCCTCGTGGACGGCCTCCATGCCCCAGTGGTTGCCCCGGCCGGGCGCGTCGGTGGCGCGGGCCAGCGGGGAGCCCATCATCACGGCGTCGGCGCCGCAGGCCACGGCCTTGGGGATGTCGCCCGACCAGCCCACACCGCCGTCGGCGATGACGTGCACGTACCGGCCGCCGGACTCGTCCATGTAGTCGCGGCGGGCCGCGGCCACGTCCGCGACGGCGGTGGCCATCGGGACCTGGATGCCGAGGACGTTGCGCGTGGTGTGCGCGGCGCCGCCGCCGAAGCCGACGAGGACGCCCGCCGCGCCGGTGCGCATCAGGTGCAGGGCCGCCGTGTAGGTGGCGCAGCCGCCCACGATGACCGGGACGTCGAGCTCGTAGATGAACTGCTTGAGGTTCAGCGGCTCGGCCGCGCCCGAGACGTGCTCGGCCGACACGGTGGTGCCGCGGATGACGAAGATGTCGACGCCCGCGTCCACGACGGCCTTGGAGAACTCGGCGGTGCGCTGCGGGGAGAGCGCGGCGGCGGTGACGACGCCCGAGTCGCGCACCTCCTTGATCCGCTGCCGGATCAGGTCGGCCTGGATCGGCGCGGCGTAGATCTCCTGGAGGCGGCGGGTGGCGGCCTCCTCGTCCAGCTCCGCGATCTCGTCGAGCAGCGGCTGCGGGTCCTCGTAGCGGGTCCACAGGCCCTCGAGGTTGAGCACGCCGAGGCCGCCGAGCTCGCCGATGCGGATCGCGGTCTGCGGGGAGACCACGGAGTCCATGGGGGCGGCCAGGAAGGGGAGCTCGAAGCGGTACGCGTCGATCTGCCAGGCGATCGAGACCTCCTTCGGATCCCGCGTACGCCGGCTGGGGACGATGGCGATGTCGTCGAAGGCGTACGCCCGGCGGCCGCGCTTGCCGCGCCCGATCTCGATCTCAGTCACGTGTGGTGGCCTTTCCTCTGGGTCTGCCCGTCCAGTATCCCCGAACCCCGGGGACCCGCGTTCCGATGACCGCTGTACGGACGCGGCCGGGACATGCCGAGGGGGCGGGCCCGGCGCGGGCCCGCCCCCTCGGGCGGTCGTCGTGTCAGCCCTGGCGGCTGTAGTTCGGCGCTTCCACCGTCATCTGGATGTCGTGCGGGTGGCTCTCCTTGAGACCCGCCGAGGTGATCCGGACGAACCGGCCGCGCTCCTGGAGCTCCGGCACCGTACGGCCGCCGACGTAGAACATCGACTGGCGCAGACCGCCGACGAGCTGGTGGACCACCGCGGAGAGCGGGCCGCGGTAGGGGACCTGGCCCTCGATGCCCTCGGGGATCAGCTTGTCGTCCCCGCCGACGCCCTCCTGGAAGTAGCGGTCCTTGGAGAAGGACTTGCGGTCGCCACGGGACTGCATCGCGCCGAGCGAGCCCATGCCGCGGTAGGACTTGAACTGCTTGCCGTTGATGAAGAGCAGCTCGCCCGGGGACTCCTCGCAGCCCGCGAGCAGCGAGCCGAGCATCACCGTGTCGGCGCCCGCGACCAGGGCCTTGGCGATGTCGCCGGAGTACTGCAGGCCGCCGTCACCGATGACGGGGACGCCCGCGGCCTTCGCGGCCAGCGCGGCCTCGTAGATCGCGGTGACCTGCGGGACGCCGATGCCGGCGACCACGCGGGTGGTGCAGATGGAGCCGGGGCCGACGCCGACCTTGATGCCGTCGCAGCCGGCGTCGATCAGCGCCTGGGCGCCGTCGCGGGTGGCGACGTTGCCGCCGATGACGTCGACGCCGGAGTTGGACTTGATCTTGGCGACCATGTCGCCGACCAGGCGGGAGTGGCCGTGGGCGGTGTCGACCACGATGAAGTCGGCGCCCGCCTCGATCAGGGCCTGGGCGCGCTCGTACGCGTCGCCCGCGACGCCGACGGCGGCGCCGACCAGCAGGCGGCCGTCCTTGTCCTTGGCGGCGTTCGGGTACTTCTCGGCCTTGACGAAGTCCTTGACGGTGATGAGGCCCTTGAGGATGCCCGCGTCGTCGACCAGCGGAAGCTTCTCGATCTTGTGGCGGCGCAGCAGCTCCATGGCGTCCACGCCGGAGATGCCGACCTTGCCGGTGACCAGTGGCATCGGGGTCATGACCTCGCGCACCTGGCGGCTGCGGTCCGACTCGAAGGCCATGTCGCGGTTGGTGACGATGCCCAGCAGCTTGCCGGCGGAGTCGGTGACCGGGACGCCGGAGATGCGGAACTTCGCACAGAGGTGGTCGGCCTCGCCGAGCGTCGCGTCGGGGTGCACCGTGATCGGGTCCGTGACCATGCCGGACTCGGAGCGCTTGACCAGGTCCACCTGGTTGGCCTGGTCGGCGATGGAGAGGTTGCGGTGCAGGACGCCGACGCCGCCCTGGCGGGCCATGGCGATGGCCATCCGGGACTCGGTGACCTTGTCCATGGCCGCGGACAGCAGCGGAACGTTCACGCGGACGTTGCGCGAGATGAGGGAGGAGGTGTCGATCTCGTCGGGGGCCATGTCCGACGCGCCCGGCAGCAGCAGCACGTCGTCATAGGTCAGTCCGAGCGCGGCGAATTTGTCGGGTACTCCGTCGGCGGTCATGACACCTTCCCAAATGGTCTTGCTCAGCGCGGATGTCCATGCTAACGGGATCCCGAGGCGTCTCATTCCACGACCAAGGTCAAGCAGAAGATTCGTAGCTTCCTACGGGGAGAATCTCCCGCTCACTGCTCTGCGAGCGCCCGCAGCCGGCTCAGCGCACGGTGCTGGGCGACCCGCACCGCGCCGGGGGACATACCGAGCATCTGGCCGGTCTCCTCGGCCGTCAGCCCGACGGCCACCCGCAGGACGAGCAGCTCGCGCTGGTTCTCCGGCAGATTGGCCAGCAGCTTCTTGGCCCAGGCGGCGTCACTGCTGAGCAGCGCCCGCTCCTCCGGCCCGAGCGAGTCGTCCGGCCGCTCCGGCATCTCGTCGGACGGCACGGCGGTGCTCCCCGGATGCCGCATCGCGGCCCGCTGGAGGTCGGCGACCTTGTGCGCGGCGATGGCGAAGACGAACGCCTCGAAGGGGCGCCCGGTGTCCCGGTAGCGGGGCAGCGCCATCAGGACGGCGACGCAGACCTCCTGCGCCAGGTCCTCGACGAAGTGACGGGCATCACCCGGCAGCCGCGACAGCCGGGTGCGGCAGTAACGGAGGGCGAGGGGGTGCACGAAGGCCAGCAGGTCGTGCGTGGCCTGTTCGTCACCGTCGACCGCACGGCGTACGAGCGCGCTGACAGCCCCGGCGTTGCCGCCTTTGGCGGCGCCGGTGGGGCCTGCGGCCGGGGGTGACCCCAGGGCCTCGTCGTCGCGCATCAATCCATGGTGCCCTGGCGCCGGAGCGTTCGTGGCATCGCGGCCCGTGTTGTGCATCGAAGCGTTATGAGCGGGTGCGCCGGAACCCATCGTCTGCGCCCTCCCCTCCGCTCGGCCCGAATCGTCGTCCCCGAGGACTCGACCTCTCCAAGAATGCGGCACACCATCAAGGATGCGGCATCGCGCCCGAAGCGACACGTCCCCCGGATTGTGCCCCGCCAACCCCCGACGGGACACCGGTCGGGACGGGACTTCCCCACCGCGCCGCTCCCGGGGCGCCTGCCGCCCCGCCCGCCGACGGCGGACGGGACCGCTCCGGAGACCCGGGCGCCGCGGGCGCCGTCAGCGGACGAGACCCCAGCGGAAGCCGAGCGCCACGGCGTGCGCCCGGTCGGAGGCGCCCAGCTTCTTGAAGAGCCTGCGGGCGTGGGTCTTGACCGTGTCCTCGGAGAGGAAGAGCTCGCGCCCGATCTCCGCGTTGGACCGGCCGTGGCTCATGCCCTCCAGCACCTGGATCTCGCGCGCGGTGAGGGTGGGCGCCGCGCCCATCTCCGCCGAGCGCAGCCGGCGCGGGGCCAGCCGCCAGGTCGGGTCGGCGAGCGCCTGGGTGACCGTGGCCCGCAGTTCGGCGCGCGAGGCGTCCTTGTGCAGGTAGCCACGGGCGCCGGCGGCGACCGCGAGGGCCACGCCGTCCAGGTCCTCGGCGACGGTCAGCATGATGATGCGGGCCCCCGGGTCGGCGGACAGGAGCCGGCGGACGGTCTCGACACCGCCGAGCCCGGGCATCCGCACGTCCATCAGAATCAGGTCGGACCGGTCGGCACCCCAGCGGCGGAGGACTTCCTCGCCGTTGGCAGCCGTCGTCACACGCTCGACGCCGGGCACGGTGGCAACCGCGCGACGGAGCGCCTCTCGGGCAAGCGGGGAGTCGTCGCAGACGAGGACGGATGTCATGACCGCCCTCCGCAGCTGCTGATGCGCGTCACCTTGAGCCTCCAGGCTGGTACGTATCGTCACCTGTGCGGTCGATGCCCTCGGACACCTGTCCGGGAACTTCTCGTTTCAACCGCACTCGCTCTCTCAACGATGGTCACTCGAAAGAGTTACGGGTCGGACGGACACCTTCGGCACTCTACGTGAGGAAGCGATCACGGCGCTGGAGGCACCCGCCGCGCGTCCTCCATCTGGAGCTATGCCCTATTTGGCGGCTTTCCTTCCGTTTTGCATGTGCCTGAGGCTAGATTCCGAATGAGTCATATTTACATCTACTACGACAGTAGGTGTGGAGACATGGACCGTATCCGCCTCAGTACCGGCACCAAGAGGACTACCCATGGCAGATTTCTCCCGCCTCCCCGGACCGAACGCCGACCTCTGGGACTGGCAGCTGCTGGCCGCCTGCCGCGGGGTCGACAGCTCCCTCTTCTTCCACCCGGAGGGCGAGCGGGGCGCGGCCAGGAGCGCGCGCGAGACCTCGGCTAAAGAGGTCTGCATGCGCTGCCCGGTCCGTTCGGAATGCGCCGCGCACGCCCTCGCCGTCCGCGAGCCCTACGGAGTGTGGGGCGGGCTCACCGAGGACGAGCGCGAAGAACTGATGGGCCGCGCGCGCCACCGCCTGCTGCCCGCCTCCAGCGGGATCGGCCCGGTCGCGCCGGACTGACCGCCGTCCCGGCGGACCGACACCGCCGCGCCGGGACCGGCCACCGGCCGCACGGCGCGCGGAGGGAGTGCCCGGGGGCGCCAGGGGCGCACGAAGGGGCGCACACGGAAGCGCCTGAAGGAACGTTTCCGCCCTCCGCCCCTCCGCCCCTCGACCCCACCGACCCCACCAAGAACCCCTCCGGACCCGCTTCCGCCCCGGGCGTGTCGCACCGACGCGCCCCCTCAGGCCCCCGCGTGGCCGGTCAGCGGGCGGCGGCCCGCACCAGCTCCCCCAGGGTCGCCGCCACCGCCGGTACCCGCGCCAGGTCGGGCAGCGTCAGCGCCACGACCTCCCGCTCCACCGCCGGCTCCACGGCCAGAGCGCTCACGCCCTTGGCCCGTACGGACTCCACCGCGAGCTCCGGCAGCACCGCCACGCCCAGCCCCGCGCCGACCAGCCCCACCACGGCCGGGTAGTCGTCGGTGGCGAAGTCGATGCGCGGGGTGAACCCCGCCCCCTCGCACACCTCGACCAGATGCCGCCGGCAGCGCGGGCAGCCCGCGATCCAGGGCTCGTCCGCCAGCTCCGCCATGCCCACCCGCCCGGCGCCGGCCAGCCGGTGCCCGTCCGGCACCAGCCCCACGAGCCGGTCGGTCAGCAGCGGGGTGACGACCAGGTCCTCCCATTCGGCCGCGGCCGCGGCCCCGCCGTAGCGGAAGGCCAGCGCCAGATCGCAGTCCCCCTCGCGCAGCATCTCCACCGAACGCGGGGGCTCCGCCTCCACCAGGGAGATCCGGGTGCCCGGGTGCTCGGCGCGCATCGCGGCGAGCGCCGTCGGCACCAGGGTGGAGCTGCCGCTGGGGAAGGAGACGAGCCGCACCCGCCCGGCGCGCAGCCCCGCGATGGCGGCGACCTCCTCCTCGGCGGCGGTCAGCCCGGCCAGGATCCCGGCGGCGTGCCGCACGAGGGCCTCCCCCGCCTGGGTCAGCCGCATCTCACGGCCCGTCCGCACCAGCAGCGGGGTGCCGGCCGACTGCTCCAGGGCCTTCATCTGCTGGGAGACGGCGGGCTGGGTGCAGCCCAGTTCACGGGCGGCGGCGGAGAAGGAACCGGTCCCGGCGACAGCGCGCAGGATCCGCAGGTGGCGTGCCTCAATCACCCTTCGAGCATAAGCCCGCCTTTTGCCCCGGCCGCTCTTCCCAGCTCCACCTTTGGGACCCCGTACGGGCCGGGGGGTCCGGAAGCCGGGGCGGGCGGCTATTTTGCGCACATGACGACTGCGTTGATCACTGGATCCACGGCGGGCATCGGTGCCGCCTTCGCCCGGCGGCTCGCCGCCCAGGGCCACAACCTCGTCCTGGTGGCCCGGGACACGAAGCGGCTGGCCGAGCAGGCCACCGAACTGCACGACCGGCACGGCATCGAGGCGGAGGTGCTGGCGGCCGACCTCGCCACGGACGAGGGCATCGCGGCGGTCGAGGCCCGCCTCGGGGACCGCACGCACCCGGTGGACCTGCTGGTCAACAACGCGGGCTTCGGCAACAAGGGCCGCTACCTGGAGGTCTCCCTCGCCGACGAGCTGGCCATGCTCAAGGTGCACGTCGAGGCGGTGCTGCGGCTGACCTCGGCGGCGACGGAGTCGATGCGCTCGCGCGGCCGCGGCGGGGTCGTCAACGTGGCCTCCGTGGCCGCCTTCGTCCCGCGCGGCACCTACGGCGCCAGCAAGGCGTGGGTCGTGCAGTTCACCCAGGGGGCGGCACGGGACCTGGCCGGGTCCGGGGTGCGGCTGATGGCGCTGTGCCCGGGCTTCGTACGGACCGAGTTCCACGAGCGGGCCGGGATGGGCACCGACAACATCCCGGGCTGGCTGTGGCTGGACGCCGACAAGCTGGTGGCCGCGGCCCTGGCCGACCTGGCGCGGGGGAAGACGGTGTCGATCCCCGACCCGCGGTACAAGGCGCTGATGGGCGTGGTGAAGCTGACGCCGCGCGGGCTGCTCGGCGGCGTGTCCTCCCGCACGGGGCGCAAGTACGGGCCGCAGTAGCCCCCGCGGTACGCGAGAGGCCCTGGCCACCCCGCGTGGCGGGGGTGACCAGGGCCTTCTCGTGCGGGGGCCGGCGCTCAGGCGCCGGCCTCAGCGGCCGTGCCTCAGTGGCTGTGGCCGTGACCGTGGCCGTGACCGGCGTCGGCCTCTTCCTCGGCCGGCTTCTCGACGACCAGGGTCTCGGTCGTGAGCAGCAGGGAGGCGATGGAAGCGGCGTTCTCCAGCGCGGAGCGGGTGACCTTGACCGGGTCGATGACGCCGGCCTTGACCAGGTCGCCGTACTCGCCGGTGGCGGCGTTGAAGCCGTTGCCCTTCTCCAGCTCCGCCACCTTCGAGGTGATGACGTAGCCCTCGAGGCCGGCGTTCTCGGCGATCCAGCGCAGCGGCTCGACGGCGGCGCGGCGGACGACCGCCACACCCGTGCCCTCGTCGCCGGTCAGGCCGAGGTTGCCCTCCAGGACCTTGACGGCGTGGACGAGCGCGGAGCCACCGCCGGAGACGATGCCCTCCTCGACCGCGGCGCGGGTCGCGGAGATGGCGTCCTCGAGGCGGTGCTTCTTCTCCTTGAGCTCCACCTCGGTGGCGGCGCCGACCTTGATGACGCAGACGCCGCCGGCGAGCTTCGCCAGGCGCTCCTGCAGCTTCTCGCGGTCCCAGTCGGAGTCCGTGGACTCGATCTCGGCCTTGATCTGGCTGACGCGGCCCGCGACGTCCGCGGCGTTGCCGCCGCCGTCGACGATGGTCGTGTCGTCCTTGGAGATGGTCACGCGGCGGGCGCTGCCCAGCACGTCCAGACCGGCCTGGTCGAGCTTGAGGCCGACCTCCTCGGCGATGACGGTGGCACCGGTGAGGGTGGCCATGTCCTGGAGCATCGCCTTGCGGCGGTCACCGAAGCCGGGGGCCTTGACGGCGACCGCGTTGAAGGTGCCGCGGATCTTGTTGACGACGAGGGTGGAGAGCGCCTCGCCCTCGACGTCCTCGGCGATGATCAGCAGCGGCTTGGAGCTGCCGGCCTGGATGACCTTCTCCAGCAGCGGCAGGAGGTCCTGGATGGAGGAGATCTTGCCCTGGTGGATCAGGATGTACGGGTCGTCGAGGACGGCCTCCATACGCTCCTGGTCGGTGACCATGTAGGGGGAGAGGTAGCCCTTGTCGAAGGCCATGCCCTCGGTGAACTCCAGCTCCAGGCCGAAGGCGTTGGACTCCTCGACGGTGATGACACCGTCCTTGCCGACCTTGTCCATCGCCTCGGCGATGAGCTCGCCGACCTGGGCGTCCTGCGCGGAGAGCGCGGCCACGGCGGCGATGTCCGACTTGTCCTCGATCGGGCGGGCGGTCGCGAGGAGCTCCTCGGACACGGCCTTGACCGCGGCGTCGATGCCCTTCTTCAGGGCGGCCGGGGAGGCGCCGGCGGCGACGTTGCGCAGACCCTCGCGGACGAGCGCCTGGGCGAGCACGGTGGCGGTGGTGGTGCCGTCACCCGCGATGTCGTTGGTCTTGGTCGCCACCTCCTTCACGAGCTGCGCGCCGAGGTTCTCGTACGGGTCGTCCAGCTCGACCTCGCGGGCGATGGTGACGCCGTCGTTGGTGATGGTGGGGGCGCCGAACTTCTTGTCGATGACGACGTTGCGGCCCTTGGGGCCGATCGTCACCTTGACCGTGTCGGCAAGCTTGTTGACGCCGCGCTCGAGGGCGCGACGGGCGTCCTCGTCGAACTTCAGGATCTTCGCCATGGGAGCGGTTCAGCCCTCTCGAAAACTCGGGTTTAACGAACCGCGCCCCTCGCCGCCCGGCAAATCAGCGGGGTGACCAGGGGCGCAGTTCAAAGCAATGCGTGAGAAGTGATTACTTCTCGACGATCGCGAGCACGTCGCGGGCCGAGAGGACGAGGTATTCCTCGCCGCTGTACTTCACTTCGGTGCCGCCGTACTTGCTGTACAGCACGATGTCGCCGACGCTGACGTCCAGCGGGAGACGCTGGCCGTCCTCGAAGCGGCCCGGGCCAACCGCGAGGACGACGCCCTCCTGGGGCTTCTCCTTCGCGGTGTCCGGGATGACCAGGCCGGAGGCCGTGGTCTGCTCGGCGTCGAGCGGCTGGACCACGATGCGGTCCTCAAGCGGCTTGATGGCAACCTTGGAGCTGGCGGTCGTCACGATCCGACCTCCCCCTTCGGAGATCCGGGGTTAACTGTCTGAGGTGGCGACCAGGTCGATCCGTCGTCGCGGGTGCCGGACCTGCCTGTCGCTGTGTTGGCACTCACCGGTGGCGAGTGCCAGGTGTGACACTATTCCGGCGATTAGCACTCGGTCAAGCGGAGTGCCAACACACGCCCTCCGTTCCACGTGATCCGGCCGTCTGAGGACCCGTTTGGCGCATTCGGCACGCCTGGCCGCGGGGCGCGGGGCCGCCCCGGGACCGGTACCCCGGGAGGGCGGCGCCCACCCGCGCCCCCTGTGTGAGGCTTGGCGCGTGCGCATCCTGGTCGTCGAAGACGAAGAGAACCTGGCCGAGTCCCTCCGGCAGGGCCTGTCCGCCGAGGGCCACCGCGTCGAGGTCGCCCACGACGGGCACCGGGGGCTCCAGCTGGCCCTCACCGGCGGACCGTACGACGCCGTCCTGCTGGACCTGATGCTCCCCGGACCCGGCGGCGCCGAGATCTGCGCCCGGATGCGCGCCGAGGGCGACGCCACCCCCGTCCTGATGCTCACCGCCCGGGACGGCGAGTACGACGAGGCCGAAGGACTCGACGCCGGGGCCGACGACTACCTCACCAAGCCCTTCTCCTTCGTCGTGCTCGGCGCCCGCCTGCGCGCCCTCGCCCGCCGCGCCGCCGCCCCCGGGCCCGCGTCCACGTCCGCCGTGCTCCGGGCCGGGGACCTGTTCCTCGACCGGCACGACCGCCGCTGCCGCCGCGGCGGCCGCGACATCGAGCTCACCGCCCGCGAGCTCGGCGTCCTCGCCTGCCTGATGGAGCGGCCCGGCCGGGCCGTCGCCAAACAGCAGATCCTCGACGAGGTCTGGGACTCCCCGCACGGCATCGACCCGAACATCGTCGAGGTCTACGTCTCCTCCCTGCGCAGGAAGATCGACGCCCCCTTCGGCCGCCGCTCCATCCTCACCGTCCACGGCACCGGCTACCGCATGGCCCCCGACGGCGGCTGACGGTGCTGAGCAGCCTCCGCGCCCGTACCGCGCTCGCCGCCGCGCTCGCGATGGCCGCGGTCCTCGCCACCGGCGGACTGTGGCTGTACACCCTCATGCGCGGCAACCTCCTCGACAACACCACCGGCCGCACCGAGCTCGCCGCCCGCAAGGTCGCCGCCCAGATCGACACCCGCACCCTCCCGCCCGGCGGCCGGCTGCCCGCGCCGGAGAGCGGGGTCGACCTGGTCCTCGTCCGCGACGCGCGGGGCCGGACCGTCGCGAGCACCGCGGCCGGCGGCGAACCCCGGGACCTCCCCCGCCTCGACGGGCTGCGCCCCGGCCCCGGGCAGGACTCCCGCTCCGCCGTACGGGAGCCCGCGCACCCCGGCGCGCAGCGGCGCGTGGTCGTCGCGGTCACGGCCCCCGGCCCGCCGGGGGCGCACGACCCGGGCGCGCCGCACACCGTGTACGCGATGACCGCGCTGGGCGACGTGGACGACGCCACGCGCGCCGTCGCCGTCGGACTGCTCGCCGGCGCACCCCCGATGACCGTCTTCGCGGCGGCCCTGGCCTGGTGGGCCACCGGGCACGCGCTGCGTCCCGTCACCGCGATCCGCTCCGGGCTGGCCGCCGTCACCGCGAGCGAGCTGGGCCGCCGCGTCCCCGACCCGGGCGGCGCCGACGAGATCGCCCGGCTGGCGCGGACCGTCAACGACACCCTCGACCGTCTGGAGCGCTCCGACGCCCGGCAGCGGCAGTTCACCGCCGACGCCTCGCACGAGCTGCGCAACCCGCTGGCCGCCGTACGCTCCCGGCTGGAGGTGGCCCTGGCCATGGAGCGGCCCGACCGGGCGTCGGTGGCCGCCGCGCTGGCCGACACCGACCGGCTCCAGCGGATCGCCGCCGACCTGCTGCTCCTGGCCCGCCTCGACGGGGGGCCCGCGCCGCGCCCGGAGCCGGTGGACCTGGCGCTGGTGGCGGCGGAGGACGCGGCGCGCCGGCCCGCGCCCCGGGTGCCGCTGCGGGTGCAGGCCCCGGCGCCGGTCCCGGCGTACGGGGACCCGGCGCGGCTGGAGCGGGCCTTGGCCAACCTGGTGGACAACGCCCTGCGGTACGCGCGGGGAGGGGTCGTGGTGCGGGCCGCCGCCCGGGAGGGGTGGGCGGTGCTGGAAGTCGCGGACGACGGTCCGGGGATCCCGGAGGCGGACCGGGACCGGGTCTTCGAGCGGTTCGTACGCCTCGACGCGGACCGGGGCCGGGCCGGCGGCGGCACCGGCCTGGGCCTGGCGATCAGCCGCGAGATCGCCCGGTCCCACGGCGGCGACGTCCGCGCGCTGGGCACCCCGGGCGGGGGCGCGCGGCTGGAGCTGCGGATCCCGGACGGAACCTCGAGCAGGGCATCTACGTCATAGACGATATGAAGATAAAGCGTCGCATTGCCGAGCAGACCGGTCCCACCGTCGGCGGCGGCGTTCCGTGCGGGGCCTGAGGCCCCTGACGTCGGCGGGCGCCCGCCGCCGTACCGAAGCGCTGCTGCTGGTGTTCGTCGTCGGCATCGCCGTCTTCGGGCATGTGAGCGCGGGCCTGGCCATGAACGGGGAGCTGCCGCAGCACCTCACCAGCTTCGTGATCAGCATGAGCCTGCTCTCCCTGGTCGGACACCTGGGCATCCGCCGGTTCGCGGCGTACGCGGACCCACTGGTCTTCCCGCTGGCCATGCTGCTGACGGGGCTGGGGCTCGTCCTGATCCACCGGCTCGACCAGGGGTACATCGAGCGCTACGGCTCCGACGCGAACGCGCCCGGGCAGCTGATGTGGACGGTGGTCGGGGTCGCGGCCTGCCTGCTGGTGGTGGCCCTGCTGCGCGACCACCGGCTGCTCCAGCGGTTCATCTACATCACGATGGCCGTCGCGCTGGTGCTGCTGATCGCGCCGGCGTTCTTCGGCGCGGACACCTACGGGGCCAAGCGCTGGATCATCCTCTTCGGGTTCTCGCTCCAGCCCGGCGAGTTCGTGAAGATCATGATCTCGGTCTTCTTCGCCGGCTACCTGGTCGTCCACCGCGACTCGCTCGCCCTGACGGGCCGCAGGTTCCTGGGCATGCGCCTCCCTCCGATGCGTCAGCTGGGCCCGATCATCACGGTGTGGATCATCTCCCTCCTGGTGCTGGTCTTCGAACGCGACCTGGGCACGTCGCTGATCTTCTTCGGCGTGTTCGTGGTGATGCTCTACGTCGCCACGGAGCGGACCAGCTGGATCGTGTGCGGCCTGGTCATGGCGGCGGGCGGCGCCTTCGTGGTCGGCTCGACCGAGCCCCACGTCAAGGCGCGCGTGGCGGCCTGGCTCAACCCGCTGTCGTACTACTGGGAGAACCGCCCGCCCGGGGTCACCTCCGACCAGTCGGCGCAGGCCCTGTTCAGCTTCGGCACCGGCGGCGTCTCGGGCACCGGCCTGGGTCTGGGCCACCCCGAGCTGATCAAGTTCGCGGGGCGCAGCGACTTCATCCTGACGACGGTGGGCGAGGAGCTGGGCCTGGCCGGAGTCATGGCCGTCCTCCTCCTCTACGGCCTCCTCGTACAGCGGGGCCTGCGGATGGCCCTGGCCGCGCGGGACCCGTTCGGCAAGCTGCTCGCGGTGGGCCTCGCGGCGGCCCTCGCCCTCCAGGTCTTCGTGGTCGCGGGCGGCGTCACGGGCCTGATCCCCCTGACGGGCAAGGCCCTCCCCTTCCTGGCCAAGGGCGGCTCGTCCCTCCTGGCCAACTGGATCATGATCGCCCTCCTCCTCCGCATCAGCGACAGCGCGGAACGCCAACGCGAAGCCGACGCCCGAGGCCCAGCCGAAACGACGATCACCCCGGTACCGGCGGCGGCACACTAGCGAGAACGCCTCCTCCCGGCCTTCCGAGCCGACCTCAGCCCCTCACCGTGCCCCTCTCATAGGCGGGCTGGACGTTCGCGACGGCGGTGGTGAACTCCCGGCCCGACGCGCCACGGATATAGGCCAGCTCCATCCAGTACTCGGCCCCGGTGTCCGAGACGTTCTCGTTGATCACGGCCATCAGCTCCCCCTCGGCACCTGATGCGATGTCCCGGACACGACAGCGCAGAAGGCGATGGGGGACGTACTCGTACCGCTCACTCACCGGACGCGACCTCGAAGGTGTCGAGGAACCGCTCCCAGCCGATGAGCGCGCGGTCCAGGAGATCGACGCTGGGCCCGTCCACGGCCCTCACCCGGGGCAACGGCTTGTCCGGGGAGCCGAGGGACACATCACTTCCGCAGCTTCGATCGACGTTCGGCGTTGCCATGTCTGCATCCTTTCGTTGTGGAACAACACCAAGGAAATCCCAGCGAGTGGACGACCTCCACGGCATCCATGAGGCACGCTTGATGCAGATCCGTGCACGGGACCCGAAAGGTCCAGAGGCACAAGAAGGGGTCGCATGGGACTGGCAGAACGGCGCAAGGCCCTGGGCTACAGTCAGGAGAAATTGGCCGAGTTGCTTGGCGTGGACCGCACGACGGTCGGGCGCTGGGAGAGGGGCGAGATCTCGCCTCATCCATGTCAACGGCCAGCTCTGGCGAGCGCCTTGGACGTCCGCCTCCAAGAGGTGGAAACCCTCTTGCCGCCGCCCCAAGTCGTAGAGCGGGGGCCAGGACGGCCAAAGCCCAGTGACCACCCGAGCGCGGGAGACCCCGACGAGATGATCCGCCGTGAATTTCTCCGCATACTCACCGTCAGCGGTGCGCTGGCCGCCCTTCCCCTCGACGAGGCAGAGGCACTGGCTGACGGCGTGCAGCGGGGCAACCCGGCGGACTTCGCTCGGATGAACGGCCATCTGTGGCAGGTCTACCAACGGGCGCGGACCAAGGGCACGGTCTACCCCGTGGTCCGAGATCAGCTGCAAACGCTTCAGGAGGCTCTGTCCGGGGCACGGGCCGGGACGTCACTCCCGCTGCTCCACGCGGCAGCCGACCTGTTCCAGCTGGCCGGTGAAGTGGCCTTCGACTCCAACCGGTATGCGAACGCGGCAGCCTCCTACGCCCTGGCTGCCTCTGTGAGCAAGGAGGCCGGAGCATACGACCTGTGGGCATGCGCCCTGGTGCGTCATGCCTACGTGGACGTGTCCGAGCAGCGTTACCGCGAAGCGGTCGAGGTCCTGCGCGCCGCGGAGCGCGTCGCGGTCCGGGGAGACAACGCACTGACCACGCGGTACTGGGTGGCGTCCGTGCAGGCGGAGGCACTGGCCGGCATGGGAGACCTCGCTGGGTGCGAAGAGGCGCTTGCGCGGGCAGAGGAAGTCCAGCACCTGGGTGAAGACAGCTCGAATGGCGGCTGGCTCCGATTCGACGGCACGCGGCTGGCCGAGGAGCGCGGTGCGCGATACGTACGCCTCGGTCGCTTCGACCTGGCAGAAGAGGCGCTCAGCAGGGCCCTGGGGCAGCACGCCCTGGCCTTCGGGCACTCGTACCGCCGAAGGGGAGCGGTGCTGGCCGACCTGGCCCTGATCGGGGTCAAACATCGGGACCCCGACCAGGTGCTGATCCACGCCCGCGAAGCCCTGCGCCTGGCACATGCCTCATCGTCGGGGTACATCATCCGTAGACTCCGAGGACTGTGCGAGGAGTTCGGCCCCCTGGTCCGAGACCGCCGCATGGCGGAGTTGGGGGCGGAGATCACCGCGCTGAGGGCACCGTGACGAAAGGGGTTGGCATGTCGCAGACCGAAGGCGCACGACTGTTCCGGGAAGCCTGGATCGCCGGGGTGCAGCAGCACTTCCCCGGCGAGCCGAAGGCCGGGTACGTCACCCCCTGGGAGGACACCCCGCAGTGGGAGCGCGAGGCCGCAGGCGCCGTTTACGCGCAGGTGCGCCAGTTCATCGACATCAGCGACGGCAAGACGGACCGGCTCTCCCGCGAGCAGAAGGGCCGGTTCGTCGCCCTCTGCTGGATCGCCCAGATGTTCAAGCACTTCGACGCCCCGAAGCCGGGCTACGTGGCCGACTGGCCGGAACTCCCGTCCTGGCAGCGGGAAACGGATGCGGACATCTTCGAGGTCATCGAGAAGTCCCTCACCTGAAGCCGGCGTTCATCCGTTGCGGATATCAGCCCATGACGGGTCGCGGACGCCGAAAGAGAGAAGCGCGTAGCGATCTGGCGCGGGGAGCGGCTCCGATTGCTGCCCAGGTCGGCCCGGATGCCCGGCGAGGCGGCGCTCGGCCCCGCCGCCCATCGCTGAGGCCGCCGCATGTCCAAGGAAGAACCGGCCCGTTCTTTTGGGGGTTTCCCGGCAGTCTTCGGCTTTTCGTGGCGGGACGGTCTGTCAAGGGTGGCCGGAGGCCATCGCGCAGCGACGCGACGAAGGAGCGCCCTTGACAGGCCGGCCCGGCACGGAAGGACGATGAGACGGACGGGAAAGCCCCACACCTTCCCTGAGACCGCCGAGTGAAGTCCCGCTCCCCGGCGGGGGAGACCGCCGCCCCGCGCCGTGAACCCCGTACCCCTACAGGTAGTCCTCCAGGCGGGCGATCTTGTAGCCCTGTTCCTGTATGTGCTGGAGCATGCGGGTGGTCATGTGGATTTCCGTCGCGCCCTTGAGTTCCGACGGGCCGCGGAAGTGGGCCAGGATGATGTCGCCCGGTTTGAGGGCGGAGCCCTCCGCGTACTGGAAGTCGTTTATCTGCATCGACGCCCGCCACAGCACGACCGTGTTGATGCCGCACTCAGCGGCGGCCTTCAGGGTGTCGTCGTTGTAGTTGCCGAAGGGCGGCCGGAACAGGACGGGGCGCTTGCCGAAGCGTTTCTCCAGACGGTCCTGCTGGCCGCATATCTCCTTCTTCTGCGCGGCGAACGCCAGCGTGCGCAGGTTCGGGTGCGTCAGGGTGTGGTTGTTCACCGTGCTGCCGGAGCCGTTGTCGCGGAGCTTCTCGAAGTAGCCGTAGTCCGACGAAGCCACGTTGTCCGTCAGGAACATGCTGATCGGCAGCTTCAGGTCAGCCGCCATCTTCAGGAACTCGGGGTCCTTCTCCGCGCCGTCGTCGAAGGTCAGGAAGACGACCTTCTCGTTCGGCGCCACGGGTATTCGGTCCACCACCACCGGCTTGCCCGGCCCCGCCGGCTTGGGGAGCTGGGACTTCTGCGCGGGCTTGGGGGCGTACTGCAGCGGGGCGGTCAGCCCCCACTTGCGGTACGCCTCGTCCGCCGGGGTGCCCGCCTGGGCGGAGGCGGACGGGGAGGCCGGGGCGGACGGGGAGGCCGACGGGCTCCCCGTCTGCCCGGCCTTGCGGCCCAGCCTCTCGATGGGATCCACGCTGTTCCCGCAACCCGACAGGGACAGCGCGAGCGCGCCGGCCGTCAGCGTCCCGGCTACGAGCCGGCGCGCGTACTTCACAGGTAATCCTCCAGGCGGGCCACGGCATACCCCTTGTCCGTGACGGTCTTCATGACATGACGGATCATGTCAGGCATCGTGCCCTTCCAGTCTTCCTTGCCCCGGAAGTGCGTCAAGATGATGTCACCGGGGTGCAGGTCCCTGTCCCATTCACGGTAGTCCATGCGGTTCGGGAAGGCTTCCGCGTTCCACAGGGGAACTGCCTTGATACCGCAGGACTTCGCCGCGCGCAGGGTGTCCTGGTTGTAGTTGCCGTAGGGGGGCCGGAAGAGTGCGGGCCGCTTGCCGAACTGCTTCTGGATGGTGTCCTGCTGCCCGCAGATCTCCTCGCGCTGCTGCTCGTAGTTGAGGCCGGGCATGTAGCGGTGGTTGAGCGTGTGGTTGTTCAGGGTGACGCCGGCGGCCTGCATCTCCTTGAAGTACGGGTAGTTGTCGCGCACGAGGTAGTCGCTGAGGAACGCCGTGTACGGGATCTTCAGCTCCTGCATCATGCGGAGGAACTGGGGGTCTTTCTCGGCCCCGTCGTCGATGGTCAGGAAGACGACCTTGTCCTCGGTCGGCACGGTGGTGAAGACCGGGGGCAGCTCGCTCTGGCCCTCTACCTCGAAGCCGTCCCGGGTGGTGATCTCGGGTTTCGTCTTCGGTCCGGCCGGGGCCATGAGCGGGGTCTTGGCCAGACCCCACTTCTTGGCCATGGCGACACGGGCCTGCTGGGCGGCCTTGAGCTGCTCGGCGGAGTTGGCGAGGGCGCCGGCCGCGCCGGAGCCGGCCTCGGCCGCACCCTGGCCCGGCTTGCCCTTGACGGGCGTGGCCGGGTCCGCGGAGCCGCACCCCGTCGCCAGGGCGGCAACCAGCAGCGCGGCCGCGGCCACCCCGTACCGGGTGCGCGAGCGGGCCGCGTTCCGGTGACCAAACTGCGTGGGATTTCCCTTTTGTCCTACTAGCTGCATAGCGCGGATCCTCGCACCGCGCGGCGCGGCTCCCCGGCCGACACCACGGCTGGAGGCCCCCCTTCCACCGACTGGCCGACAATGGAGCCGTGACTCCCGAAGACTTCGCCGCGCTCCTCACCCCCGAGGGCCGCGCGCTCCTCGACTCGCTCCGCGACTACGACCCCGCCCAGGAGCTGGCCGTGGCCACCCGGCTGCGCCGCGAGCACCCCGCCGGGCTGGTGTCGGCCGCGCTGGGGCAGGCCCGGCTGAGGCAGCGGGCGGTGGCGAAGTTCGGGGCCGAGGACGCGTTCCGGATGTTCTTCACCCCCGGCGGCGGGGAGATGGCCACCCGCGCGCCGGTCGCCTCGTACCGGGCCGAGCGCCTCGCCGGGCTCGGCGTGCGCAGCGTCGCGGACCTGTGCTGCGGGATCGGCGGGGACGCGCTCGCGCTGGCGCGGCGCGGGATCCGGGTGCTGGCGGTGGACCTCGACCCCCTGACGGTGGCCGTCGCGCGGGCCAACGCGGAGGCGCTGGGGCTGGCGGACCTGATCGAGGTCCGGGAGGCGGATGTGACGGCGGTCGACGTCTCCTCGTACGACGCCGTCTTCATCGACCCGGCGCGGCGCGGCGGGCGCGGGCGGATCTTCGACCCGGAGGCGTACTCGCCGCCGCTGTCGTGGGCGGTGGGCACGGCGCGTGCGGCGCGGTACGCGGCGATCAAGATCGCGCCGGGGATTCCGCACGAGGCGGTGCCGGCCGAGGCCGAGGCGGAGTGGATCTCGGACCACGGGGACGTGAAGGAGGCCGTGCTCTGGTTCGGCACCGCCCCGGGCACGGTACGGGCCACCCTGCTGCCGGGTCCGGTCGGCCTGCGCACCGCCGAGCCGCTGCCGGATCCCGAGGCGGGGCCGGTGGGGCGCTGGCTCTACGAGCCGGACGGGGCGGTGATCCGGGCGCATCTGGTGGCGGAGGTGGCGGAGCAGCTGGGCGGGCGGCTGATCGACCCGACGATCGCGTACATCACGGCCGACGAGCTGCGGGCCACGCCGTACGCGACGGCGTACGAGATCACGGATGTGCTGCCGTTCGGGCTGAAGAAGCTGAAGGCGCTGCTGCGGGAGCGGGAGGTGGGGGTGCTGACGGTGAAGAAGCGGGGGTCGGCGATCGAGCCGGAGGAGCTGCGGCGGAAGGTGAAGCCGGCGGGGCCGAACGCGGCGACGGTGTTCCTGACGCGGGTGGCGGGGGCGCCGGCGATGCTGATCGGGGGGCCGGCGGCGTAGCCGTTGCCCTGGCCGGGCGGGGTACGGACTCCGGTGCCGCGCCGCCGCGCAAGCGACCCCGGGCTGCGCCCTGGCCCTCCGGGGCTCCGCCCCGGACCCCGCGCCTCTAACGCCGGCGGGGCTGATTCTGGCCGGCCCGGCCGGGCGCGCGCGGCAGGGCCGGGTTTTGGGCGGGCCGACCCGCAAGGGCGGCGGGCCGGGCTTACTGGCCCCGCGGCTCAGATGCCCGCCAGGGTGGACCTTGCCTGCCGGGTGCGGGGTGGGGCAGTGGTGGCGGGGGGCTTCGGGCGGGTGCGGAGGGACCAGGTGTGATGGGCGGTGGTCTTCGCCAGGCCCAGGAGGGCGGTGATCCACAGGATGAGGCCGAGGCCCATGGAGTACGCGACCTCGCCCACCGTGGCCGCGTCCGCCGCCGAGGTGAAGGCCGTCCACAGGCCGAGGGCGCCCAGGGTCAGCGAGGCCGCCAGCCACACCAGCCCCCGGCCCGGTGCGCGCAGCCGCGCGTCCGCGGCGGGGTCGCGGCCCGCGACGACCCAGGCGCACAGCAGCTGGTGCACCCGCCGCTCCTGCCGGGCACCCCGCACGAAGAGGTACCCGGCCAGTGCCAGCACCGCCGCCCCCATCACGGCGAAGGCGCCGCCGAAGAAGTACTCCGCTCCCCGGCCCGACTCGAAGGTCATCACGGCCATGCTGACGAAGGTCCAGCCGAGCGCGAAGAGGGCCGCGACCAGCCAGAGCAGCACCAGCCGCCCCAGGCCCAGCGAGCGGTGGCTCAGGTCCGCGAGGTAGCGCGCGCGGTCGGCCCGTACGACGCTCTCGTCCAGCCACTCGCGCAGGTGCGCGGGCGGCGGCGGGGGCGGCAGGTCACGGCGGCTAGACATGCGCATGACCCTAGCGGCGGCTCGTGGAGCTTCACCGCAGCGCTCCTCGACCCGCGCTCAGCCGCCCTCGGTGCCCTCGCTGACCTCGACGGACTCGAAGCGCCAGCGGTGCACGGCCCGGGCGATCAGGTCCGCCGCGGGCTCCGGCAGCTCGGGCAGATCCGCCGCCGGGCCGCCCTGCGGGGTCTCCCACCAGGTGATCACCAGCACCCGGTCCTGCCCCGCGCGCAGCACCTCGCGGCGCAGCGGATCCCGGGCCAGGACCTGGGCGCGGGCCCATTCCAGGAGCTCGTTGCCCCGGCCCTCGGCGGCCCGGGCCTCCCACATCAGCGCGACGGTGGTGCTCATGAGTAGAGGTTGTCCTTGCTCAGCTCGTGCACGTGGTCGTGGTCGTGGGAGTGGCCGTGGGAGTGGCTCCCGTGGGAGTGCCCGTCGCCGGCGTGGTCGTGGGACGTGCCCGGGACGTGGGGGTCCGTCACCGGCAGGGAGGAGTCCGCCGACAGGTCCCAGTCCGAGGCCGGACGGTTCCGCCTGACCATCTCCGCGCCCAGCGCCGCGACCATCGCCCCGTTGTCGGTGCACAGCTTCGGCCGCGGCACGCGCAGGATGATCCCCGCGTCGTCGCACCGCTCCTGCGCGAGCGAGCGCAGCCGCGAGTTGGCCGCCACGCCGCCGCCGATCATGAGGTGGTCCACGCCCTCGTCCTTGCACGCGCGGATCGCCTTGCGCGTGAGCACGTCCACCACCGCCTCCTGGAAGGACGCCGCCACGTCGCGCACCGGCACCTCCTCGCCCGCGTTCCGCTTCGCCTCGATCCAGCGGGCCACCGCCGTCTTGAGACCGGAGAAGGAGAAGTCGTACGCCGGGTCGCGCGACCCGGTCAGTCCGCGCGGGAAGTGGATGGCCTTGGGGTCGCCCTCCTTGGCCAGCCGGTCGATGACCGGACCGCCGGGGAAGCCGAGCTGGAGCACGCGGGCGATCTTGTCGAACGCCTCGCCCGCCGCGTCGTCGATGGTCGCGCCGAGCGGGCGGACGTCGCTGGTGATGTCGGGGGCGAGGAGCAGCGAGGAGTGGCCGCCGGAGACCAGCAGGGCCATGGTCGGCTCGGGCAGCGGCCCGTGCTCCAGCTGGTCGACGCAGATGTGTGACGCGAGGTGGTTGACCCCGTACAGCGGCTTGCCCAGCGCGTACGCGTACGCCTTCGCCGCCGAGACGCCGACCAGCAGCGCGCCCGCGAGGCCGGGGCCGGCGGTGACGGCGATGCCGTCGAGGTCGCGGGCGCTGACGCCGGCTTCCTTCAGGGCGCGCTCGATGGTCGGGACCATCGCCTCCAGGTGGGCGCGGGAGGCGACCTCGGGCACGACGCCGCCGAACCGGGCGTGCTCGTCGACGCTGGAGGCGACCGCGTCGGCGAGCAGGGTGGTACCGCGGACGATGCCGACGCCGGTCTCGTCGCAGGAGGTCTCGATGCCGAGGACGAGCGGTTCGTCAGCCATGGGTGTCACTGCTCTCAGGATGTTCGGTGGTCTCGGGGGTGTCGGGGGCGGCCTCGGCGGCCCCGGTCGCGGGGGTGGTCGTCGTCCGTGCCGGGTCCGTCAGGCGCATCACCAGCGCGTCGACGTTGCCCGGCTGGTAGTAGCCCCGCCGGAAGCCGATCGGCTCGAAGCCGAAGCGCTCGTAGAGCCGCTGGGCGCGGGTGTTGTCGACCCGGACCTCCAGCAGCACCTCCGCGCACTCGAAGGCGGTCGCGGCGCGCAGCAGCTCGGTCAGGAGGCGGGCGCCGAGTCCGGTGCCCCACTGGTCCTTGGCCGCCGCGATGGTCTGTACGTCGCCCTGGTCGCCGGAGGCGGCCAGTCCCGCGTAGCCGACCAGGCGGCCGGTGGACCCCGCGGCGGAGGCGCTGTCAGGCGGGATCTCGGCGACGACGTAGCGGCGGCTGGCCCGCGGGCCGCGCGCGTGGGCCAGCTCGGACCAGAACATCCCGGCCGACCAGGCGTCCTCGGGGAAGAGCTCGTGCTCCAGTTCCAGCACCGGTGCGATGTCCCACCAGCGCATCTCACGGAGCACCGCGGTCGGGGCGGTCACTGCGGGGTGACCACCTTGTAGTTCTTCGGCACCTGGGCGTCGGGGCGGCGCAGGTAGAGCGGGGTGGGCGGGAGGAACCCGGCTCCCGCGGCGAGGCGCTCGGCGGCCAGGCCGGCCAGGGCCGCGGCCGACTGGTGCTCGGGGCCCCGCGCGTCCGGGAAGACCTCCGGGTACAGGCGGGCGCCCTCGCCGACGGCGGGGAGGCCCGCGACCTGCTCGGCGATGTCGGCCGGACGGTCCACGGCGGGCTCGCCGACCCGGGTGTGCGGGTCCTCGTAGCGCGCCCAGTAGACCTCCTTGCGCCGCGCGTCGGTGGCGACGGTGAAGGGGCCCTCGATCCCGGCGGCGCCCGCGGCGTAGGCGAGCCCGTCGAGGGTGCACAGGCCGTGCACGGGGATGCCGAGGACGGCGGCGAAGGTGGAGGCGGTGACGAGGCCGACGCGCAGCCCGGTGTAGGGGCCGGGGCCGACGCCGACGACGATGCCGGTGAGGGCTTCGAGCTTCACCCCGGCCTCGGCGAGGACCCGGTCCACGGAGGGCAGCAGGAGCTCCCCGTGGCGGCGGGCGTCGACCTGGTGGGACTCGGCCAGGACGGACTCCCCGTCATGCAGGGCGACGGTGACGGCGGGCGTGGCGGTATCTACGGCGAGCAAGAGCACGCGAACAGCCTACGACTCCCCGGCCCCCGGGCCTTGCGGCCGGTCGGAGCCGGGGTCCGGCTGCTACCTTTCGACCGCACGGCACAGCAGCACGGCACAGCGGCACAGCGGCACGGCACAGACAGCACAGCAGCACGGCACCGACAGCACAGCGGTACGGCACAGACAGCACGCGCACGCGCGGAGAGGTGGAGCAAGGTGGCACGCAGCAGCTCGGGAATCGTGGCCGGGCTCACCGCAGCGGCGATCGCGGCGATCGGCTTCCTCGGCTACCAGGCGCACGCGACCGCTCCCGCGCACCCCGCGAAGGCCGCGCCCGCCCCGGCGCAGCCGCAGAGCCCCGCTCCGGGGCCGCAGGACGCGGCGAAGCCGGCGCCGCTGCCGGCCGCGTCGGGCACCGGCCAGCGGGTCGTGTACTCGGTGTCGCAGAAGCGGGTGTGGCTGGTCCCGGAGGACGGCAAGGAGCCGAAGTCGTTCACGGTGGTGCCGAGCACGGTGCAGCCGGCGCCCGGCAGCTACCTCGTGAACTCGCGTGCGGGCACGGTCACCGGCTCGGACGGGGTGCCGATCGAGCACGTCGTCCGGTTCGCCAGCAGCGCCGACGGCATCGCGATCGGCTTCAGCGCCCGCGTGGACGGTCAGCTGCCGCAGCCGGACCCGGCGAAGAAGACGGGCGGCATCCGGATGTCGCGTGCGGACGGTGACGCCATGTGGGCCTTCGCCCTCTACAACTCGAAGATCGTCGTCGTCCCGTAGCCCATCCGGTCGACGCCGCCGAGGGCCGTCCAGACGAGAACCGTCCGGACGAGGCGTTCCGGACGAGGGCGTTCCGGGCGAGAGCCTTCCACCCGTACGTGGGTACCCCGCGCGGCGTCCCGCCCGCGTCAGGCCGCTTCCGGTTCCGCGGAGGCGGCCTGTTCCGTGTCCGCGTCCCCAGCACCCCCGGCCGCCGGCTCCCGGGGGTCCGGCTCCGAGGGGGCGGGCGGCGTGGACACCGCGGTGGCGGCCACGCCCGCCGCGAGCAGGGCCCGCATGGACACGACGGGCGCTCGCTCTGCTCCTGCTGCCGACATGGCTGCCTCCTGAGACCCCGGGGACGCCGGACCAGGCGGACTTAGGTACACCTAACCAGCGCTCGGTACCATGTCACCACGCGGGCCCGCACCGGCGCAACGTTTTCCCGACGACTTGTCGGTACCCGGTCGGCGAGCCGGCCAGGGACCGCCGCTACCCCCGCGCCAGCCGCGCCAGCTCCGGCGCGGCCTGCGCCCAGCGGGCGCCCACGCCGCGCAGCGCGACCTCGCGCACGTCGTCCAGGACCTCCTCGTGGCCGACCGCCCGCCCGATGACCACATGCAGCCGGTCGTCGGAGAGCTCCTCCACCTTGCCGTCGCCCCACTCCACGACCACCACGGAATCGGACAGCGAGACGTCGAGGTCCAGGTCCTCCATCTCGTCCAGTCCGCCGCCCAGCCGGTACGCATCCACGTGCACCAGCGGCGGCCCGTCGCCCAGGGACGGGTGCACCCGGGCGATCACGAAGGTCGGCGAGGTCACCGCCCCGCGCACGCCCAGCCCCTCCCCCAGCCCCCGGGTCAGGGTGGTCTTGCCCGCGCCGAGCTCACCGGTCAGCAGGACCAGGTCCCCGGGGCGCAGCACGCCGGCGATCCGGCGGCCCAGGGCCTGCATGGCGGCGGGCGAGTCGACGGTGATCAGGGTTTCGGCGGCCGCCTCTGCCAGGGCCTCAGCGGCCGGGCTGCGCGGCGCTTCCCGCTGTACGTCTTCCATGCGGCCCCACGTTAGCCGGTGCGGGGACGGCTCCGGAGCGGGCCAGCAGGCCCGTGAGCAGCTCCGTCACGATCTCGGGGCGCTCCAGCATCATCAGGTGCCCGGTCTCCTCCAGGACCGCCAGCTCGGCCGCCGGCAGCTCCTCCTTGATCGCCACGCTGTGCTCCGGCGGGATGATCATGTCCCGGTCCCCCGCGATGACGGTGACGGGGATGCCGGCGAAGCGCTGGAGGGCCGCGCTCTTGTCGTGGACCTGGAAGGCGGGGTAGAACTCGGCGACCACGTCGATCGGGGTCCCCTCGATCAGCCGCTCGGCGAAGCGCTCCACGCCGGGATCGACCTCGCGGGAGCCGAACGAGTACAGCTTGATCATTCCGGCGAACAAGTCGGCGGTGGCCCGGCGGCCCTTCTCGACGAGTTCCACCTGGGAGCCGAGGGCTTTGAGCACGCCCGGCAGCAGGCGGCGCACGGCGCCCTGTCCGAGGGCCGGCAGCCCGTACGTGACCTCGTCGAGCCGGCCGCTGGAGGTGCCGATCAGGGCCACGCCGAGGACGCGCTCGCGCACCAGCTCCGGGAACTGCTCGGCGAAGGCCATGACGGTCATCCCGCCCATGGAGTGCCCGACGAGCACGAGCGGGCCCTCGGGGGCGGCGGCGTCGATGACGGCCTTGAGGTCGCGGCCGAGCTGCTCGATGGTGACCGGCTCGCCGTCGGCCTGGGCCAGGCCGCGGGCGCTGCGGCCGTGGCTGCGCTGGTCCCAGTAGACGCAGCGGACGAGCCCGCGCAGGGCGGCGCGCTGGAAGTGCCAGGAGTCCTGGCTGAGGCAGTAGCCGTGGCAGAACACGACGGTGGGCGGGGCCGCGGCCTTGCGGCCCGGCCGGCGTCTGCCCGTGCCGGGGGCCTCCTCCTGGGGCTCGTCCACCTCGTAGTGGAGCTCGGTGCCGTCCTCGGTGCGGCAGGTGCCCTCGGTCCCGCGCAGGGAGCCGTAGTCCCCGGCGGCGTCCAGTGCCAGGCGCGCCTTGCGGCGGATGCCCCGGCCCACGGTGATCCGTTCGACGGCGACACCGGCCGCGGCGCCCGCCGCTATCACGCCGATGGCGGCGCCGGCCCAGCCGGCCTTGCGCCAGTTCTCGCTCACGACCCTGTTCCGCTCACGCCGTCCCCGTCCTCACTCGGCCTCAGCCGCACTCGGCCTCAGCCGCCGAGGTAGACCCGGGGCACCCGGCCCCCGATACGGGTGACGATCTCATACCCGATCGTGTGCGCTGCTTGAGCCCAGTCATCGGCGGTCGGCTCGCCACGCTCGGCGTCACCGAGGATGACGACCTCGTCGCCCGCCCGGGCGAGGTCCTCGCCGAGGTCCACGACGAACTGGTCCATGGCGATCCGCCCGGCGGCCCGCCGGATCTTCCCCGCGACGAGTACGGGCCCTCGGCCGGACGCGGCCCGCGGGATGCCGTCGGCGTAGCCGGCGGGGACGAGGGCGAGGCGGGTCTCGGAGCCGGTGACGTAGTGGTGGCCGTAGCTGACGCCGTGGCCGTCGGGGACGGTCTTGACCAGCGCGAGGGAGGCCCTGAGGGTCATGGCGGGGCGCAGGCCGAGTTCGGCGGGGGTGCCGAGTTCGGGCGCGGGCGAGACCCCGTAGACGGCCAGGCCGGTGCGGACGAGGTCGAAGTGGCTCTCGGGGAGGGTGAGGGTCGCCGGGGAGTTGGCGATGTGCCGGACCTCGGGGTCGACGCCCTCCTTCTCGGCGTAGGCCAGCATGTCGCGGAAGGCGTCGAGCTGGAGCCGGATGGAGGGGTGGCCGGGCTCGTCGGCGCAGGCGAAGTGCGACCAGACGCCGGTGACCTGGACGGTGCCCTCCGCCTGGGCGGCGACGGCCGCGCCGACGAGGGCGGCCCAGTCGGCGGGCTGGCAGCCGTTGCGGCCGAGGCCGGTGTCGGCCTTGAGCTGGATCCGGGCGGTGCGGCCGGCCGCGCGGGCGGCCGCGCGGACCTCGTCCAGGGCCCACATGCCGCTCACGGAGACGTCGATGTCGGCCTCGACCGCCTCGCGCCAGGGGCCGCCGGGCGTCCACAGCCAGCACATGATCCGCCCCTGGATCCCGGCGGCGCGCAGCTCCAGCGCCTCCTCGGGGGTGGCGGTGCCGAGCCAGGCCGCCCCGGCCTCCTGGGCCGCGCGGGCGCACTGGAGGGCGCCGTGCCCGTAGGCGTTCGCCTTGACGACGGCCATCAGCGCGGCCCGGGGCGCACGGGCGCGCAGGGCGCGCACGTTGTCCCGTACGGCGTCAAGATCGATCTCGGCGTACACGCGCATCGGTGTCTCGTTCATCGCCCACAGTCTCTCAGAACCAGCCCACCTCGAAGATCCGGCACGGTTCGCCCCGTGTTGTCCCCCACCACCCAGCCCGCCACCGGGGCCGGGCCCCTCCGGGGGCTGCCGCAAGGGCCCGAGCTACGGCCGGGACCACCCCACCGCCCTGAACTCCGCCGGACGGATACCCCCGCCAAGGGCCCCGCCCACCACCGAAGCCGCACCGCCGCCGAAGCCGCACCGCCGCCCAAGCCGCACCGCCGCCCCGCACGCCACCGGGCCGAACACCTGAAGGCGCCCCGCACGTCCGGCTGCCGCCGACGTTGCCCCGCCGCGCCGGACACCACCGGAGCGGCACACCCCGAAGGGCGCCGCCGAGGGGAGACACCGCCGAAGGCGCCCCCGGGCGCGCGGCTGCCGCCGGGACGCCCACGGCGCGGACGCGGCGGGGCGGGAGGTCCCGGAGGGCGCCCGGCTACCGCTCGGGAGCTCCCGCCCCCGCGGCCGGGGCCGGCGGGCTCACGACGCTTCGCCAGGCGGCCGGGAGGGCGGCGGCCACTTCCTGTGCGGTCGTCGGGGCGCCCGCGGCGGCGAAGCGGCCCGCCAGGCCGTGGAGGTAGGCCGCCGCCGAGGCCGCGTCCAGGGCCGGCAGGCCGGCGGCCAGGAGGGCGCCCGCCAGGCCCGAGAGGACGTCGCCGCTGCCGGCGGTGGCCAGCCACGGCGTTCCCGTCGGGTTCACCCGGACGGGCCCGCCCGCGGCGGAGGCGACCAGTGTCGTCGAGCCCTTCAGCAGCGCCGTCGCCCCGTACCGCCCGGCCAGCTCCCGGACGGCGCCCAGCCGGCCCGCCTCCACCTCCTCGCGCGCCACCCCCAGCAGCGCCGCCGCCTCCCCCGCGTGCGGGGTCAGCAGGGTCGCGGCCCGGCGCCGGCGCACCACCGCGCCGTCCAGCCCGCGCAGCCCGTCCGCGTCGAGCAGTACCGGCACCTCCGCATCCGCCAGGGCCCGCTCGACCTCCTCCGCCCGCCCCGCGCCCAGCCCCGGCCCGACCACCCAGGACTGCACCCGCCCCCGCCCGACCAGCACCTCGGGGAAGCGCGCCAGCACGGCCTCCGCCGCCGGCCCCACGTACCGCACCGCACCCGCACCGCCCCGCAGCGCCCCCGCCACCGCGAGCACCGCCGCGCCCGGGTACTGCTCCGACCCGGCGACGACCCCGACGACGCCCCGCCGGTACTTGTCGCTCGACGCCGACGGCACCGGCAGCAGCCGCGCCACATCGGCGTGTTGCAGCGCCTCCATCGCGACGGCGGACCCCGGCAGGTCCAGCCCGATGTCCACCAGCCGCACCGCCCCCGCCCGCGAGGCCCCCGGATCCGTCAGCAGCCCCGGCTTGTGCGCCCCGAAGGTGACCGTCACCCCGGCCGTCACCGCCGGGCCCGCCACCTCCCCGGTGTCGGCGTCCACCCCGCTCGGCAGGTCCACCGCGACCACGACCGCCCCGGCCGGGATCGCCTCCGCCAGCGCCGCCGCGGCCGGCCGCAGCCCGCCGCGGCCGCCGATCCCGAGCAGCCCGTCCACCACCAGGTCGGCCCGCTCCGGCACCCGCTCCCCGACCCGCCCCCCGGCGGCCCGCAGCGCGGCCAGCCCGCCCGGGTGCATCCGTTCGGGGTCCATCGGCACCGCCGTCACCCCGGCCCCGCGCCGCGCCAGCCGCGCGCCCGCGTACAGGGCGTCGCCGCCGTTGTCCCCGGGCCCGACCAGCAGCACCACCCGCGCCCCGTAGACCCGGCCCCGGCGGCGGGCCAGCAACTCCGCGCACACGGCGGCCAGCCCGGCCGCGGCCCGCGCCATCAGGGCACCCTCCGGCAGACGGGCCATCAGCTCGCGCTCGGCGGCCCGTACGCTCTCCACGCTGTAAGCAGTACGCATACCCCCAGCCTGCCCCACCAGACCGCTCAGCCCTCGGCGATGACCACCGCCGACGCGATCCCCGCGTCATGGCTCAGCGAGATGTGCCAGGACTTCACCCCCAGGACCCGGGCCCGTGCCTCGACGGTGCCCGACACCCGCAGCCGCGGCTGCCCGGTCTCCTCGACGTACACCTCGGCGTCGGTCCACAGCAGGCCGCCCGGCGCGCCCAGCGCCTTGGCCAGGGCCTCCTTCGCCGCGAACCGGGCGGCGAGCGAGGCGACTCCGCGCCGCTCGCCGCTCGGCAGCGTCAACTCGGTGTCCAGGAAGAGCCGCTCCGCCATCTGCGGTGTCCGCTCCAGCGCCGCGCCGAACCGGGCGATCTCGGCCACGTCAATCCCCACACCGACAATCACAACGACAACCCCTACTACTCCACAGTGACGGACTTCGCGAGATTACGCGGCTGGTCCACCTCGTTGCCGCGCGCGGTCGCCAGCTCGCACGCGAACACCTGGAGCGGAACCGTCGCCACCAGCGGCTGGAGCAGCGTCGGCGTCGCCGGGATGCGGATCAGGTGGTCGGCGTACGGGATGACGGCGTCGTCGCCCTCCTCGGCGATCACGATGGTCCGCGCCCCGCGCGCCCGGATCTCCTGGATGTTCGAGACGATCTTGTCGTGGAGCACGGAACGGCCGCGCGGCGACGGTACGACGACCACCACCGGCAGGTCCTGGTCGATCAGCGCGATCGGCCCGTGCTTGAGCTCGCCCGCCGCGAACCCCTCGGCGTGCATGTACGCCAGCTCCTTGAGCTTGAGCGCACCCTCCAGCGCCACCGGGTAGCCGACGTGCCGGCCGAGGAACAGCACGGTGTCCTTGTCGGCCAGCGAGCGCGCGAGGGCCCGTACCGGCTCCATCGTCTCCAGGACCCGGTCCACCGCCGCGGCGATGTCCGACAGCTCGCGGATCACCGCCTCGATCTCGTCGCCCCACTTCGTGCCCCGCACCTGGCCCAAGTACAGGGCGACGAGGTAGCAGGCCACCAGCTGCGTCAGGAACGCCTTGGTGGAGGCGACGGCCACCTCCGGCCCGGCGTGCGTGTACAGCACGGCGTCCGACTCGCGCGGGATCGTGGACCCGTTGGTGTTGCAGACGGCCAGCACCTTCGCCCCCTGCTCGCGGGCGTGCCGCAGCGCCATGAGGGTGTCCATGGTCTCGCCGGACTGCGAGATGGCGATCACCAGCGTCCGCTGGTCCAGGATCGGGTCGCGGTAGCGGAACTCGCTGGCCAGCTCGGTCTCGCACGGGATGCGGGTCCAGTGCTCGATGGCCAGCTTCGCGATCATGCCCGCGTGGTACGCCGTACCGCACGCCACGATCACGACCTTGTCGACCTCCCGGAGCACCGAGGCGGGGATGCGCACCTCGTCCAGGGTCAGCAGGCCGCTCGCGTCGATCCTGCCCAGGAGGGTGTCGGCGACAGCCTTCGGCTGCTCGGCGATCTCCTTGAGCATGAAGTAGTCATAACCCCCCTTCTCGGCCGCCGAAGCGTCCCAGTCCACGTGGTACGCCCGCACGGTCGCGGGCGCACCGTCGAAGTCGGTCACCGAGACCCCGTCCCGGCGGAGCTCGACCACCTGGTCCTGCCCCAGCTCGATCGCGGACCGCGTGTGGGCGATGAACGCGGCCACGTCCGAGGCGAGGAAGTTCTCACCCTCTCCAACGCCCACCACCAGCGGGGAGTTCCGGCGCGCCCCGACCACCACGTCCGGCTCGTCGGCGTGCACCGCGACCAGGGTGAACGCCCCCTCCAGCCGCCGGCACACCTGCCGCATCGCCTCCGCCAGCCCCGCGCCCCCGGCGCCCCCCGACGCCTCGAACCGCTCGGCCAGCAGGTGCGCGACGACCTCGGTGTCCGTCTCCGACTCCAGCCGGTGCCCCCGCTCGGCCAGTTCGGCGCGGAGCGCGGCGAAGTTCTCGATGATGCCGTTGTGGACGACGGCCACCCGGCCGGAGTTGTCCAGATGCGGGTGGGCGTTGACGTCGGTGGGCGCCCCGTGGGTCGCCCAACGGGTGTGCCCGAGACCCGTGGAGCCCGCCGGCAGCGGCTGCGCCACCAGCTCCTTCTCCAGGTTGACGAGTTTTCCGGCCTTCTTGGCGCTGACCAGCTCGTCGTCGGCGAGGACGGCGACCCCGGCCGAGTCGTAGCCCCGGTACTCCAGCCGCTTCAGCCCGGCGATGACCACATCGAGCGCCGACTGCGCTCCCACGTATCCCACAATTCCGCACATAGGCCGCAGGGTACGCCTGAGTTGATCCCCTGTCGGGTACCCGAACAGGACGAAAACCCCGCTCCGGCGAATCCACCGGAGCGGGGTTGACCCTCTTGACCCTCCTGGGTGACGGGCCCGCCGTCCCGCCGGGGCGTCAGCCCAGCTTCCTGACCTGCGCCTCGATCGCCGGAGCCGCCAGCTGCGCCTCGCCGGACAGCCGGTCGGCGTGGAAGTTCACCAGCGTGCCGCCCTTGCGGACCACCATCAGCTCCGTCTCGTACGGCTCCCCGTCACGCTCCGCCTCGACGGTGTACGCCAGCGCCTCGTCCCCGCCGTACGCCGCGTGCGGGACCACCCGGGTCACCGTGACGGTCTCCCCGCCGGCCGTCGCCGCGTACCCGCCCTCGCAGGCCCGGCCCGCGGCCTGCACCTCGGCGAAGTGCCCGTGGGCGCCCTCCCCGGCGTACGAGCCGACGGTCACCACCGTCACCGTCGAGCTGGCCGCGTCCAGCGCGGCGGCCCGCTTCTGCCCCTCGGGCGCGTCCTCGGGCAGCGCCGACGCCATGGCGACCACCGAGGCCCGGGCCCAGCCGGTCCGCCCCGCCGGCAGGAACCCGGAGACGGCCCGGGCCAGCTCCCGGCACTCGGGCCGGTCCACGCCCACCGGGGCGCTGTCGTGCGCCTCCGGGGTGACCTTGTGGTCCAGCAGGTCCCCCTGCGCCACCAGCAGCCGCTCGGGGGCCTCCTGGGACCTGCCCTTCTGCGCGAGACCCTGCTGCCCCTTGCGCGCCGGACCGGCCCCGGAGGCGGACACCTCGGCGGCGGCCGGAACGCCGTCCTCGACCACGATCACGGTGGGCCGGCCGGTCCCGCACCCGCTGACCACCCCGGCCAGCACCAGCCCCGACACGATCCACGCGGCCCCCCGCCGCACCTGCGCGCCTCTCATCCGAGCTTCCCGGCCTGCGCCGCGACGACCGCCGCCGGCGGCTGCGGGGCGCCGCCGGGCCCGCCCCTCCTCTCGAAGGTGGCCAGGACCGCTCCCTTGCGGACGAACACGTACTGGAGGGGCGTCTTCTGGCCTTCGGGCAGGTCCCACACGATCTGGTAGGCCAGCGACTCGTCCCCGGCCGGGACCGTCTCCCCCGGCAGCAGCTGCTCGACCTTGATCGCCTTGGGCCCCTCGAAGGCCGTGTACCCGCCCGCGCAGGCCGCCATGGCCGCCTTGACCGCCGCGAAGGCGGCCTGGGCGCCCTGGTCCGCGTAGGAGTCCAGCGTCACGGTCGTCTGCGGCTTCGCGGCGCTCTCCCGGAGCGCGTCGAGCTTCTCGTCCTCGCCGGCGTCCGCGGCGGCCGGCCCGGCCTTCTCCATGACCGCGGCGACGGCGGTCCCGGCCGCCCGGCCGATCGGTATGCCGGCCTGCGCCCGCACGAGCGGCACGCAGACCTCCTTGTCGGACGGGACCTTCCGCTCCGGCTCGCGCCTCGGGGGCTTCCCCTCCACCCGGTACTCCGGCAGGTCCGCCGGAGCCACCAGCAGCCGGCCCAGCGCCGCCGACTGCTCCGTGCCCCCCGGCGCGGCGCCGGCGCGTGCGTCCTCCACCGAGCCGTCCTTCCCCGCGCCGGCCCCCGTACCGGATCCGGAGTCGCAGGCGGCGGCCGGCAGGCACAAGGAAACGGCGGACGCGGCCAGGACGCCGCGGCGGACAAACGTGGTACCCACGTGAAAGCTCTCCCCCATGAACCAGATCACCCGAAGCAGATCACTTGAAGCAGATCACCGCAGGGCGCCGGTCAACGCCGCGGTGACGAACAATGTACGACTTGCTCGATCAGGCGAGCGGTGTTAATGGCACATACGCGGGATCTTCCTGCTCGCAGCGCGAAATCGTGACCGGCACGAGACAGGACGGGCCCGCGACCGAGATCCGCTCGGGCGCACCACCGCCGCCCGGGCGTTTCGGCCGCCCCGGCCGGCACGTGACCGACCCCACCACCCATCGGACGCGCCGACCCCCGACAATGGGCGGTGTGATCACAACGCCGCCGCGCTGTACGCCGGAGCACGCAACGGAGCGTCCCGGGTCCCGCCGGGTACCGGAGCCCTCGCCCTACGTCGACCTCACCCGGGCCGAGTGGAGCGCCCTGCGCGAGCGAACCCCCCTGCCGCTGACGGCGGAGGAGGTCGAGCGGCTGCGCGGTCTCGGCGACGTCATCGACCTCGACGAGGTCCGGGACGTCTACCTCCCGCTCTCCCGCCTGCTCAACCTGTACGTCGGCGCCACCAGCAACCTCCGCGGCACCCTGAACACCTTCCTGGGGGACGCGGGCGGCACCGGCCACGGCGCCCAGCAGGGGACCCCGTTCGTCATAGGGGTGGCCGGGTCGGTCGCCGTCGGCAAGTCCACCGTGGCCCGTCTGCTCCAGGCCCTCCTGGCCCGCTGGCCCGAGCACCCGCGCGTCGAGCGGGTCACCACGGACGGCTTCCTCTACCCGATGAAGGAACTCCAGCGGCGCGGCCTGACCTCCCGCAAGGGCTTCCCCGAGTCCTACGACCGCCGGGCCCTGACCAAGTTCGTCGCCGACATCAAGGCGGGCAAGGACGAGGTCACCGCCCCCGTCTACTCGCACCTGATCTACGACATCGTCCCCGACGAGCGGCTCGTCGTGCGCCGCCCGGACATCCTCATCGTCGAGGGCCTCAACGTCCTCCAGCCGGCCCTGCCCGGCACGGACGGCCGCACCCGGGTGGGCCTCGCCGACTACTTCGACTTCAGCGTGTACGTGGACGCCCGCCCCGAGGACATCGAGCGCTGGTACCTCAACCGCTTCCGCAAGCTGCGCGAGACGGCGTTCCAGAACCCGTTCTCCTACTTCCGCAAGTACACCCAGGTCTCGGAGGAGGAGGCCCTGGAGTACGCGAAGACGATGTGGCGGACCATCAACAAGCCCAACCTGCTGGAGAACGTGGCCCCCACGCGCGGCCGCGCCACCCTCGTCGTCCGCAAGGGCCCCGACCACAAGGTCACCAAGCTGAGCCTGCGCAAGCTCTGAACCCCGCCGCCCGCGGCGACACCGCCGGGACTAGTGTGCGGGCATGCTGCATCTTCGGATGATCGTCCCCCGCCCGCTGACCGACCACGTGGTGGAGCTGATCGGCCGGACGGTGGGAACCACCCACCTGGTCGTCCTGCCGGGCGCCGCGCGCCTGCCCGAGGGCGACCTGGTGCTCGTCGACGTGGCCCGCGAGGCGGCCGACGAGCTGCTGACCGAAATGAGGACGCTGGGCCTCGCCGAAAGCGGCTCGATCGCCGTGGAGAACATCGACCTGTCGATCTCCTCCCGGGCCGACCGGGCGGAGGAGGAGGCCCCCGGCGAGGGCGCGGACGCGGTGATCTGGGAGCAGCTGACCGACTCGACCCGCGAGGAGTCGACCCTCACCATCACCTACTGCGTGTTCCTGGTCGTCGCCACGATGATCGCGGCCTGCGGCGTGGCCCTGGACAACGCGATCCTGATCGTCGGCGCGATGGCGGTCGGCCCGGAGTTCGGTCCGCTCGCGGGGATCTGCACGGGCCTGGTCCGGCGGACCCCGCGGCTGGCGTGGCGCTCGGCCCTCGCCCTGGTGGCCGGTTTCACCGCGGCGATCGTGGCGACGACCGCGTTCAGCCTGGTGATGGACGCCCTCGGGCTGTTCCACCTCGAGATGCTCGACCGGCCGCGCCCCAACACCAGCTTCATCTGGCAGCCGGACCCGTTCTCCTTCGTCGTGGCCGCGCTCGCCGGTGTGGCGGGGATGCTGTCGCTGACGTCGGCGAGGGCGGGGGCGCTGGTGGGCGTGGCGATCTCGGTCACCACCGTCCCGGCCGCCGCCAACGCGGCCCTGGCCCTGAGCTACGGGGAGGTGGGCCAGATGTGGGGGTCGGCGGAGCAGCTGCTGCTGAACCTGCTGGGCATCGTCCTCACCGGCTCGCTGACCCTGATCGGCTGGAAGCTGCTGTGGCGCACCCGGAACGGGCGGATGCTCCGCCCGCCGGGTGTGCCACAGGACAGCAGCGGCTGACGTCCCTAGCCGAGGGCCGACTTCACCACGTCCGCGAGCCGCCCGGCGACCGCGCGGGCCTGCTCGATGTCGGCGGCCTCCACCATCACCCGGACGAGCGGCTCGGTACCCGAGGGGCGCAGCAGCACCCGTCCGGTGGAACCGAGTTCCCGCTCGGCCTCGGTGACGGCGCTGGCCAGGTCGGCGGAGGTGGAGACGCGGGACTTGTCCACGTCCTTGACGTTGATCAGGACCTGCGGCAGCCGCGTCATGACCCCGGCGAGCTCGGCCAGCGAACGGCCGGTGGCCGCGACCCGGGCGGCCAGCATCAGACCGGTCAGGGTGCCGTCGCCGGTGGTGGCGTGGTCGAGGATGATCACGTGGCCGGACTGCTCGCCGCCCAGCGCGTAGCCGTGCTCCTTCATCGCCTCCAGGACGTACCGGTCACCTACCGCGGTCTGGACGAAGTGGACGCCCTCGGCCTCCATGGCCAGCTTGAAGCCCAGGTTCGACATGACGGTGGCGACGACGGTGTTCTCGCGCAGCTGCCCGGCCTCGCGCATGGCGAGGGCGATGACGGCGAGGATCTGGTCGCCGTCGATCTCGTTGCCGTCGGCGTCCACGGCGAGGCAGCGGTCGGCGTCCCCGTCGTGGGCGATGCCGAGGTCCGCGCCGTGCTCGACGACGGCCCGCTTGAGCAGGTCGAGGTGGGTGGAGCCGCAGCCGTCGTTGATGTTCAGGCCGTCGGGCTCGGCGCCGATGGTGACGATCTCGGCCCCGGCCCGGGTGAACGCCTCGGGCGAGACGCGGGCGGCCGCGCCGTGCGCCTCGTCCAGGACGATCTTCAGGCCGTCGAGGCGGTTGGGAAGGACGCCGATCAGGTGGGCGACGTACTTGTCGAAACCCTGGTCGTAGTCGGAGACCCGGCCGACGCCGGAGCCGGTGGGCCGGTCCCAGGGGGCGCCGGTGCGGTGCTCGTCGTACACGGCCTCGATCCGGTCCTCCAGGTCGTCGGCGAGTTTGTGCCCGCCGCGCGCGAAGAACTTGATGCCGTTGTCGGGCATGGCGTTGTGGCTCGCGGAGAGCATCACGCCGAGGTCGGCGCCCAGCGCACCGGTGAGATACGCCACCGCCGGGGTGGGCAGCACACCGACGCGCAGGACGTCCACGCCGGCGCTGGCGAGGCCCGCGACGACCGCGGCCTCCAGGAACTCGCCCGAGGCGCGGGGATCGCGGCCGACCACGGCCGTGGGGCGGTGGCCCGCGAAGGTGCCCGCCTCGGCCAGTACGTGTGCGGCCGCCACGGAGAGACCGAGCGCGAGCTCAGCCGTCAGATCCGCGTTGGCGACGCCTCGTACACCGTCCGTCCCGAAGAGTCGTCCCACTGTTGTCCTCCCGAGTTCACGCTTCGCTTGGTTACCGCTGGTGACAGTTGTTTGCCGCTTTTGGCGGTAAACGAACCGCCCCGGCAGCACAGAGAGTGCTGCCGGGGCGGTTTCGTTGCTGAACAGCAGGCGCAGATTAACGCTTGCTGTACTGCGGAGCCTTACGGGCCTTCTTGAGACCGGCCTTCTTGCGCTCGACCGCACGGTCGTCGCGGGAGAGGAAGCCGGCCTTCTTCAGCGCCGGGCGGTTGTTGTCCACGTCCGCCTCGTTCAGCGCGCGGGCCACGCCGAGGCGCAGGGCGCCGGCCTGACCGGAGACGCCGCCACCCGAGATGCGGGCGATGACGTCGTAGCGGCCGTCAAGCTCGAGGAGCTTGAAGGGCTCGTTGACTTCCTGCTGGTGCACCTTGTTGGGGAAGTAGTCCTCAAGGGTGCGACCGTTGATCTTCCACTTGCCGGTGCCCGGAACGATCCGGACGCGGGCGATGGCGTTCTTGCGACGGCCCAGGCCGGCGGCCGGCTGGGGGTCGCCGAAGCGACCGGCAAGGGACTCGGAGGTGTAGTCGCCCTCAACGGCGACGTCCGACTCGGTGGTGTACTCCTCGACGCCCTCGAACTCGTCGACGGGGGTCTCGGCGGTGGTCTCGGCCACGATGCTCCTCAGAATTCTCTGTGTTTAGGGGGTGGCCGGAACTACTGCGCGACCTGGGTGATCTCGAACGGCACCGGCTGCTGGGCAGCGTGGGGGTGCTGGTCGCCCGAGTAGACCTTCAGCTTCGAGAGCATCTGACGGCCCAGGGAGTTCTTGGGGAGCATGCCCTTGATGGCCTTCTCGACGGCCTTCTCCGGGTTGTTCGCCAGCAGGTCGTCGTAGCGCACGGAGCGCAGACCGCCCGGGAAACCGGAGTGGCGGTAGGCCATCTTCTGGGACGCCTTGTTGCCGGACAGGTGGACCTTGTCGGCGTTGACGATGATGACGAAGTCGCCCATGTCCATGTGGGGGGCGTAAGTCGGCTTGTGCTTGCCGCGCAGGAGGGCGGCGGCCTGGGTCGCCAGACGGCCGAGGACAACGTCCTGGGCGTCGATGACGAGCCACTGGCGCGAGATGTCGCCGGGCTTGGGGCTGAACGTACGCACGCGTATGCCTTCGCTTCTTCAGTGGTGGGTCATCCCATAGGGCACAAGCCCCGCGGGAAGGGTCCTGACAGGGTCACCACGGACGATCACGACAGCCCTCGTTCACATCGGGGACGCACCCGTGTGAACCGCTGGTCATCGGTCCGGTGGACCGGCGTAAGGCCCTTTCACGTGAGAATGAGAAAGCCAATACGCATAACAAACCAGCAGAATACCCAAGCAGACCCTTACGGGTCAAAACGCGGTCCGCGATGCCGGTTCAGCTGGCGTCGCGGCGCACTCCGGTTCGGTCCTGGGTGGGGACCCCGCAGTTGTTACGGGCTCCAGAATAACCCGCCCGGAGCGCAGTACGCGACGCCCGAGCAGACCGGCGAGCACGCACAGCGTCAGACAGTCACGGAACGCACGCCTCTTGTGGGCGAACTCCGAGGGCCACGGGATGCCCGCCGCCTGCGGCAGCAGGGCGGCCCAGAACCAGCCTGACCTCGGCAGCGACCCCTCGCGCACCCCCGACGCCAGCAGCAGCGGCAGCACCACCAGCAGATAGTGGTCGAAGGACGGACGTGAGACGAGGAACACGGCGAGCATCACCATGCAGGCCGTCTCCGCCAGCCGCAGCGCGTCCCCCTCCCCCGGCGGATCCGGCCGCCGCCACCGCCGCCACGCCGCCCACAGCCCGGCCACCGCCCCGGCGGCGGCCACCGCCACCGCCACCGGCTGCGGCACCCCCAGCCGCGGCAGCACCGCGACCGGCGAGGCGTCCCAGGGCAGCGCGTACCCGTCCTGCCCCTGGAACAGGAACGGCAGCGTCCTGGTGAAGAACAGCGACGGGCTCGGCATCAGCAGCGCCCCCGCCAGCGACAGCCCCACCGGCACCGCCGCCGCCACCGCCAGCCCCCTCCACCGCCGGGCCAGGACGAACAGCAGCCCGGCCGGGACCAGCATCGGCTTGCAGGCGATCGCCACCCCCAGCACCAGCCCCGCCGCCGCCCAGGACCTGCGGTGCGCGAGCAGCAGCGCCACCGGCAGGGCCGCCGCCGAGATCGCCGTCCAGTTCCCGATCAGCACCAGGTTCAGGTACGGCTTGTACGCCAGCCCCAGCAGCCCCAGCCCGCCCACCGCGAACCGCGAGCGCGGCGGCACCGCGAACAGCCGCAGCGAAGCCCACCACCCGAGGCCGACCAGCCCCGAGATCCCCGCCGGCAGCAGCCACCGCAGCACCGGCGTGGGCAGCAGGGCCTCCGGCACCGCCATGAGGACGGCACTGGGCAGGTACAGGAACCGCTTGTCCTCGTACGGGGAGACCCCCTGGAGCAGCGCGTCCGCGGCCTTGACCACGAACGCGTTGTCGGAACCCCAGTTCTCCCGCAGGCTCGTCGAGACCGAGACGGCCAGCAGCACCACCAGCGCCACCGCCCGCCAGGACCTCGGCGCCGGCCCGAGCAGCCAGCCCACCACCCGGTCCCCCGTGACCGCCCGGGCACTCCGCGTCCGCCAGATGCGCATGGGCCAGATGCTAGGCCCTAGCGCTTGCGCTCGACCCTGCGTTCGTCCCACACGGGCTCCGGGGTCTCCCGCACCACACCGTCCGAACCGAAGACCAGGTACCGGTCGAAGGTGCGGGCGAACCAGCGGTCGTGCGTCACGCACAGCACCGTCCCCTCGTACGCCTCCAGACCGTCCTGCAGGGCCTCGGCCGACTCCAGGTCCAGGTTGTCCGTCGGCTCGTCCAAGAGCAGCGCCGTGGTCCCGGCCAGTTCCAGCAGCAGGATCTGGAACCGCGCCTGCTGCCCGCCCGAGAGCTTCTCGAACGGCTGCTCCGCCTGCCGCTCCAGCTCGTAGCGGCGCAGCGCCCCCATCGCCTGGCCCAGGGGCTTGGCCGCCTCCGTCCACAGGATGTCCACGAGCGTGCGGCCGAACAGCTCCGGATGGGCGTGGGTCTGCGCGAAGTGGCCGGGAACCACCCGCGCGCCGAGCTTCCAGTCGCCGGTGTGCTTGACGTCCTCCCCGGCCAGCAGCCGCAGGAAGTGCGACTTGCCGGAGCCGTTCGAACCGAGCACCGCGACCCGCTCCCCGTAAAAGACCTCCAGCGAGAACGGCTTCATCAGGCCGGTCAGCTCCAGGTTCTCCACCGTCAGCGCGCGCACGCCCGTACGGCCGCCCTTGAGCCGCATCCGGATGTCCTGCTCCCGCGGCGGCTCCGGCGGCGGGCCGGCCTCCTCGAACTTCTGGAAGCGGGTCTGCATCGCCCGGTAGCGCGAGGCCATGTCGGGGCTGCTCG
Organism: Streptomyces sp. NPDC006687; assembly: GCF_040636215.1. Taxonomy (NCBI): domain Bacteria; kingdom Bacillati; phylum Actinomycetota; class Actinomycetes; order Kitasatosporales; family Streptomycetaceae; genus Streptomyces; species Streptomyces sp. NPDC006687. The sequence goes on along the minus strand of NZ_JBEYJJ010000006.1, from coordinate 188,983 downwards.
CCGCCTGGTTGCGCAGCCGCAGCACCAGGGCCTTCAGCCGGGCGTGCTCCTCGTCCCAGCGCCGCTTGAGCTCCTCGAACCGGGCGAAGCGCTCCTTGCGGGCCTCGTGGTACGTCCCGAAGCCCGCGCCGTGCACCCAGACGTCGGAGCCCATCGGGCTCGCCTCCAGGCTGATGATCTTCTGAGCGGCCTGGGTCAGCAGCTCCCGGTCGTGGGAGACGAACAGGACGGTCTTGCGGGTGGCCCGCAGCTGCTCCTCCAGCCACCGCTTGCCCGGGACGTCGAGGTAGTTGTCGGGCTCGTCCAGCAGCAGCACCTCGTCCGGCCCGCGCAGCAGCGCCTCCAGCACCAGCCGCTTCTGCTCACCGCCGGAGAGCGTGCGCACCTCGCGGAACTGGGCGCTGTCGTACGGGATCCCCAGCGCGGCCATCGTGCAGACGTCCCACAGGGTCTCCGCCTCGTAGCCCTGGACGTCGGCCCAGTCGCTCAGCGCCTGGGCGTAGGCCATCTGGGCGGCCTCGTCGTCGACGGTGAGGATCAGCTCCTCGGCCCGGTCCACGGCCTTCGCCGCCTCCCGGATCCGCGGCTGGGACACCGAGACCAGCAGGTCCCGTACGGTGCTCTCGTCGCGCACCGAGCCCACGAACTGCGACATCACCCCGAGGCCGCCGCTGTGGGTGACCGCGCCGCCGTGCGGCTGGAGATCGCCGGAGATCAGCTTCAGCAGGGTGGTCTTGCCGGCGCCGTTGGCCCCCACGAGGGCCACCACCGCCCCCTCCCCCACACGGAAGGAGACGTCGGGGAGCAGGACCCGCCCGTCGGGAAGGTAGTACTCCAGGTGGCTGGCTTCGAGATGTCCCATGCCGGGCATTGTCCAGGTCCGGCGCGTCCGGGCCCAAACCGATTACGGGATCAGCAGCAGCCCTTGCCCGGCAGGGTGCGCATGTTCCGCGCCTCCTTGCTGCGGGCGGCCAGCAGCTCGTCCGCCGGGTAGCCGACCTCCTCCAGGGTCAGCCCGTGCGGCTTGACCACGTGCACCGAGGAGTCCCGTACGGCCGCGGCCAGGACCTGGCCGGGCCACTCGACGGGCCGGTGCCCGTCGCCCACGTGCAGCAGGGCGCCGACCAGGGAGCGGACCATGTTGTGGCAGAAGGCGTCGGCGCGGACCGTCGCGGTCACGATTCCGTCCTCGCCCCGCACCCAGCTCAGCTCCTGGAGGGTGCGGATGGTCGTGGCACCCTCGCGCTTCTTGCAGTACGCGGCGAAGTCGTGCTCGCCGAGCAGCGCGCGGGAGGCCGCGTTCATGGCGTCCACGTCCAGCGGCCACTGGTGCCACAGGACGTGCCCGCGCCGCAGCGGGTCCACGCCGGCCCGGTGGTCGCCGACGCGGTAGGCGTAGCGGCGCCAGATCGCGGAGAACCGCGCGTTGAAGCCCTCGGGGGCCTCGGCCGCCTTCCACACCCGGATGTCGTGCGGGAGCCGGCCGGCGAGGCGCCGCAGCAGCTTGTCGTGGTGCTCGGCCCACACCTCCTCGGCCAGGTCGAACTGCGCGACCTGCCCGCGCGCGTGCACCCCGGCGTCCGTCCGCCCGGCGACGGTCAGCTCGACGGGCTCCTTCAGCCGCATCACGGTCTGCAGGGCGCTCTCCAGCTCGCCCTGCACGGTCCGCAGCGTGCGCTGCTTCGCCCAGCCGGAGAAGTCCTTGCCGTCATAGCTCAGGTCCAGCCTGACCCGGACGTGTCCGGGCTCCACCTCGTCACTCACGTGACCGATCCTCTCAGCTGCGTCTTTCGAAGGAATGCAGAACGGGCCCGCCCCGGCATGGGGCGGGCCCGTTCAGAGCCGATCAAGCAAGCTGGTCCCGCAGGGGGATCAGGCTTCCTTGGTCTCCTCGGCGGCGGGCGCCTCGGCCACGGCCTCGGCGTCCTTCGCGGCACGCTTGGTGGCGGCCTCGGCCTCACCGGTGGCCTGCTGGGCGACCGTCAGGGCCTCGACCAGCTCGATCACGGCCATCGGGGCGTTGTCGCCACGACGGTTGCCGATCTTGGTGATGCGCGTGTAACCACCGGGGCGGTTCTCGTAGCGCGGGGCGATCTCGGTGAACAGCGTGTGCACGATGCTCTTGTCCGTGATCGTCTGCAGCACCAGGCGACGGTTGTGGATGTCGCCCTTCTTGGCCTTGGTGACCAGACGCTCGGCGTAGGGACGCAGGCGGCGGGCCTTGGCCTCGGTGGTGGTGATGCGGCCGTGCTCGAAGAGCGCCTTCGCGAGGTTCGCGAGGAGGTGCTTCTCGTGCGCGGCGCTGCCGCCCAGGCGGGCACCCTTTGCGGGACGCGGCATGGTGTTACTCCTTCATATCTGCACCGGCCGTGTCAGGTACCGGTGTCAGTTCCCCCGGGGCGGATGCCCCGGGAAAGTCTCTGCTGGGTACTGCTCAGTACTGCTCGGTCTCCACGAAACCGGCGTCCGCGTCGTCGTCGGCGCCGAAGGCGTCGGCGGCGGCGGTCGGGTCGAACCCGGGCGGGCTGTCCTTCAGGGCCAGGCCCATGCCGGCGAGCTTCGCCTTGACCTCGTCGATCGACTTCGCACCGAAGTTGCGGATGTCGAGCAGGTCGGCCTCGGAGCGGGCGACGAGCTCACCCACGGAGTGGATGCCCTCGCGCTTGAGGCAGTTGTACGAGCGGACCGTGAGCTCCAGCTCCTCGATCGGCAGCGCCAGGTCGGCGGCCAGGGCGGCGTCCGTGGGGGACGGGCCCATGTCGATGCCCTCGGCGTCGATGTTGAGCTCGCGCGCCAGACCGAACAGCTCGACCAGGGTCTTGCCGGCGGACGCCATGGCGTCACGCGGGCGCATGGCCTGCTTGGTCTCGACGTCGACGATGAGCTTGTCGAAGTCGGTGCGCTGCTCGACTCGGGTCGCCTCGACCTTGTAGGTGACCTTCAGCACCGGCGAGTAGATGGAGTCGACCGGGATACGGCCGATCTCCTGGCCCGCCTGCTTGTTCTGGACGGCGGAGACGTAGCCGCGACCGCGCTCGACGGTCAGCTCCATCTCCAGCTTGCCCTTGCCGTTGAGCGTGGCGAGGACCAGGTCCGGGTTGTGCACCTCGACACCGGCCGGGGGCGCGATGTCAGCAGCGGTGACCAGGCCGGGACCCTGCTTGCGCAGGTACATCACGACCGGCTCGTCGTGCTCCGAGGAGACGACCAGCTGCTTGATGTTGAGGATGATGTCCGTGACGTCTTCCTTGACGCCCGGCACGGTGGTGAACTCGTGCAGGACGCCGTCCACGCGGATGCTGGTGACAGCGGCACCCGGGATGGAGGACAGGAGGGTACGGCGCAGGGAGTTGCCGAGGGTGTAGCCGAAGCCCGGCTCCAGCGGCTCGATCACGAACCGCGAGCGGTACTCGTCGACGACCTCTTCGGTCAGCGAAGGACGCTGAGCGATAAGCATGTCTGTTCCTTCAGTCGTGGACGCCCACTATTTGACGCCCGACAGATACTGCTGGGTACTGCAAGGGTACGGGCGGTACGGCCCCCGAAGGGGTCGTACCGCCCGGACACTCAAGAACGCACAGGTGCGTCCGCTGCGTCAGACGCGGCGGCGCTTCGGCGGGCGGCAGCCGTTGTGCGGGGTGGGGGTGACGTCCTGGATCGAGCCGACCTCGAGGCCGGTGGCCTGGAGGGAGCGGATCGCGGTCTCACGGCCGGAGCCGGGACCCTTGACGAAGACGTCGACCTTGCGCATGCCGTGCTCCTGCGCGCGGCGGGCGGCCGACTCGGCGGCCATCTGCGCGGCGAAGGGGGTGGACTTGCGCGAGCCCTTGAAGCCGACGTGGCCGGCGGAGGCCCAGGAGATCACGTTGCCCGAGGGGTCCGTGATCGAGACGATGGTGTTGTTGAACGTGCTCTTGATGTGGGCGTGCCCGTGAGCGACGTTCTTCTTTTCCTTGCGGCGCACCTTCTTGGCAGCGCCCTGACGACCCTTGGGGGGCATCTAAATCTCCTACGGGAGGTGGTCGGTCCTACAGCGCAAGACCGCTGAACAGGACTACTTCTTGCCCGGCTTCTTCTTGCCGGCGATCGCGCGACGCGGGCCCTTGCGGGTACGCGCGTTCGTGCTGGTGCGCTGACCGTGCACCGGGAGGCCGCGACGGTGGCGGATGCCCTGGTAGCACTGGATCTCGATCTTGCGGCGGATGTCGCCCTGGATCTCGCGGCGGAGGTCACCCTCGGTACGGAGGTTGGCGTCCACGTACTCGCGGATCTTGACGAGGTCCTCTTCGGCCAGGTCACGAACGCGGGTGTTCGGGTTCACGCCGGTCGCGGCGAGGATCTCCTTGGACCGGGTGCGCCCGATACCGAAGACGTAGGTGAGTGCGATCTCCACACGCTTTTCGCGCGGGATGTCAACACCGGAAACGCGTGCCATGCAATGGCTCCTGTGTGTTCGGGGGTCTTCCGCAGAACCGATCCCGACCGCCGACCACCGCGGACTGGGTGGTGGTACGTCCGGGTCCCCGGCCCCCGCCGGAGGTGCCGCCGGCCCCTGTCAGGGCTGGGCGGGCTCTGCGTATGTACGTTTTGTTACGTCGCGCGAAGAACTGCGGAAGGCAGGTCGGTCGGCGTGCGTCAGCCCTGGCGCTGCTTGTGGCGCAGGTTGTCGCAGATGACCATGACCCGGCCGTGACGGCGGATCACCTTGCACTTGTCGCAGATCTTCTTGACGCTCGGCTTGACCTTCATGTGGTGAGGTTCTCCGGGTCAGTGCCACCACCCGCGCGGGACGCGGGGTGCGGGGGCAAGATCTACTTGTATCGGTAGACGATCCGGCCACGCGTCAGGTCGTAGGGAGACAGCTCCACAACGACCCGGTCATCGGGAAGGATGCGGATGTAGTGCATACGCATCTTCCCGCTGATGTGCGCGAGGACTTTGTGACCGTTCTGGAGTTCCACCTTGAACATGGCGTTCGGGAGGGACTCGATCACGGTGCCCTCAATCTCGATGGCACCTTGCTTCTTGGCCACGCTTCGCCTTTCGAATCGGCTACCTTGATCGGCTCACGGACATGCGGATGCACGTAAGCCGACGAGTCAGTCTACGTCAGGGCACCCAGAAAGACGAATCCGGAAAGTTTGCCCCAGAGTGTAGATCATTAACCGGCCGACTACCCGAGGGGGTCCGGCGCCGTCGTCACCCCGTACTCCGCGAGCTTGGCCTTGCCGCAGTCCGGGCTGGTCAGGACGATGGGGCCGGCCTCCGTCAGGGCGACCGAGTGCTCCCAGTGCGAGGACCAGGTGCCGTCCGTGGTGATGACCGTCCAGTCGTCGGCGAGTACCTCCGTCTGGGCGGTTCCCAGGGACACCATCGGCTCGATCGCCAGGCAGACGCCCGGGACCAGCTTGATGCCCTTGCCCCGCTTGCGCGAGACGTAGTTCAGCAGGTGCGGGTCCATGTGCATCTCGGTGCCGATGCCGTGGCCGCCGTAGTCCTCGATGATCCCGAACTTGCCGAGGCTGTGCTCACCGGTCGAGGGGCGGGGCTGGCGCTTGATGTAGCCCTCGATCGCCTTCGAGATGTCCACGAGACGGTTGCCCGCCTTCATCGCCGCGATACCGGCCCACATCGACTCCTCGGTCACCCGGGACAGCTCCACCAGCTCCGGAGCGTGACCGGTGCCCACGAAGGCGGTGTACGCCGCGTCCCCGTGCCAGCCGTCCACGATGGCGCCCGCGTCGATGGAGATGATGTCGCCGTCCTTGAGGACCGTCTTGTCGTCCGGGATGCCGTGGACGACGACCTCGTTCACCGACGTGCAGATGGTGGCGGGGAAACCGCCGTAGCCCAGGAAGTTCGACTTCGCCCCGGCGTCCGCGATGACCTTCCGGGCCACCATGTCCAGGTCCCGCGTCGTGGCGCCCGGCACGGCCGCCTCACGGGTCGCCGCGTGGATCGCGGCGACGACCAGCCCTGCCTCGCGCATCTTCGCGATCTGCTCGGGGGTCTTCAGCTGAACCATGGACGGACCTTCCACCTTCGAAAACGGGTCGTTTCAACAGTACGGCCGCGATGCCCTGGGGACACCGCGGCCGTACCGGCACTACTGGGGGGTGACTACTTCTTCAGAGCGTCCATCGCCCGCTTGGTGATCTCCTGCACCTCGCCGAGGGCGGAGATGGTCACCAGCAGGCCCTGGGCCTTGTAGTAGTCGATGATCGGCTCGGTCTGCGTGTGGTAGACCTCAAGCCGGTTGCGGACCGTGTCCTCGGAGTCGTCGCCCCGCTGGTACAGCTCGCCACCGCAGTGGTCGCAGACACCCTCGGTCTTCGGAGCCGCGTAGATCACGTGGAACACGTGCGCGGAGTCCGCGCGGCAGATCCGCCGGCCGGCGATCCGCTTGACGACCTCGTCCTCCTCGACCTCCAGGTCGAGGACGGCGTCCAGCTTCATGCCGGCGCCGCTGAGCATCGCGTCCAGCGCCTCGGCCTGGGCCACGTTGCGCGGGAAGCCGTCGAGCAGGAAACCGCCCGCGGCGTCCGGCTGCTCCATGCGGTCCTTGGCCATGCCGATGGTGATCTCGTCCGGAACGAGCTCGCCGGCGTCCATGAACGCCTTGGCCCGTACACCCAGCTCGGTGCCCTGGCTGATGTTGGCGCGGAAGAGGTCGCCCGTGGAGATGTGCGGGATCGACAGGTTCTTGGCGAGGAACGCGGCCTGCGTTCCCTTGCCCGCCCCGGGGGGTCCGACGAGGACGATTCGCATCAGCGGAGGAACCCTTCGTAGTTGCGCTGCTGGAGCTGGCTCTCGATCTGCTTCACGGTTTCCAGACCCACACCCACGATGATCAGGATGCTCGTCCCGCCGAAGGGGAAGTTCTGGTTCGCTCCGAAGCCGGCCAACGCCATCGTCGGCACTAGAGCGATGAGACCCAGGTACAGCGAGCCCGGCCAGGTGATCCGGTTGAGTACGTAGCTCAGGTACTCAGCGGTAGGCCGGCCGGCGCGGATGCCCGGGATGAACCCACCATACTTCTTCATGTTGTCGGCAACTTCCTCGGGGTTGAACGAGATCGCCACGTAGAAGAACGCGAAGAAGACGATCAGGAGGAAGTAGGCGGCGATGTAGTACGGGTGGTCGCCCTTGACGAAGTGCTTCTGGATCCAGGTCGCCCAGCCCGCGGTCGAACCGCTGAACTGCACGATCAAGGCCGGGATGTACAGCAGCGACGAGGCGAAGATGACCGGGATGACACCGGCCTGGTTCACCTTGAGCGGGATGTAGGTGGACGTACCCCCGTAGGCACGGCGGCCGATCATGCGCTTCGCGTACTGGACGGGGATCCTGCGCTGGGCCTGCTCGACGAAGACCACCAGGGCCACCATCGCGAGACCGACGAGGATGACGACGGCGAACTCCACCCAGCCATCAGCGATCTTGCCCTGGAGCTTGATCGTCCACAGAGCGGTGACGAAGCCGGCCGCGATCGAGATGAACATCAGGATCGACATGCCGTTGCCGATACCGCGGTCGGTGATGAGCTCACCGAGCCACATGACGACGCAGGTACCGGCGGTCATGGTGATCACCATGGTGATCGTGGTGAAGATCGAGCGGTCCGGGACGATCTCGCGAGCCACCGGGCAGGTGCCGAACAGGGCGCCGGTCCGCGCGGTGGCGACCAGACCCGTGCCCTGGAGGATCGCGAGGGCGACCGTCAGATAGCGCGTGTACTGAGTGATCTTCGAAGTGCCGGCCTGACCCTCTTTCTTGAGGTTCTCCAGCTTCGGGATGACCACGGTCAGCAGCTGCAGGATGATGCTCGCGGTGATGTACGGCATGATCCCGAGCGCGAAGATCGTGATCTGCAGCAGCGCACCGCCGCTGAACATGTTGACCAGACCGAAGAGGCTGTTGCTGCTCCCCATCTGGTCCACACAGATCTGAACGTTCTTGTAGCTCACGCCGGGTACCGGGATGTGGGACCCGAGCCGATACAGCACGATGATGCCGAGCGTGAAGAGCAGCTTCTTGCGCAGGTCGGGCGTCTTGAACGCCCGGGCGAACGCGGTGAGCACGGTGCCTCCTGCGACCCCCGCGCTACTGCGTCAGAGGTGACGGTCTGAGGATCGACGAATACGTACAAGCAAAGGTGCAGGCCACCTTACCGGCGACTGCGCCCCCCGTGGAACGACCGACCGGGGATGCCCCATATGTGAGGCATCCCCGGTCGGGTTTTAGCTATTTGTCACTGAGTTCGTCTTAGACGAGCTCGGTCACGGAGCCGCCGGCGGCGGCAATCTTCTCCTTGGCGGAGGCGGAGACGGCGTCAACCGAAACCGTCAGCGCCACGGAGAGCTCGCCCTGGCCCAGGACCTTGACGAGGCTGTTCTTGCGCACCGCGCCCTTGGCGACCAGGTCGGCCACCGTGACCTCTCCACCCTCGGGGTAGAGGGCCGCGAGCTTGTCCAGGTTCACGACCTGGAACTCGGTGCGGAACGGGTTCTTGAAGCCCTTCAGCTTCGGCAGGCGCATGTGGAGGGGCATCTGGCCACCCTCGAAGCGCTGCGGAACCTGGTAGCGGGCCTTCGTACCCTTGGTACCACGACCAGCCGTCTTACCCTTCGACGCCTCACCGCGACCCACACGGGTCTTCGCGGTCTTGGCACCGGGGGCGGGACGGAGGTTGTGAGCCTTCAGCGGGCTGTTGTCAGCCATGATTAGTCAACCTCCTCAACCGTCACGAGGTGGCGGACGGTGTGCACCATGCCGCGGAACTCGGGACGGTCCTCCTTGACGACCACGTCGTTCAGGCGCTTGAGCCCGAGCGAACGAAGGGTGTCGCGGTGGTTCTGCTTGCTGCCGATGTACGACTTCGTCTGCGTGATCTTGAGGCGAGCCATCACACACCCGCCCCTGCACGTGCACGGAGCAGAGCCGCGGGGGCGACGTCCTCGAGGGGCAGACCACGGCGAGCCGCGATCTCCTCGGGACGCTGCAGGCCCTGGAGGGCCGCCACGGTCGCGTGCACGATGTTGATCGCGTTGGAAGAGCCGAGCGACTTCGACAGGATGTCGTGAACGCCGGCGCACTCCAGCACGGCACGCACCGGACCACCGGCGATAACACCGGTACCCGGGGAAGCCGGCTTGAGCATGACGACGCCCGCCGCCTTCTCGCCCTGAATCGGGTGAGGGATGGTGCCCTGGATGCGCGGAACCTTGAAGAAGTTCTTCTTGGCTTCCTCGACACCCTTGGCGATGGCCGCGGGAACTTCCTTGGCCTTGCCGTAACCGACACCTACGGTGCCGTCACCGTCACCCACCACGACGAGCGCGGTGAAGCTGAAGCGACGACCACCCTTGACAACCTTGGCGACGCGGTTGATCGCGACAACGCGCTCAACGTAAGCGGTCTTCTCGGCGGCAGCGCCACCGTCGCGACCCTTCCGGTCCCGCCGCTCGCCGCCACCGGCACCGCTGCCGCGGCGCTGGGGTCCAGCCATTGGATTACCTCTCTCTGTTACGTCCGTTAGTCCCGGAACCGGGGCTTAGAACTTCAGCCCGGCTTCGCGGGCGGCGTCAGCCAGAGCGGCAATGCGCCCGGCGTACCTGTTGCCACCACGGTCGAACACGACGGTCTCGACACCGGCAGCCTTGGCGCGCTCGGCGACCAGGGCGCCGACCTGCTTGGCCTGCGCGGACTTGTCGCCCTCGCCACCACGGACCGACGCGTCCAGGTGGGACGCCGACGCCAGGGTGTGACCCTTGAGGTCGTCGATCACCTGAGCGGTGATACCGCGGTTCGAACGCGTCACGACGAGGCGCGGACGCTCCGCCGTACCCGACATGTTCTTGCGAATGCGAATGTGGCGGCGCGCCTTCGCAGCGCGCTTGTAAGCGTCGCCCTTGGCGATCTTCACACCGTATGCCATGGCTTTACTTACCAGCCTTTCCGACCTTGCGGCGGATGACCTCGCCGGCGTACTTGACGCCCTTGGCCTTGTACGGGTCGGGCTTCCGCAGCTTGCGGATGTTCGCCGCGACCTCGCCGACCTTCTGCTTGTCGATGCCCTCGACCGAGAACTTGGTCGGAGACTCGACCTTGAAGGAGATGCCCTCGGGCGCCTCCACCAGGATCGGGTGGCTGTAGCCGAGCTGGAACTCCAGGTCGGAGCCCTTCGCGGCCACGCGGTAACCGACACCGCTGATCTCGAGCGCCTTGGTGTATCCCGTGGTCACACCGGTGATCATGTTGGCCACCAGCGTGCGGGACAGGCCGTGGAGGGCCTTGTTCTGACGCTCGTCGTTCGGACGGGTGACGTTCAGAACGCCGTCCTCGCCCTTAACGATCTCGATGGGGGCAGCGACGGTGTGCGTCAGGGAACCCTTGGAGCCCTTGACGGTGACCGTGCGGCCATCGATGGTGACGTCCACGCCGGCGGGAACCGGGATGGGGAGCTTGCCGATACGAGACATAGCTATTCCTCCGTTCCCGACTACCAGACGTAGGCGAGGACTTCCCCACCCACGCCCTTCTTCTGCGCCTGCTGGCCGGTCAGGAGACCGTGGGACGTGGAGATGATCGCCACGCCCAGGCCGCCGAGGACCTTCGGCAGGTTGGTGGACTTCGCGTACACGCGCAGACCCGGCTTCGAGATCCGCTTGATGCCGGCGATCGAACGCTCGCGGTTCGGACCGAACTTCAGCTCGAGGACGAGGTTCTTACCGACCTCGGCGTCCTCGACCTTCCAGCCGGTGATGAAACCCTCCTGCTTGAGGATTTCCGCGATGTGCGACTTGATCTTGCTGTGCGGCATCACGACCTGGTCGTGGTACGCCGAGTTTGCGTTACGCAGACGAGTCAGCATGTCTGCGATCGGGTCAGTCATGGTCATGAATCGGCCTTCGGCCTCTCTCGCCGGGGTTTCCTGTATGCGCCATCCCTCTCCCCACACAGGGGCGGGACGGGTGCGGCGCGGGGACCTACGGCGTAGTAAGTCGACGGGCGGCGGACGCCCAACCCCACTAGCCTACGGCATGGGGGCGGGGCCTCCGCCGGCCCAGATGCTTACCGAGAGCTTCTGGAAACCTCAACACCCAAAGGGTGAAGGGATTTACCAGGAGCTCTTGGTCACGCCCGGCAGCTCGCCACGGTGAGCCATCTCACGAAGGCACACGCGGCACAGGCCGAACTTGCGGTACACGGAGTGGGGGCGACCGCAGCGCTGGCAGCGGGTGTACGCACGCACACCGAACTTGGGCTTACGGGCAGCCTTCGCGATGAGAGCCTTCTTCGCCATCTCGCTTATGCCTCCTTGAACGGGAAGCCGAGGTGACGGAGGAGCGCGCGGCCCTCAGCGTCGTTGGTCGCCGTGGTCACCACGGTGATGTCCATACCCCGGACGCGGTCGATCTTGTCCTGGTCGATCTCGTGGAACATGACCTGCTCCGTGAGACCGAAGGTGTAGTTGCCACGGCCGTCGAACTGCTTCGGCGACAGGCCGCGGAAGTCGCGGATGCGCGGCAGCGCGAGCGACAGGGTGCGGTCCAGGAACTCCCACATGCGGTCACCGCGGAGGGTGACGTGCGCACCGATCGGCTGGCCCTCACGCAGCTTGAACTGCGCGATGGACTTGCGGGCCTTGGTGACGGCCGGCTTCTGACCGGTGATCGTGGTGAGGTCGCGGATGGCACCGTCGATCAGCTTCGAGTCACGGGCGGCGTCGCCGACACCCATGTTCACGACGATCTTGACGAGACCGGGGATCTGCATGACGTTCTCGTACTTGAACTCGTCACGCAGCTTGCCCGCGATCTCCTCGCGGTACTTCGTCTTCAGACGCGGAGTGGTAGCCATCAGATGTCCTCACCCGTGCGCTTGGCAACGCGGATCTTGTTGCCCTCTTCGTCGAAGCGGTAACCGACGCGGGTGACGACCTTCTTGCCGTCCTTCTCCACGACCAGCTGGACGTTGGAAACGTGGACGGGGGCCTCGGTGATCACGATGCCGCCGGCCTGGTTCTGCCCGGCCTTGGTGTGCTTCTTGACCCGGTTGACACCCTCGACCAGGACGCGGTTCTCGCTGGGCATGGCCGCGATGACCTTGCCCTGCTTGCCCTTGTCCTTACCGGTGATGACCTGGACCAGGTCGCCCTTCTTGATCTTCATGCTTACAGCACCTCCGGCGCGAGCGAGATGATCTTCATGAACTTCTTCTCGCGCAGCTCACGGCCCACGGGGCCGAAGATACGGGTGCCGCGAGGGTCGCCGTCGTTCTTCAGAATGACAGCGGCGTTCTCGTCGAAGCGGATGTACGAGCCGTCCTGGCGGCGGCGCTCCTTGACGGTGCGAACGATGACCGCCTTGACGACGTCACCCTTCTTCACGTTGCCACCGGGGATCGCATCCTTGACGGTGGCGACGATGACGTCACCGATGCCCGCGTAGCGGCGACCGGAGCCACCGAGAACACGGATGCAAAGGATCTCCTTGGCACCAGTGTTGTCGGCGACACGCAGTCGCGACTCCTGCTGGATCACGTCTATCTCCTGTTTGTCTGCCGGTTCCCGGCCGGGGCCCCCGCGAAGGGAGGCCCCGACCGAGCCTGGCGGAACTGACCCGAGGGGCCCCTGAACTTCTTGTTCAGGGCCTCAGGTAATTACTTGGCCTTCTCGAGGATCTCGACGATGCGCCAGCGCTTGCTCGCCGACAGCGGACGCGTCTCCATGATGAGGACGCGGTCGCCGACACCGGCAGCGTTCTGCTCGTCGTGAGCCTTGAGCTTGTTCGTACGGCGGATGACCTTGCCGTACAGGGCGTGCTTGACGCGGTCCTCGACGGCGACGACGACGGTCTTGTCCATCTTGTCGCTGACGACCAGGCCCTCACGGGTCTTGCGGAAGCCGCGGTCGGTCTTCTCAGTCACGTTCTTCTCGCTCATCAGGCGCTCTCCACCGTCTCGATACCGAGCTCACGCTCGTGCATCAGGGTGTAGATGCGAGCGATGTCCTTACGGACGGACTTGAGCCGGCCGTTGTTCTCCAGCTGACCGGTGGCCGCCTGGAAACGGAGCTTGAACAGCTCTTCCTTGGCCTCGCGCAGCTTGGCAACGAGCTCCTCGTTGCCGAGCTCGCGGAGCTCGGACGCCTTGGTTCCCGTCGCCATCACGACTCACCTGCCTCGCGCTTGACGATGCGGCACTTCATCGGCAGCTTGTGGGCCGCACGAGTGAGAGCCTCACGCGCAATCTTTTCGTTCGGGTAGGACAGCTCGAACATGACCCGGCCCGGGTGCACGTTCGCGATCCACCACTCGGGGGAACCCTTACCGGAACCCATGCGGGTCTCGGCGGGCTTCTTCGTCAGCGGGCGGTCCGGGTAGATGTTGATCCAGACCTTGCCGCCACGCTTGATGTGGCGGGTCATCGCGATACGAGCCGCCTCGATCTGGCGGTTCGTCACGTAGGCGGGGGTGAGCGCCTGGATGCCGTACTCGCCGAACGAGACCTCAGTACCGCCCTTGGCCATACCGCTGCGCTTCGGGTGGTGCTGCTTGCGGTGCTTGACCCTACGAGGGATCAGCATGTCGGTCAGGCCTCCGTTCCGGTGCTCTCGGCCGGAGCGGCGGCGGGAGCGTCGGCCTTGGGGGCCTCGGCACCAGCAGCCTGCTGCGGCTTGCGGCCACCACGGCCGCCGCGCTCGCCACCACGGCCACCACGGCCGGCGGGACGGTCGCCAGCGCCGGCACCACGGGCCGGGCGGTTACCCGCACGGGCCGCAGCGTTCTCGGCGCGAACCTCGGCGATGTTCTTGACGTCGCCCTTGTAGATCCAGACCTTCACGCCGATCCGGCCGAAGGTGGTCTTGGCCTCGAAGAAGCCGTAGTCCACGTTCGCGCGCAGCGTGTGCAGCGGCACACGACCCTCGCGGTAGAACTCGGAGCGGGACATCTCGGCGCCGCCGAGACGGCCACCGCACTGGATCTTGATGCCCTTGGCGCCGGCCTTCATGGTGCCCTGCATGCTCTTGCGCATGGCACGACGGAAGGAGACGCGGGAGGAGAGCTGCTCGGCAACGGCCTGGGCAACCAGCTGAGCGTCGAGCTCGGGGTTCTTGACCTCGAGGATGTTCAGCTGGACCTGCTTGCCCGTGAGCTTCTCGAGGTCACCGCGGATGCGGTCGGCCTCGGCGCCACGGCGGCCGATGACGATGCCGGGACGGGCGGTGTGGATGTCCACACGCACGCGGTCACGGGTGCGCTCGATCTCAACCTTCGAGATGCCGGCGCGCTCCATGCCGGACGTCATCATCCGACGGATGGCGACGTCTTCCTTGACGTAGTCCTTGTACAGCTTGTCGGCGTACCAACGCGACTTGAAGTCCGTGGTGATGCCGAGTCGGAACCCGTGCGGGTTTACCTTCTGGCCCATTACCGGGAACCTTCCTTGCTGCTGACGACCACGGTGATGTGGCTGGTCCGCTTGCGGATCCGGTAGGCACGGCCCTGGGCACGCGGACGGAACCGCTTCAGGGTCGGGCCCTCGTCCACGTACGCCTCGCTGATGACCAGCGTGGAGGCGTCCGGGTGGTTGTAGTTGTGTGCGGCGTTGGCAATGGCGCTGTCCAGCACCTTGCCGACCGGCACGCTCGCGGCCTGCGGGGCGAAACGCAGGACCGCCTGAGCCTCCGTGGCATCCATGCCACGGATGAGGTCCACCACTCGGCGGGCCTTCATGGGCGTGACGCGGATGTACCGCGCCTGGGCCCTGGCTTCCATGGTTGTCCCTTCGGTGTTAGTCATAGTCGTAACCACCCCGCGATTAGCGGCGCTTCGACTTCCGGTCGTCCTTGACGTGGCCGCGGAAGGTGCGAGTCGGCGAGAACTCGCCGAGCTTGTGGCCGACCATCGACTCGGTGACGAACACCGGGACGTGGGTCTTGCCGTTGTGCACCGCGATCGTGTGACCCAGCATGGCCGGGACGATCATCGAGCGACGGGACCAGGTCTTGATGACGTTCTTGGTACCGGCTTCGTTCTGGACGTCCACCTTCTTGATGAGGTGGTCGTCGACGAAGGGTCCCTTCTTGAGACTGCGCGGCATCTAAACCCGCTCCTAGCGCTTCTTGTTCGTCTTGCGGCGGCGGACGATGTACTTGCTCGAAGCCTTCTTCGGCGAGCGAGTACGACCCTCCTTCTGACCCCACGGGGAGACCGGGTGGCGACCACCACTGGTCTTGCCCTCACCACCACCGTGCGGGTGGTCAACCGGGTTCATCGCGACACCGCGGACGGTCGGGCGGACGCCCTTCCAGCGCATGCGGCCGGCCTTGCCCCAGTTGATGTTCGACTGCTCGGCGTTGCCGACCTCGCCGACCGTGGCGCGGCAGCGCGCGTCGACGAGACGGATCTCACCGGACGGCATGCGGAGGTGGGCCATCACGCCCTCCTTCGCGAGCAGCTGCACGGAGGCACCCGCGGAGCGGGCGAACTTCGCACCGCCGCCGGGACGCAGCTCGATGGCGTGGATGGTCGTACCGACCGGGATGTTGCGCAGCGCGAGGTTGTTGCCCGGCTTGATGTCGGCCGTCGGGCCGTTCTCGATCCGGTCACCCTGCTGCAGACCGCGCGGCGCGATGATGTAGCGCTTCTCGCCGTCGGCGTAGTGCAGCAGCGCGATGCGCGCGGTGCGGTTGGGGTCGTACTCGATGTGCGCGACCTTGGCCGGCACGCCGTCCTTGTCGTGACGACGGAAGTCGATCACGCGGTAGGCGCGCTTGTGGCCACCGCCCTGGTGGCGAACGGTCACACGACCGGTGTTGTTACGGCCGCCCTTGCTGTGCAGGGGGCGGACCAGCGACTTCTCCGGCGTGGACCGCGTGATCTCGACAAAGTCGGCGACGCTGGAGCCACGACGGCCCGGGGTCGTCGGCTTGTACTTGCGGATACCCATTTCTCAGTCCTCGTCCGATTCCGGACGACTAGACCTCCGTTAGGAGGTCTGGCCGCCGAAGATGTCGATACGGTTGCCCTCGGCAAGGGTCACGATGGCGCGCTTGGTGTTGGCGCGCTTGCCGAAACCGGTCTTGGTGCGCTTGCGCTTACCCTGACGGTTGATCGTGTTGACCCCGGTGACCTTGACCGAGAAGACCGCCTCGACGGCCTGCTTGATCTGGGTCTTGTTGGCGCCGGGCGCGACGATGAACGTGTACTTGTTCTCGTCCAGCAGCGCGTAGCTCTTCTCCGAGACGACCGGCTTGATCAGCAGGTCGCGCGGGTCGGTGAAGGTCTTGCTGGTAACGGTCGCCTCAGACATCAGGCGTCGCTCCCTTCGGTCTCGTCGGCCTTGGGGCCAGACACGAAGGACTCGAGCGCGGCCTGGGTGAAGACCACGTCGTCAGAGACGATCACGTCGTACGTGTTCAGCTGGCCCGGCTCCAGGATGTGAACCTGGGGCAGGTTGCGGGCGGACAGCCACGCGGCCTCGTCGGCGCGCTCGACGACCAGGAGCAGGTTCTTGCGCTCCGAGATCTTGCCGAACAGCGTCTTGGCGGCCTTCGTGGAGGCGGCACCCTCGACCACGCCGGTGACGACGTGGATGCGGGAGTGACGCGCACGGTCCGAGAGGGCACCGCGGAGGGCGGCGGCCTTCATCTTCTTCGGGGTGCGCTGCGAGTAGTCACGCGGCTGCGGGCCGTGGACGACGCCACCGCCGGCGAACTGCGGAGCGCGGGTCGAACCCTGACGGGCGCGGCCGGTGCCCTTCTGGCGGTACGGCTTCTTGCCACCACCACGGACTTCGCCACGGGTCTTGGTCTTGTGCGTGCCCTGACGGGCAGCAGCCAGCTGGGCGACGACGACCTGGTGGATCAGCGGAACGCTGGTCTTCGCGTCGAAGATCTCCGCGGGGAGCTCGACGGTACCGGCCTTGTCGCCTGCCGGCGAAAGGATGTCAATGGTGCTCATTACCTCAAGCCCCCTTGGCCGCGGTACGGACCAGGACGAGGCCGCCGTTCGGACCGGGGACCGCGCCCTTGATGAGGAGCAGACCCTTCTCCGCGTCAACCGCGTGGATGGTCAGGTTCTGGGTGGTGACGCGCTCGTTACCCATGCGACCGGCCATGCGCATGCCCTTGAAGACACGCCCAGGGGTGGCACAGCCACCGATCGAACCGGGGGAGCGGTGCTTGCGCTGCACACCGTGACCGGCGCCGAGGCCCCGGAAGTTGTGGCGCTTCATGACACCGGCGAAGCCCTTGCCCTTGCTGTTGCCCGTGACGTCAACCTTGACGCCGGACTCGAACACAGCGGCAGTGATCTCCTGGCCGAGCGTGTACTCGCTGGCGTCGGAGGTGCGCAGCTCCACCAGGTGGCGGCGCGGGGTCACGTCGGCCTTGGCGAAGTGGCCCTTGAGGGGCTTGTTCACCTTGCGAGGGTCGATCTCGCCGAAGGCGATCTGGACCGACTCGTAGCCGTCGGTGTCATTGGTACGGACCTGGGTAACGACGCAGGGCCCGGCCTTGACAACGGTCACCGGGACGACACGGTTGTTCTCGTCCCAGACCTGGGTCATGCCGAGCTTCTCGCCCAGGACGCCCTTGATCTGCTTAGCCATCTTCTCCGCGCCTCTCAGAGCTTGATCTCGATGTCAACGCCGGCCGGAAGGTCCAGGCGCATCAGCGAGTCAACGGTCTTGGGCGTCGGGTCGAGGATGTCGATCAGGCGCTTGTGCGTGCGCATCTCGAAGTGCTCGCGCGAGTCCTTGTACTTGTGCGGCGACTTGATGACGCAGTACACGTTCTTCTCAGTGGGCAGCGGCACCGGGCCCGCGACCGACGCACCAGTGCGCGTCACCGTCTCGACGATCTTCTTCGCCGAGGAGTCGATGACCTCGTGGTCGTAGGCCTTGAGCCGGATGCGGATCTTCTGTCCCGCCATGGCTACTCCGTAGTCCTGTCTCTATGTGGAAACGCTCTGGCTCCCGGCCGGCTGCGGAACGGGGTTCCGCCGCCTCTCCTCCGACCCACGCGGTCGGGCGTGTCGCACTCCCTCCGAGAAAATCCCCATACGGGAACTCCCTCGTTCAAGGGGGTGCGGCCCTGGACCGCGCTTCGGGGGGAGAAACACCCACCGAGTGCCTGGTGCCTGCCGTGCGAACGCTTCCCAGAAGATTCCCGTACGTCCGCCCTCATTGCTGCCCCGAGAGGCAGATTAAGGACGACGAGTACTGTGGGACTCGCTTCCGGTCCTCCCGGCGGGAGGCGCGCAGCATCGGCACACAGCCGAGCAACTTGAGTAGTCTGCCATACGAGACACGCGCCTGGCCAATCGGGCCGAAGACAATACCCCTCCGGGCGATCACGTCAAACCACAGCACCCGTTCGGCGGGCCGGAGTTCTCCCAGGCCGGGCCTTGATCGGACCGTCGCCGGGACCCTCCGCGAGACCTGCCCCACACCTTCCCGGGGCGGATCAGCCGATCTGCGACCTCTGCCCGTATCCGCCCCCCGGGCCGCGCCAGGCCGGCCCCGAGTGCCGGAACACGACGAGGGCCCCTCTCCCGCCGCCTGAGCGGTGGGAGAGGGGCCCTCGCGTCATACATGGTGCCCGCTCGCGTGGGCTACCAGGTCAGAACACGAATTACTTCGTGATCTTGGTGACCTGGCCGGCGCCGACCGTACGACCACCCTCACGGATGGCGAACTTCAGGCCCTCCTCCATGGCGACCGGCTGGATCAGCTGGACGGACATGTCGGTGTTGTCGCCCGGCATGACCATCTCGGTGCCCTCGGGGAGGGTAACGACGCCGGTCACGTCCGTGGTGCGGAAGTAAAACTGCGGGCGGTAGTTGTTGAAGAACGGGGTGTGACGGCCACCCTCGTCCTTCGACAGGATGTACGCGGCGGCCTCGAACTCGGTGTGCGGCGTGACCGAACCGGGCTTGATGATGACCTGGCCGCGCTCGACGTCCTCGCGCTTGATGCCACGGAGGAGCAGACCGACGTTCTCGCCGGCCTGGCCCTCGTCGAGCAGCTTGCGGAACATCTCGATGCCGGTGACCGTGGTGGTGGTCTTCTCCTGCTTGATGCCGATGATGTCAACGGTCTCGTTGACCTTCAGGACACCACGCTCGATGCGGCCGGTGACGACGGTGCCACGACCGGTGATCGTGAAGACGTCCTCGACGGGCATCAGGAACGGCTTGTCGGTGTCACGCGGCGGGGTCGGGATGGCCTCGTCCACGGCGTCCATCAGGCCGAGGAGCTTGTCACCCCACTCCTTGTCGCCCTCGAGCGCCTTCAGCGCGGAGACCTGGACGACCGGAAGGTCGTCGCCCGGGAAGTCGTACTCGGAGAGCAGCTCACGGACCTCGAGCTCGACGAGCTCCAGGATCTCCTCGTCGTCCACCATGTCGGCCTTGTTCAGGGCGACGACGATGTACGGAACGCCGACCTGGCGGGCCAGGAGCACGTGCTCCTTGGTCTGCGGCATCGGGCCGTCGGTGGCGGCGACCACGAGGATGGCGCCGTCCATCTGGGCGGCACCGGTGATCATGTTCTTGATGTAGTCCGCGTGACCCGGGCAGTCGACGTGGGCGTAGTGACGCGCCTCGGTCTGGTACTCGACGTGCGCGATGGAGATGGTGATACCGCGCTGGCGCTCCTCAGGAGCCTTGTCGATCTGGTCGAACGCCGAGGCCGCGTTCAGGTCCGGGTACTTGTCGTGCAGCACCTTGGTAATGGCGGCCGTGAGGGTCGTCTTACCGTGGTCAATGTGACCGATGGTGCCGATGTTGACGTGCGGCTTAGTCCGCTCGAACTTCGCCTTCGCCACGGGGGTCCTCCTGAGAGTGGTTCTGTACGCCTTGATGATCGTCGGCGCCAGGTGATCTTTGCTGGATAGCCGGTCCCCCGGGGCAACGGGAGGGTTGCTCCTGTTGCCCCTGGGGCTCCGGTGGCAAGCCTAAAGCGTGTACTCGGAAGAGTTACTCGCCCTTGGCCTTCGCGATGATCTCCTCAGCGACGTTCCGGGGAACCTCGGCGTAGGAGTCGAACTGCATCGAGTAGCTGGCGCGACCCGAGGTCTTGCTGCGGAGGTCTCCGACGTAGCCGAACATCTCCGAAAGCGGCACGAGGCCCTTGACGATCTTGGCTCCGTGACGGTCCTCCATGGCCTGGATCTGGCCACGGCGGGAGTTGATGTCACCGATGACGTCACCCATGGACTCCTCCGGCGTGGTGACCTCGACGGCCATCATCGGCTCGAGGAGCACGGGAGAAGCCTTGCGCGCGGCTTCCTTGAAAGCCTGCGAACCGGCGATCTTGAAGGCGAGCTCGGAGGAGTCGACCTCGTGGTAGCCACCGTCGAGAAGCGTGACGCGGACGCCCGTCATCTCGTAGCCGGCGAGGATGCCGAACTGCATGGCCTCCTGCGCACCGGCGTCGACCGAAGGGATGTACTCCTTCGGCACGCGGCCACCGGTGACCTTGTTCACGAACTCGTACGCCGGGCCGTCGGCCTCGGTGATGGGCTCGATCGCGATCTGCACCTTGGCGAACTGACCGGTACCACCGGTCTGCTTCTTGTGGGTGTAGTCGTGACGCTCGACGGCCTTGCGGATCGTCTCGCGGTACGCGACCTGCGGCTTGCCGACGTTGGCCTCGACCTTGAACTCGCGCTTCATACGGTCGACCAGCACCTCGAGGTGCAGCTCGCCCATACCGCCGAGGATGGTCTGGCCCGTCTCCTCGTCCGAGTGAACGTGGAAGGAGGGGTCCTCCTCCGCGAGACGCTGGATGGCGACACCCAGCTTCTCCTGGTCACCCTTGGACTTGGGCTCGATGGCGACCTGGATGACCGGGGCCGGGAAGTCCATGGACTCCAGGATCACCTGGTTCTTGTCGTCACACAGCGTCTCACCGGTGGTGGTCTGCTTCAGGCCCATGACCGCGACGATGTCGCCGGCGCCCACCGAGTCGATCTCCTCACGCTTGTTCGCGTGCATGCGGTAGATCTTGCCGATGCGCTCCTTCTTGCCCTTGACGGAGTTCAGCACCGCGGTGCCGGCCTCCAGGCGGCCCGAGTAAACCCGGACGAAGGTGAGCTTGCCGAGGTGCGGGTCGCTCATGATCTTGAACGCGAGCGCGGCGAGGGGCTCCTCGTCCGACGGCTTGCGCTTGACGACGACCTCGGGGTCCTTGACGTCGTGGCCCTCGATGGCCTCGATGTCGAGCGGCGACGGGAGGTAGCGCACGACGGCGTCGAGCAGGGGCTGGACGCCCTTGTTCTTGAACGCCGTACCGCAGAAGACCGCGGTGATCGTGGGCTCGCCCTTGCCCTTGCCGGAGCCGAGGATGATACGGCGCACGGCCGCGTGCAGCTGCTCCTCGGTGGGCTCGGTGCCCTCCAGGAACAGCTCCATCATCTCTTCGTCGTTCTCGGCGACCTGCTCGACGAGGGTGGCGCGCCACTCCTCGGCCAGCTCGGTGTGCGAGGCCGGGATGTCGACGATGTCGTACATCTCGCCCTTGGTGGCCTCGGCGGACCACACGAGGGCCTTCATACGGACCAGGTCGACGACGCCCTTGAAGTCCGCCTCGGCACCGATCGGCAGCTGCATCACGATCGGAACCGCACCGAGGCGGTCCTTGATCATGTCGACGCAGCGCATGAACTCGGCGCCGGTACGGTCGAGCTTGTTGACGAAGCAGATACGCGGGACGCCGTAGCGGTCCGCCTGACGCCAAACGGTCTCGGACTGCGGCTCCACACCGGCGACACCGTCGAACACGGTGACGGCACCGTCGAGGACGCGGAGCGAACGCTCCACCTCGACCGTGAAGTCCACGTGACCCGGGGTGTCGATGATGTTGATGGTGTGGTCGACGTCCTCGAGCGGCCAGTGGCAGGTCGTCGCGGCGGACGTGATGGTGATGCCGCGCTCCTGCTCCTGCTCCATCCAGTCCATCGTGGCGGCGCCGTCGTGGACCTCACCGATCTTGTAAGACACACCGGTGTAGAACAGGATGCGCTCGGTGGTGGTCGTCTTGCCCGCGTCGATGTGGGCCATGATGCCGATGTTGCGCACCTTGGCCAGGTCAAGCGAAGTGGTAGCCATAAGGCTTCGGTCTTCTCTCGGTCTCGATGTGGGTTGCGACTACCAGCGGTAGTGCGCGAAGGCCTTGTTGGACTCGGCCATCTTGTGCGTGTCCTCGCGCTTCTTGACGGCCGCACCGAGGCCGTTCGAGGCGTCGAGCAGCTCGTTCATCAGGCGCTCGGTCATGGTCTTCTCGCGGCGGGCGCGGGAGTAACCCACGAGCCAGCGGAGCGCCAGGGTCGACTGACGACCCGGCTTGACCTCGACGGGAACCTGGTAGGTCGCGCCACCGACACGGCGGGACTTGACCTCGAGCGACGGCTTGACGTTCTCCAGCGCGCGCTTCAGCGTGATGACCGGGTCGTTGCCGGTCTTCTCGCGGAGGCCCTCCATGGCGCCGTAAACGATGCGCTCGGCGGTGGAGCGCTTGCCGTTCAGGAGGATCTTGTTGATGAGCGAGGTCACCAGAGGAGAGGCGTAGACCGGGTCGATGATGACCGGGCGCTTCGGGGCGGGGCCCTTACGAGGCATTCTTACTTCTCCTTCTTGGCGCCGTAGCGGCTGCGGGCCTGCTTGCGGTTCTTGACTGCCTGCGTGTCAAGCGCACCGCGGATGATCTTGTAACGAACACCCGGCAGGTCCTTCACACGGCCACCACGCACGAGCACGATCGAGTGCTCCTGCAGGTTGTGACCCTCACCCGGAATGTAAGCGGTGACCTCGATGCCGGAGGTCAGACGCACACGCGCGACCTTACGGAGCGCCGAGTTCGGCTTCTTCGGGGTGGTCGTGAACACTCGCGTGCAGACGCCACGACGCTGAGGCGAAGCCTCAAGCGCGGGGGTCTTCGTCTTCTCGACCTTGTCCTGCCGGCCCTTCCGGACCAGCTGCTGGATCGTAGGCACTACTTCTCCGGTTTCTGTGTGCCGTGTAGTGAAGCTAACCTGGAACTTTCCCGACCCACGCGGTCGGGTGTGTCGGATCCGGCGGAGCTCCACGCAAGCGTGGAGACGCATGAATCGCGGTGGCCGATACGGCTCGCCGTGCGGTTGATGGACACGCACGAGAGCCCAGGCACACCCCAGGCACAAGGTCTGAGCGTACCCACCGCATCCACTCCGGTCAAAACATAGGCCGCGGCGCTACCCTCCGCCCGGCCCCGCAGCTCAGGCGCCCCTTGGCCAGGACCCCCGGATGCCGGGTCGGCCGCGCGCGAGCCGGACGGGCGTGGTAGGGCTCGCGGACCACGGGGGCGGGGCCGCCCGAACTACACTGCCTGCGAATCCCGCGAGTCAGTTCAAAACCGTACGAGCGCCAGGAGCAGGACATTGGGGACGGTCACCTCGGAGCCGAAGACGGCCGCAGTCCCGCCCCCCGGCCCCGCGCCGCGGCGCCGCGCCGCCCTCTCCCGCCTCTACGGCCCCCTGCTGGCCTTCCTCCTCACCTCGGGCGCCTTCTGCGCCTCCTGGGCGGCCCGCGGCAGCTTCCCCTTCGGCCACACCGGCCGGGCCGTCAACGACCAGGCCAACCAGTACGTGCCCTTCCACCGCGCCCTGTGGGACCTGGTCCACGGCCAGGCCGCCGGTGACGTGCTGTTCAGCTGGCGCGGCGGCTTCGGACAGCAGTTCCTGTCCGACTACTACACCTACCTCGGCAACCCGTTCTCCTGGCTGGCCGTCCTGGTCCCGCGGGCCCATGTGGACCTGGCCGTCTTCCTGGTCACCCCGGTCACGATGGGCGCGGCGGCCGCGCTGATGACCGTCTACCTGGGGAAGCTGCAACGCGGCCCGTGGTGGCAGCGCGGAGTCCTCGGCGCCTGCTACGGGCTGTGCGGGTGGGCGCTCAGCGACGCCTCGTACATCCCCATGTGGCTGTGGGGCCTGGTGGCCCTGCCGCTGCTCGGCATCGCGGTGGAGTGGTGCCTGGAGGGCCGGCGCTGGACGGGCGCGGCCCTGCTGGTGGCCCTCGCCTGGTACGGGAACTTCTACACGGCGATGATGGCCACGATGGCCGCCTGCGTGCTGCTGGGCGTCCGTCTGCTCACCCTGGACCTGACCGGGCGGCAGCGTCTGCGGGCGCTCGTGCGCGCGGCCACGGCGGCCGTCACGGGCATCCTGCTCACCCTGCCCCTCCTGCTGCCGTCGTTCCTGTCCAGCGGCGCCTCGCAGCCGACGAAGGCCGCGGCCTTCGACCCGGTGCGCCTGGACGTCTTCCTGGCCGGCCTGCTCCCGGCCACCCACCTGTGGGGCGGCCGGCCGCGCCTGTACGTGGCCTCGCTGGGCCTGATCCTGGCGGGGAGCTTCCTGCTCAGCACGCGGATCGCGGGCCGTACCCGGCTGGTCTGGGCGGCGGCCACGCTGCTGGTCCTGGTCTCCTTCCAGTTCCCGCCGACCCAGTACGTGTGGCACGGCCTGGCGGTGCCGAACGGCAACCCGTACCGCGAGACGTTCGTGTTCAGCGGGATGGTGGTGGTGCTGGCCTGGCTGGCCCTGGCCCACCGCCCGCGTCCGCTGCACCTGGCGCTGTCCGCCGGCCTGCTGGTCGTGGCGGCGTTCGTGCTGCGGCACACCGACGACTTCGGCGGCTGGACCTGGCCGGCCGTCCTGGGCGGCGGGGCCGTGTCCCTGGTGGCCCTGACCCTGCTGCACCTCTCCGGGAAGCACCGCCTCCTCCTCCCCCTGGCGGCCGTGCTGATGATCGGGGTGGTCTTCGTGGAGTCCACCGCGGCGGCGGCGAGCGCGGACGCCCGCCGCTCCCGCGAGCGCTGGGCCAAGCCGGCCGCCACCTCCAGCCGCTCGATCACGAACCACTACGAGGCCGTCCGCGCGGTGGACGGCTGGCCGGCCTACCGGACGGACTCGGGCGCGCCGCAGACCTCGTACAACGACGCCCTGGCCCTGGGGGCGGAGGGCCCGCAGTACTACAGCAGCTACCTCCCGGAGGCCACGTACCGGGCCCTGGAGCCCCTGGGGTACGGCTACAAGAACGACGGCCGGACCTTCTTCGGCGCCGACAACCCGGTCCTGGACGCCATTTTCTCGATCGGCGCCCGCGTCCGCCCGGGCGCGGCCCCCGGCACCTGGACGGCGACGAGGCAGCCCGCCCCGCCCCTGGTCACGGTCCGCCCCGGCCCGTACACCTCCCCGAACCCCGCCGGCTCGGTCTACGCCCGCCAGGAGAACGTCCTGGGCGCGACCGTCTACGCCGTCCCCCCGGTCACCCGCACCGGCACCCCCGCCTCCCAGACGTACACGGCCGCCTGCACCCCCGGCTCCGAGGCGTACTGGTACTCCCCCGACCTCCACGGCACCCTCCGCACCGGCGACCGCTCCCTGCCCCTGGAGGACCGCATGAGCGGGGTCCTGCCCCTGGGCCCGGTCCCCGCGTCGGGCACGGTCACCGCGACGGTCGACACCCGCACCGAGAACGCCACGGCCGGCCCGAACCCGATCGGCTGCCTGGACCGCGCGGCCCTCGACACCCGGGTCCGGAACCTCACCACCACGGGCGCCACCTCGGTCCACGTCGGCGGCCACACCATCGAGGCCACCCTCCCCGCCGGCTCCACCGGCACGGCCGTCTTCGCCCTGACGGACATCCCGGGCTGGCAGTGCTCCTCCCCCACCACCCCCTTCCACGGCCTCCTGGCCGTCCCCCTCCCCCAGGGCACCCGCCACCTCTCCTGCACCTACACCCCCAAGGGCCTCACCCCGGGCCTGGCAGCCGCGGCCCTCTCCCTCCTCACCCTGGCCTCGGTCACCACCACCACCCACCTCAACAACCGCCGCCGCCGCGAGATCGGCTAATCCGCCGCCGCGCACCCGCAGTGGCCAGTACATTGACCGCCCTGACGACCTAGGGGCGCACATGGCAGCGGAGCAGGTGGCGGGCGACGGAGGGCTGGACGACCGGGTCCCCTTCCTGGCCCGCCTGGAAGCGGAGGACGGCACCGCGTTACGGGAACTCGGCCGGGAGCTGACCTTCGCGCCCCGGGCCCGGCTCATCCACCAGGACGAACCGGCCTCCCATGTCCTGCTGATCCTCCACGGCTGGACGAAGGTCACGGCCTCCGCCGCCAACGGCAAGGAGGCCCTGCTCGCGTTGCGCGGCCCGGGCGACATCGTCGGTGAATCCGCCGCCCTCACCGGTCGCGCCCGCTCCGCCGATGTGACCGCACTCGAACCGGTACGGGCCGTGGCCGTCGATGCCGAGCGTTTCCGTGCCTTCCTCGCACGCGTCCCCGCCGCTGCCTTCCAGCTCCTCGCCCTCACCTCCGACCGCACGCGCGCGGGCGACCGGCGACGGCTGGAGTTCGCCTCGCTGAGTGTGCGGGAGCGGCTCGCCGTCCTGCTCCAGGACCTGGCGCGAACCCACGGGCGGCGCACCGAGGAGGGTGTGGAAGTCGCCGTCCCCCTGACCAAACAGGAACTCGCCGGAGCCGTCGGGGCGTCCCGCGAGATGGTTCAGCGCCACCTCAAAGAGCTGCGCGACCGCGGCATCGTCATCACGGGGCGCCGCGCGCTGGTGATCCTCCGGCCGGACGTGCTGCGGCGGATCGCGCAGTCACAGCACGAGGGCTGATCCCTTCCCTTCAGTGCAGGCCGTCACATTCCCCATGTGCCATCCACCCTCACGGGGGTGCGCCCGCCTGCGCCACTCTCTTGTCACATCACCCTTCCCGTCCACCGCGGAAACCCGTCACGAGAGGCGATCATGGCCAACCCGCTTCCCCGCACCTTCCTGCTCGTCGACACGGAGCGCTACAGCGATCGCGACGACGTCCAGCAGGCATATCTGCGCCGGATGCTGTACGACGTCGTCGACCGGACCCTGCTCGCCGCCGGGGTCGAGCAGACGTTACGGCTGCGCGCCGACCGGGGTGACGCAGTCATGGAACTGATCGACCCGCACGTTCCACTGAACGTTCTGCTCCGCACCCTGTTGACGGAGATCCCGGCCCAACTCCGTGCGATCAACCGGTTGGCCGCCAACTCGGCGCAGCTCCGGCTCCGGGTCGTGCTCGCGAGCGGAATGGTGATGATCGACGAACACGAGGGCTGGGTGGGCACCGACCTCAACGAAGCCTGTCGGCTCCTGGACGGCGAACCGCTGCGGGCGGCGCTGCGCGAGCGGACGGACCCCCACGTCCTCTGTGTCTCCGCTTCCGTTCACAACGGGATCGTGCGGCATAACCACCCGGGGATCCCCGCGGAGGAGTTCCACGAGGTCATCGTGCCCACCAAAAACGGTCCACTCCATGCCTGGCTGCACGGACCTCTGCCGACGGGAACGGCCGCCGAGCCGCCGACAGCCCCCACGTCGGAGGGACCACGAGGACCTGGAGGAGCGGGGGAAGGGAAGGATGCCTCCGCCCGAAGCCGGCCGTCTGCCGCCGGCATCCAGGTCCAGGGCGTCAACGACGGGATCATCGCCGGCCACATCGAGGGCAACGCCGTTCGTGCCGGCGTGGTCCACGGCGACATCATCTTCGGTGATCGTCGGTGAGCGATCAGCCGGACCAGCCGGCAGGCCCCGACGACGAGTCCGAACAGGCAGCGACTGAGGACGGCACTCCGGACGGGAAGGAGAAGAAGCCTGAGGAAGTGGCCCAGCAGCCGTGGGCCACCCGCCGTGAGCTGCGCGCTCACGCACCGAGGTCGATGGCGTTCGACGGCACCAACCACGGCGTCGTGGCGGACCGGATCATCGGCAATGTCACCACCGAGATCCACTACAGCTTCGGAGGGCTCGGCAGCGGCGCCCCCGCGTCGGGGGAGATCCCGCCTCCGTACCTGGACCGGCTGTCCGACGTCTTCGTGGAGGAGGGCACCCGCTTCGCGCAGTTGCGCGACCGCCTCCTGAAGGAGCGGATCCTCGTCCTCATGGGTACGCCTTTCACCGGACGGCGGACCGCTGCGCTGATGCTCCTGCGTTCCGTGGGGGCCATCCCGATACACGCCCTGGACGGAACCACGGCACCGGGGAAGCTCACAGGCATGTTCGCCACACCCGGCAAGGCAGCCGGCTACGTGCTGTGCGACCTGGCCACCAGCCGCGACGAGCCCCTGCGTGAAGCTCAGTTCAACGCCCTCCGCGACCTCATGCGCGAACGGAAGACCCATCTGGTGATCACCGTCGGCATCGGGGCGTACCTGGAGGACGCCATCCGCCCGGAGGGGTGGAAACCCCCTGGCCCAAAGGCTGTCCTGGCCGCCCGGCTGACTGCGGACGTCGGAGCCGCAGCCACTTCCCGCCTGCTCGGCCTGCCGGCGGTCGACGACTTCCTCTCCCGCGATCATCAGCTCCGTGAGGTTGTCGGATACGCGACCGAGTTACGCCAGTACGCCGTGGGCCAGTGCGACGAGGGCGAGCTGGCCGAATACTCCCTGCGCGCGCTGAAGAACCAGGTGCGCGAGTGGTTCGCGGAACCCGAAGAGATCGTCCACCTCCGGGAAAAGGCGTTCCTCATCGCCCTAGCCGCCTTCGACGGCGGCCCGTACGCGCTGACGGCAGAACTCAGCGACCTGCTGTACTCCGAGCTCCAACGGGTCGGCGACCCCAAACGGTACGAGGCCATCCCTGTCTTCAGCACCCATATCGGCAAGCGGCTCGAGCTCGCCCGGGCGAAAACATACGCGGAGCCGGAGGACACCGAGTGGGGGGAGGTCACCCAGCTGAAGGCTGCCTTCCGCGACGACCGGACGGCACTGGTCCTACTGCCCGAGGTATGGACCGGCCACCCCGCCGCCCGCCCTGCCCTGGTGAAGTGGATGGACGGGCTCGCGGACGACGGCCGCCCACTGGTGCGCACCCGCGCCGCCGCCACCGCCGCAGTGCTCGCGCGCACGGACCTGCCATCCACGATGGCTCTGATCATCGAGCCCTGGGCCCGCTCGGACAAGGCGCGGAAGCGGACGACGGCGGTCAGTGCGCTCACTCTCGCCCATCAGATCGATGCGCCGAACATTCCCCGCATCATCGACGGCTGGAGTGCGGACGCGGACGATCCCCGCCCCTGTTGGGTCGCGGTGCGGGCCCAGGGCCTGATCGGGCCCGAGCGCCCGCAGGCCGCCCTCGCCGCCCTGCGCGCGCAGGCACAACGGCAGCACGGCAAGGAGAAGCCGGACCAGCAGGTGCGCGACGAACTGCCGAAGTCGGTCGCCCTCCTCCTGCTGTCGCCCGAAGCGGACACCGTCCTCGCCGAACTGCTCCGGACCCTCCACGACCATCGTTCAGCCCACGAACTCGCCGTTCGCGGCTTCCTCACCGCGTGCGGCCGGCGTGACGAGGAGGCCGGACACGGGCGCCCGCTGGTCCTCGACTGGTACGCGCGCGCCGACCACGACGACACCCCCTCGGGGCCGGCGATCGTGCGGCTCCTGCGTGAGGCCCTCGATGACCGCGCCACCACGGAGGAGGCCGAACACGTGCTGCGCGGCTGGGTCCTGGCCGCCGAGCAGGACGAGAACACGGAATGGGCGCTGGCCTCGCTGCTGGCCAAGCTGGCGGTGACCCCTCGCGAAACGTCCCGCCTGGCCTATCTGCTGCGCAACCCCCAGGGCATGGACGGCGGCCCGTATCCGGAGGTCGCCACCCGTCTTCGCGTCGCACTCACCCACCCCGCGCCCGCTTGAAGGGAAGGCCCGCACGATGTACGACTTCAACCAGCACGCCCGACGTCACACCACGCTGACCGACCCCGTCGTCACGGTCCGCCAGATCGGCCGCTTCGACTTCGGCGGCCGGGCGACGACGCACATCGACCACGCCTTGGTGTACACGACGCCGAAGGGCGCGTACATGACGTACCTGCCACCGAACCGGCCGCGTCCCAGGACCACACGTCTCTACACGGCCGTGTACGAGGTGGACATGGGATCGCACCCTGTCCGAGCCGAGATCTCACTGCCCAGCGACAACGACGCCCACGAGTTCGTGGCGACGGTAGAACTCACCTGGCAGGTCACCGACCCTGCTGCATACGTCCAGAGCAGCTGTCGTAACGTCCCCCGGATGCTGCTCGGCGAGCTGGAGCAGTCCTGCAGGCCGGTGACGCGCGGCTTTCACATCACGGGCAGCGCGGCTGCCGAAGAAGAGCTACTCACCTCGGTGCGCGCGGGCAAACCGCTCGGCGAGGGCTTCGGACTGCGCGCCGACTGCATGATCCGTCTGCGGCGTGACGCCGACAACATCGAACACGAGCGGCGTCTCCAGGCGGCCCGCCACGAGCTGGAGCTGCAGCGGTACGAGGCCCAGAAGATCGCCTTCTACCAACAGCATTTCGCCCGGGGCGGTATCCACGCCTGGGCCCTGCACCTGGCCCGGCATCCCGAAGACACCCGGCTCGCGCTGGACAGTATGGAGGAGCACCAGCTCGCACTCCTCCGCTCGCAGCTCGACCAGGTCAAGGCGCTGCTGGGATCGGAAGGCGGTGAGGCCCACGAGCTGGACCGCACCCGGCAGCTCATGATCGAGCAGATCAACGAAGCGCTCGGGCCCACCCCTCGTGCCCCGCTGCCCACCCCGGAACTCCCGGAGCTTCCTCCCGGCTACGGACGCCGCCCCCGTCCGCCCGCTGACCCGGAGCCGGAACAGTGACCAAGCCCTCAGAATCGCCCGGTCCCCCGCCCGAGTACCCCCAGTACCCGCAAGCTCCACCGGCCCCGCCCACGCGCGTCCCGCCACAGGGCCGGCCCGAGCACGACGACCTCGACTACCGCCACCCCATGGGGGTCCGCGTCCACTACCGAGCCCGGCAACGCACCGCTGACGCCGCCGCACTCGGCCGCCTCGCCCTTCACCTGCCCGGATTCCTGACGAGCCTGCTCGTCGTGCTGGGAACGGCCATGGTGGGGGAAGTCTGGCTCGGACTGCCGGCCTGGGTACCGACCGCGCTGTGGCTCGTTTCCGGTGGGCTCACGTTCCACCGCCCCAGCGAGCGGTTCCTCGCCCGTCACCTGCTCCGGCTGCACCACCCGCTCCCTTCCGAGCTGGCCGTGCTCACCCCGGTGTGGCGCGAGGTCACCGCGCGCGCCGGGGTGGACGGCAACCGCTACGAGCTATGGATCGAGGACAGCGACGGCCTGAACGCCCTCGCCGCCGCCGGCCACATCGTCGCGGTCACCCGACGCGCCCTGGAGCGGTTGCCGGAAGCGCAGCTGGCCGGCGTACTCGCCCACGAGCTGGGCCACCACACCGCCGGGCATGCTTGGACAGGGCTGCTCATCTGGTGGTATGCCCTCCCGGGCCGGCTGGCCTGGCGTGCCCTGGCCGCGGCCGTCGCGGGACTGGTCCGGGTCGCGAGTGCGTTCTCGTACGTGGCCGCCGGCGTCCTGATCGTGCTGTTCGGGGGGATCGCCACCGCCACCCTGGCGCTGACCTATGGCCTGCCACTGCTGCTGCTTCCGCTGCCCTACCTGGCCGCCGCCGTCGGACGCCGCGCCGAGCTCCGCGCCGATGAGCACGCTGCCGCACTGGGCTTCGCTCCGATGCTCTCCCGAACGCTGCACGACGTCCTGGCCGAAGAGAGTCGGGCATGCGAGGACGACGGCCTACTGGCACGGCTCCTCTCCGCCCATCCCGACTACCGCACCCGCCTCCACCACCTCCAGCGGTACCTGGCCGACCAGCGCTAGGAACGCCACAGGGCGCGCACCCCTTCGGGTGCGCGCCCTGTGTCTTACTGCTTCAGACCTCAGCCGTTGTACGGGCCGTAGTCGTAGTCCTCCAGCGGGACAGCCTGGCCGGAGCCGGTGCCGAAGGGGGAGTAGTCGATGTCGTCGTAGCCGACGGCCGAGTACATCGCGGCCTTGGCTTCCTCGGTCGGCTCGACCCGGATGTTGCGGTAGCGGGACAGACCCGTACCGGCCGGGATGAGCTTACCGATGATGACGTTCTCCTTGAGGCCGATGAGGCTGTCGGACTTGGCGTTGATCGCCGCATCCGTCAGGACTCGGGTCGTCTCCTGGAAGGAGGCGGCCGACAGCCAGGACTCCGTCGCCAGCGATGCCTTGGTGATACCCATCAGCTGCGGACGGCCGGAGGCGGGGTGACCGCCCTCGGTGACCACACGACGGTTCTCGGTCTCGAAGCGGGAGCGCTCGACGAGCTCGCCCGGCAGGAGCTCCGCGTCGCCGGACTCGATGATCGTCACGCGGCGCAGCATCTGCCGGATGATGATCTCGATGTGCTTGTCGTGGATCGACACGCCCTGCGAGTTGTAGACCTTCTGGACCTCGCCGACCAGGTGGACCTGGACGGCACGCTGGCCGAGGATGCGCAGCACGTCGTGCGGGTTGGTGGCACCCATGGTGAGCTTCTGGCCCACCTCGACGTGGTCGCCCTCGTGCACGATGACCTTGGCGCGCTTGGAGATCGGGAACGCCGTCTCCTCGCTGCCGTCGTCGGGCGTGATGACGATCTTCTTCGTCTTCTCGGTCTCCTCGATCCGCACGCGGCCGGCGGCCTCGGAGATCGGGGCGACACCCTTCGGGGTACGGGCCTCGAAGAGCTCGACGACACGCGGCAGACCCTGCGTGATGTCGTCACCGGCCACACCACCGGTGTGGAAGGTACGCATCGTCAGCTGGGTACCGGGCTCACCGATGGATTGGGCGGCGATGATGCCGACCGCCTCACCGATGTCGACCAGCTTGCCGGTGGCCAGGGAGCGGCCGTAGCAGAAGGCACAGGTGCCGACCGCGGACTCGCAGGTCAGGACCGAGCGGGTCTTGACCTCCTCGACGCCGTTCGCGATGAGGGCGTCGATGAGCACGTCACCGAGGTCCACGTTGGCCGGCGCGATGACCTTGCCGTCGATGACGACGTCCTCGGCCAGCATGCGGGCGTACACGGAGGTCTCGACGTCGTCCGCCTTGCGCAGGACACCCGCCTCGTCCTTGACACCGATCTTGAGCTTGAGGCCGCGCTCGGTGCCGCAGTCCTCCTCGCGGATGATGACGTCCTGCGAGACGTCCACCAGACGACGGGTGAGGTAACCCGAGTCGGCGGTACGCAGGGCGGTGTCCGCGAGACCCTTACGGGCACCGTGGGTGGAGATGAAGTACTCCAGCACCGACAGGCCCTCACGGAAGGACGCCTTGATCGGACGCGGGATGGTCTCGTTCTTCGCGTTCGACACCAGACCACGCATACCGGCGATCTGCCTCATCTGCATCATGTTTCCTCGGGCACCCGAGTCAACCATCATGAAGATGGGGTTCGTCTTGGGGAAGTTCGCGTTCATCGCCTCGGCGACCTCGTTGGTCGCCTTGGTCCAGATCGCGATGAGCTCCTGCGTGCGCTCGTCCTTGGTGATCAGACCGCGCTCGTACTGCTTCTGGACCTTCTCGTCCATCGCCTCGTAGCCCGCGACGATGGCCTTCTTGGCCTCGGGCACGACGACGTCGGAGATGGCCACGGTGACGCCCGAACGGGTCGCCCAGTGGAAGCCGGCCGCCTTCAGGTTGTCGAGCGTCGCCGCCACGATGACCTTGGGGTAGCGCTCCGCCAGGTCGTTGACGATCTCGGAGAGCTGCTTCTTGCCCACCGAGTAGTCGACGAACGGGTAGTCCTCGGGCAGCAGCTCGTTGAAGAGCGCACGGCCCAGGGTCGTCTTCAGACGGAAGCTGTCGCCCGGCTGGAACTCCTGCTCACCCTCCTCGGCGACCGGCGGCACCCAGCCGCGCGGCGGGATGGTGCCCACCGGGAAGCGGATGTCGACGGACGACTGCAGCGCGAGCTCGCCGTTGTCGAACGCCATGATCGCCTCGGCGGTCGAGCCGAACGCGCGGCCCTCGCCCTTGGTGTCACGGAGCTCACCGTCGGTGGTCAGGAAGAACAGACCCAGGACCATGTCCTGCGTCGGCATCGTGACCGGACGGCCGTCGGCCGGCTTGAGGATGTTGTTCGAGGACAGCATCAGGATGCGGGCCTCGGCCTGCGCCTCCGCGGAGAGCGGCAGGTGCACGGCCATCTGGTCACCGTCGAAGTCCGCGTTGAACGCGGTGCAGACGAGCGGGTGGATCTGGATGGCCTTGCCTTCGACCAGCTGCGGCTCGAATGCCTGGATGCCGAGACGGTGCAGCGTGGGCGCACGGTTCAGCAGCACCGGGTGCTCGGCGATGACCTCTTCGAGCACGTCGTACACGACCGTGCGGCCGCGCTCGACCATGCGCTTGGCCGACTTGATGTTCTGCGCGTGGTTCAGGTCGACCAGGCGCTTCATCACGAACGGCTTGAAGAGCTCCAGCGCCATGGCCTTGGGCAGACCGCACTGGTGCAGCTTCAGCTGCGGGCCGACGACGATCACGGAACGCGCGGAGTAGTCCACACGCTTACCGAGAAGGTTCTGACGGAATCGACCCTGCTTGCCCTTCAGCATGTCGCTGAGGGACTTCAGCGGGCGGTTGCCGGGGCCCGTCACCGGGCGGCCACGACGACCGTTGTCGAAGAGCGCGTCCACGGCCTCCTGGAGCATGCGCTTCTCGTTGTTCACGATGATCTCGGGCGCACCGAGGTCGAGAAGGCGCTTCAGGCGGTTGTTGCGGTTGATGACGCGGCGGTACAGGTCGTTGAGGTCGGAGGTCGCGAAGCGGCCACCGTCGAGCTGCACCATCGGACGCAGGTCCGGCGGGATGACCGGCACGCAGTCGAGCACCATGCCCTTGGGGCTGTTGCTGGTCTGCAGGAACGCGGAGACGACCTTGAGGCGCTTGAGCGCACGGGTCTTCTTCTGGCCCTTGCCGGTACGGATGATCTCGCGGAGGCGCTCGGCCTCCTCCTCCAGGTCGAAGGACTCCAGGCGCTTCTGCAGCGCCGCGGCGCCCATCGAACCGTCGAAGTACGTGCCGAAGCGGTCACGCAGCTCGCGGTAGAGGAGCTCGTCGCCCTCCAGGTCCTGGACCTTGAGGTTCTTGAAGCGGTTCCACACCTCGTCGAGGCGGTCGATCTCGCGCTGGGCGCGGTCACGGAGCTGCTTCATCTCGCGCTCGGCGCCTTCGCGCACCTTGCGGCGCACGTCGGCCTTGGCGCCCTCGGCCTCCAGCTCGGCCAGGTCGCTCTCGAGCTTCTTGGCGCGGCCTTCGAGGTCCGAGTCGCGGCGGTTCTCGATCTGCTGGCGCTCGACGGAGACGTGGGCCTCCAGCGACGGCAGGTCGCGCTGGCGGCGCTCGTCGTCCACGAACGTGATCATGTACGCGGCGAAGTAGATGACCTTCTCGAGGTCCTTCGGCGCGAGGTCCAGCAGGTAGCCCAGGCGCGACGGGACGCCCTTGAAGTACCAGATGTGGGTGACGGGAGCGGCAAGCTCGATGTGGCCCATCCGCTCACGGCGCACCTTGGCACGCGTGACCTCGACGCCACAGCGCTCACAGATGATGCCCTTGAAGCGGACACGCTTGTACTTGCCGCAGTAGCACTCCCAGTCCCGGGTAGGACCGAAGATCTTCTCGCAGAAGAGTCCGTCCTTCTCGGGCTTGAGGGTGCGGTAGTTGATGGTCTCCGGCTTCTTGACCTCGCCGTGCGACCAGGTTCGGATGTCGTCCGCGGTGGCAAGGCCGATCCGCAGCTCGTCGAAGAAGTTGACGTCGAGCACTGTGCGTCAATCCCTCTTTCGGGGTCGAGTCTCAATCATGGTCTGAACGGTCCCGGGGGCGGCCGGGGGATCGTGGTGCGATCCCCCGGCCAGGCCCGTCAGACCTCTTCGACGCTGCTCGGCTCGCGCCGGGACAGGTCGATACCGAGCTCCTCCGCCGCGCGGAAGACGTCCTCGTCGGTGTCGCGCATCTCGATGGACATGCCGTCCGAGGACAGCACCTCCACGTTGAGGCAGAGCGACTGCATTTCCTTGATGAGCACCTTGAAGGACTCGGGAATGCCCGGCTCGGGGATGTTCTCGCCCTTGACGATCGCCTCGTAGACCTTCACGCGGCCGGTCACGTCGTCGGACTTGATCGTCAGGAGTTCCTGGAGCGCGTAAGCGGCGCCGTATGCCTCAAGCGCCCACACCTCCATCTCACCGAAGCGCTGACCACCGAACTGCGCCTTACCACCCAGCGGCTGCTGCGTGATCATCGAGTACGGACCGGTCGAACGGGCGTGGAGCTTGTCGTCGACCAGGTGGTGCAGCTTGAGGATGTACATGTACCCGACCGAGATCGGGTCCGGGAACGGCTCGCCGGAGCGGCCGTCGAACAGGCGCGCCTTACCGGTCGGGAGCACCATGCGCTCGCCGTCGCGGTTCGGGATGGTGTGCTGGAGCAGGCCGGCCAGCTCGTCCTCACGCGCACCGTCGAAGACGGGGGTGGCGACGTTGGTACCGGGCTCGACCTTGTCGGCGCCGATCGCCTGGAGGCGCTGCGCCCACTCCTCCGCGAGGCCGGAGACGTCCCAGCCGCGGCTGGCGAGCCAGCCGAGGTGGATCTCCAGGACCTGTCCCGGGTTCATTCGGGACGGGACACCCAGCGGGTTGAGGATGATGTCGACCGGGGTGCCGTCCTCCATGAACGGCATGTCCTCGATCGGAAGGATCTTGGAGATGACGCCCTTGTTGCCGTGACGGCCGGCGAGCTTGTCACCGTCGGTGATCTTGCGCTTCTGGGCGACGTAGACGCGGACCAGCTGGTTCACGCCCGGAGGAAGCTCGTCGCCCTCCTCGCGGTCGAAGACGCGGACACCGATGACCTTGCCGATCTCACCGTGAGGCACCTTGAGCGAGGTGTCACGCACCTCGCGGGCCTTCTCACCGAAGATCGCGCGGAGCAGGCGCTCCTCGGGGGTCAGCTCGGTCTCACCCTTGGGCGTGACCTTGCCGACGAGGATGTCGCCGGCGACGACGTCCGCACCGATGCGGATGATGCCGCGCTCGTCGAGGTCGGCGAGGACCTCCTCGGAGACGTTCGGGATGTCCCGGGTGATCTCCTCCGGGCCCAGCTTGGTGTCACGGGCGTCGACCTCGTGCTCCTCGATGTGGATCGAGGAGAGGACGTCGTCCTGCACGAGGCGCTGCGACAGGATGATCGCGTCCTCGTAGTTGTGACCCTCCCACGGCATGAACGCCACGAGCAGGTTCTTGCCGAGGGCCATCTCGCCCTCTTCGGTCGCCGGGCCGTCGGCGAGGACCTGGGATTCGACGATCCGGTCGCCCTCGTTGACGATCACCTTCTGGTTGACCGAGGTGCCCTGGTTCGAGCGGGAGAACTTCGCGACGCGGTACGTGGTGTACGTGCCGTCGTCGTTGGCGACGGTGACGTAGTCGGCCGAGACCTCCTGGACGACACCGTCCTTCTCCGCCTTGATCGAGTCACCGGCGTCGACCGCACAGCGGTACTCCATGCCGGTGCCGACGAGCGGGGCCTCCGCCTTGATGAGCGGAACGGCCTGGCGCATCATGTTCGCGCCCATGAGGGCACGGTTGGCGTCGTCGTGCTCCAGGAAGGGGATCATCGCGGTCGCGACGGACACCATCTGGCGCGGGGAGACGTCCATGTAGTCGACGTCGTCGCCGGCGATGTAGTCGATCTCGCCGCCACGACGGCGGACCAGGACGCGGTTCTCGGAGAAGCGCATCTCGTCGTTCAGGCGCGCGTTGGCCTGGGCGATGACGAAGCGGTCTTCCTCGTCGGCGGTCAGGTAGTCGACCTCGTCGGAGACGACACCCTCGATGACCTTGCGGTACGGGGTCTCGATGAAACCGAACGGGTTGATGCGGCCGTAGGAGGCCAGCGAGCCGATCAGACCGATGTTCGGGCCTTCGGGCGTCTCGATGGGGCACATGCGGCCGTAGTGCGACGGGTGGACGTCACGGACCTCGAAGCCGGCCCGCTCACGGGACAGACCACCCGGGCCGAGGGCGTTGAGACGACGCTTGTGCGTCAGGCCCGACAGCGGGTTGTTCTGGTCCATGAACTGCGACAGCTGGCTGGTGCCGAAGAACTCCTTGATGGAGGCGACGACCGGCCGGATGTTGATCAGGGTCTGCGGCGTGATCGCCTCGACGTCCTGGGTGGTCATGCGCTCGCGCACGACGCGCTCCATACGGGCGAGACCCGTACGGACCTGGTTCTGGATGAGCTCGCCGACGTTGCGGATACGACGGTTGCCGAAGTGGTCGATGTCGTCGGTCTCGACGACGATCTCCCGGCCCGACTCGCCGACGGTCTCGGTCTCGCCCGCGTGGAGCTTCACGAGGTACTTGATCGTGGCGATGATGTCGTCGGTGGTGAGCACACCGGCGTCGAGCGGCTCGTCGGCGCCGAGCTTCTTGTTCACCTTGTAGCGGCCGACCTTCGCGAGGTCGTAGCGCTTCGGGTTGAAGTAGAGGTTCTCCAGCAGCGTCTGAGCGGCCTCACGGGTCGGCGGCTCGCCCGGGCGCAGCTTGCGGTAGATGTCGAGCAGCGCGTCGTCCTGGCCCTGGGTGTGGTCCTTCTCCAGGGTGGCGCGCATGGACTCGTACTCGCCGAACTCCTCCAGGATCTGCTCGGTGGTCCAGCCGAGGGCCTTGAGGAGGACGGTCACGGACTGCTTGCGCTTGCGGTCGATGCGGACGCCGACCATGTCGCGCTTGTCGACCTCCATCTCCAGCCAGGCACCCCGGGAAGGGATGATCTTGGCGGAGAAGATGTCCTTGTCGGACGTCTTGTCGATGGAGGAGTCGAAGTAGACACCCGGGGAACGGACGAGCTGCGACACGACGACGCGCTCGGTGCCGTTGATGACGAAGGTGCCCTTGTTGGTCATGAGCGGGAAGTCGCCCATGAAGACCGTCTGAGACTTGATCTCACCGGTCTCGTTGTTCGTGAACTCGGCCGTGACGAAGAGCGGCGCCGCGTACGTGAAGTCGCGCTCCTTGCACTCGTCGACGGAGTTCTTCGCCGGCTCGAACCGGTGGTCGCGGAACGTCAGCGACATCGACCCGGAGAAGTCCTCGATCGGCGAGATCTCCTCGAAGATCTCTTCCAGACCGGACTTGGTGGGAACGTCCTGTCCACTCTCAAGCGCCGACTCGACGCGAGACTTCCACGCGGCGTTGCCGAGCAGCCAGTCAAAGCTTTCGGTCTGCAGCGCCAGGAGGTTCGGAACCTCGAGGGGCTCCTTGATCTTTGCAAAGGAGATGCGCAGCGGGGCGGTGCTGGCACCGGTGTTCGTATTGGTCGAGGCGTTGCGCGAGGCGGCCAAGAGGGGGTCCTTCCGAGGGCTCGGACTCACTACGCGCGTACCGGTCCCAGCCGACACAGAAGACAGAGCCTCCCCGGCTGGACTAAAAGACCAGGTCAGGGCGTATCAATCCGGTGTGCTCAAGCGTGGGCATGCCCCTGGCGACGGGCAGGGGGCAGCTAACAGGCAGCGCAAAGGGTCAGTGTAGCCACTTGGCTCACTGATGTCCAGACCGCGTTTCCGGCAACCGGCAACAGGCCCTTCCCCACGTCCTCAACCAACACCACGTCCTACCAACACCGCGGCCGATGCCGCGGCGCCCGCACACAGAGCGCGTATGAGTACTGCCCTCTTCGTAGTCGATCCATGCCTCGGATCCAGGATCGACCCCGGGCGACCTCACGACGGGTCTGAGAATTGCGCGCCGCTGGCCGTTCGTCAAGGCCCCGTGCTCCGAGCGGATCATCTCCGGACCCTGCGTCGGGGCAACGAAGATCACCCTACTCCCCAACGAGACCAGGGCAAGTCAGGCACTGCGGATACGCCAAAGGGCGACCACCCTTACGGGTGATCGCCCCTTGCTGAGGCCGTCAGACGGCCTCAGAGGTGTTACTTGACCTCGACCGAGGCGCCAGCGGCCTTGAGGGCCTCAGCGGCCTTGTCAGCGGCTTCCTTGTTGGCCTTCTCGAGGACCGGCTTCGGGGTGCCGTCGACGAGGTCCTTGGCCTCCTTCAGGCCCAGGGAGGTCAGCTCACGCACGACCTTGATGACCTGGATCTTCTTGTCGCCGGCGCCGGTGAGGATGACGTCGAACTCGTCCTTCTCCTCGACGGCCTCAGCGGCACCGGCGCCCGGGGCACCCGGGGCGGCAACGGCGACGGCCGCGGCGGCGGTGACGTCGAACTTCTCCTCGAACGCCTTCACGAACTCGGAGAGCTCGATGAGGGTCATCTCCTCGAACTGGGCGAGGAGGTCTTCCTGAGAGAGCTTCGCCATGATGGGCGATCCTTCCACTTATTCGGCAGGTGCCGGATGTATAGAGAGGCGGGCGTAACGGCCCGCTACGACCCACGCACTAGGCGGCGTAGATCAGTGCGCGAGCCGAATTACTCGGCACCGCCCTGCTCGGCGAGCTTGGCGCGAAGGGCGTCCGCGGTGCGGACGAACTTCGACGGCAGCGCCTGGAAGAGCGAGGCAGCCTGGGACTGCTTGCCCTTGAACGCGCCGGCCAGCTTGCTGAGCAGAACCTCGCGGGACTCGAGGTCCGCAAGCTTCTTGATCTCATCGGCGGACAGCGCCTTACCGTCAAGGACACCGCCCTTGATGATGAGGTTCGGGTTCTCCTTGGCGAAGTCACGAAGACCCTTGGCCGACTCCACCGGGTCACCGGTGATGAAGGCGGCACCCGTCGGACCAGTGAACTGGTCGTCGAGCGAGGTGATCCCGGCGTTGTTAGCCGCAATCTTGGTCAGCGTGTTCTTCACCACGGCGTACTGGGCGTTCTCACCGAGCGAACGACGCAGCGTCTTGAGCTGCTTCACGGTGAGACCCCGGTACTCGGTCAGCACAACGGCGTTCGAGCTGCGGAACTTGTCCTCAAGCTCGGCTACGTCGGCAGCCTTGTCGGGCCTTGCCATAGAGCGTCGGCCTCCTTCCGGGTGATGAGGACCGCTCAGAAGGGGCTGACATACAAAACGCCCCGACGCAGGCGTCAGGGCGTAGCTCAACCGGAAAAAACTTCCAGGAACGATTCCACAGTCACCTGCGCGGGTCGTCCGCAGTAGCGGATCCTTCGGCCACCACACCCTCGACGGGCGCGGCAACGACCAGCGGTCTTTGGCTTCTGTGGAAGCGTACGCGAAGCATGCGTGCTGTTGCAAATCCCCCGTCTGGCGGGGTCAGCCCTGGCCGGAGTCCTTGCCCAGCTGGGCCAGGTCCATGACCTGGTCGGCCGGCGGGGCGGCGATGTCGACCGGCTTGTTGAGGTCCAGGAACCTGAACGTCATGTCCAGGGGGCCCTTGGTCGCCTCGGCGCGGGTGCGGACCTGCTTGGTGTGGTCGCTGCCGTCGATCCACATGTCGAGGTTCATGCTCTTGATGCCCGCGGCCTCCAGCTTCTGGAGGGACTTCTCCTGGCGCTCCTTGGCCTCGGGCGTGGCCGTCGCGAGGGAGGCCCGCATCTGCTCGACGGTGACCGTCCCGGAGACGTGCCGGGTCTGCACGCCGTCGATGGTCTCGTCGCCGACGACCTTGAGGTCCTTGGCGTCCTTCAGCTCACCGGCGCGGTCGCCGGGGTTCTCACCGGAGCCGCCGGCGGAGAGGCTGTCCAGCTGCTTGGCCGCGGCCGGGTCGGCGCTCTTCAGGTCGAACTTGAGCCACTGGCTGTCGGAGCCCATGTACATGGTCCCGTCGAGCAGGCGGATCTCCACCGCCTGGTCCTCGCCCGGCGCGGTCATTTTCATGGACATGGCCACGGACGGCTTGAGGCGCATGGACGCCTCCGCGTTGACCTGCTGCCCCTCGGAGGTCCCGGTCATGGTGTAGCGGAGGGAGGTGATCTCCTCGGACTTCTTCTTCACCTTCTCCAGGTACGCCGCCGGCGCGGCCTCTGCGGCCCCGTCCGCGGGCTTGCCGGCCGCCGGAGCCCCGGTGGACGGCGCCGTGGACCGCGCGGCCCCCGCCTTGCCCCCGTCGTCCTTCTTGCCGCCCTCACAGGCGGTCGTGGCCCCGCCGACGAGCAGTACGGCGGCCAGCGCGGCCATGGCGGTCTTCTTGCGGTACACGTGCATGGAGTCCCCACCCCTGGTGTGAATCGGTCAACCGTCCGACCGTACGGTAAAGGGGCGGGAAAGTCGCACGGGATTTCCGGGCGCGGGGCAGAAGAAACCGGCCCCCGCTTCCCTTGCGGGACGCGGGGGCCGGTTCAGCCACTCAGGCGAGCCTGTGAGGCTCAGACAGCAGCCGGGTCTTCCTCGACGAGGAGGTTCCGGGTGCGGTTGGAGTCCAGCTGGATGCCGGGGCCCATCGTGGTGCTCAGGGCGGCCTTCTTGATGTAGCGGCCCTTGGCGGCGGACGGCTTCAGACGGATGATCTCGTCCAGCGCGGCGCCGTAGTTCTCGACCAGCTGCTCATCGGAGAAGGAGACCTTGCCGATGATGAAGTGCAGGTTCGAGTGCTTGTCGACGCGGAACTCGATCTTGCCACCCTTGATCTCGGTGACAGCCTTGGCCACGTCCATGGTGACG
The DNA here is from genome assembly GCF_040636215.1 of Streptomyces sp. NPDC006687. NCBI lineage: Bacteria > Bacillati > Actinomycetota > Actinomycetes > Kitasatosporales > Streptomycetaceae > Streptomyces > Streptomyces sp. NPDC006687. The sequence continues at coordinate 146,487 of NZ_JBEYJJ010000006.1, read as the reverse complement.
GTGCCGGTCTTCGGGTTCGGCATGAGACCACGCGGACCGAGCACGCGGCCGAGGCGGCCGACCTTGCCCATGAGGTCCGGGGTCGCCACGACGGCGTCGAACTCGTTCAGGCGGTTGCCCTTGGCGATCTCGTTGATCAGCTCGTCGTCGCCGACGATGTCGGCGCCGGCGGCTTCCGCGGCCGCAGCACGGTCACCGGTCGCGAAGACCAGGACCCGGGCGGTCTTACCGGTGCCGTGCGGGAGGTTCACGGTGCCGCGGACCATCTGGTCGGCCTTGCGCGGGTCGACACCCAGGCGGAAGGCAACCTCGACGGTGGCGTCGAACTTGGTGGTGCTGGTCTCCTTGGCGAGACGGACGGCCTCGAGGGGAGCGTAGAGCTTCTCCCGGTCGACCTTGGCGTCCGCAGCGCGGAGAGTCTTGCTGCGCTTCACTTCTGCTCCTGTGTAAGTGCTTCAGGCATGGAGTCGTGGTACGGACCAGCGCTTGGCCCTACCACTGGGGAACTGCGAGGGGCTGATCAGCCCTCGACCGTGACACCCATCGAACGGGCGGTGCCGGCGATGATCTTCTCCGCGGCGTCCAGGTCGTTCGCGTTGAGGTCGGGCATCTTGATCGTGGCGATCTCGCGGACCTGGTCACGCGTGAGCTTCGCGACCTTGGTCTTGTGCGGCTCGCCGGAGCCCTTCTCGATGCCGGCGTGCTTCAGGATGAGGCGCGCGGCCGGCGGCGTCTTGGTGATGAAGGTGAAGGAGCGGTCCTCGTAGACCGTGATCTCCACCGGCACGACCATGCCACGCTGCGACTCGGTCGCGGCGTTGTAGGCCTTGCAGAACTCCATGATGTTGACGCCGTGCTGACCGAGCGCGGGGCCGACCGGCGGAGCCGGGTTGGCCGCACCGGCCTTGATCTGGAGCTTGATAAGCCCCGTGACCTTCTTCTTCTTGGGAGGCATTGCTCTCTCCGGGTCCTAGTGAGAGTTTTTCGCCGCCCATCCGGTCATCCGGATGGAGGCATACCGCACCACGATAACGGGTATGGGTGCGGGGCTAAAAACCGAGCAGGTCAGACCGCCTTTTTCGGGTCGGTCTGACCTGCTTCGGAAGCGTCGCTCAGAAGATCTGGATCAGTTCTTCTGGATCTGGTCGAAGCTCAGCTCGACCGGGGTCTCGCGGCCGAAGATCTCGACGAGGCCCTTGACCTTCTTCGAGTCCGGGTTGATCTCGTTGATCGTCGCCTGGAGCGTGGCGAACGGGCCGTCGGTGACGGTGACCGAGTCGCCGACCTCGAAGTCCAGGACCTCGATGGTGCGCTTGACGGAGGGCGCCGGCAGGCCGGCCTCCTCGGCAGCCTGCTTGGCGGCCTTCTCCTGCGCCTCCGGGGCGAGCATCTTGACGATCTCGTCCAGGGTCAGCGGGTACGGGTCGTACGCGTTGCCGACGAAGCCGGTGACACCGGGGGTGTTGCGGACGACGCCCCAGGACTCGTTCGTCAGGTCCATGCGGACGAGCACGTAGCCGGGCAGCTTGTTCTGCCGGACGTTCTTGCGCTCGCCGTTCTTGATCTGGACGATCTCTTCCTCGGGCACCTCGGCCTGGTAGATGAACTCCTCGACGTTCAGCGAGACGGCACGCTGCTCCAGGTTCGCCTTCACGCGCTTCTCGTAGCCCGCGTAGGTGTGGATCACGTACCACTCGCCCGGGAGCAGGCGGAGCTCTTCGCGGAGGGCCTCGATGGGGTCGGCGGGCTCGGCGGGAGCGGCCTCCTCGGCCTCCTCCGCGTCCTCGTCGGCGGCTTCGGCCGGGGCGGCGCCCTCGTCCTCGGCGTCCTCGTCGGCTTCCTCGGCGTCGGCGGCGCCTTCGAGGTCGCTGTCCTCGTCGTCGGCGTCGGTCTCGGCGTCGGCATCCTCGACGTGCAGGGCGGCTTCTTCGGCGGCGGCGCCGGCCTCGGCGTCGGCGAGCTCGGCCTCGTCGGGGTCCACAGCGTCTGCCGCCTCGACGATGTCGAGCTCGTCCTCGACGGACTCGACGGAGTCGTGGCTCGCGTTCAGGTTCGGGTCAGACACGGTGGCTGCTTCTTCCTGGATACAAAAGGTGGTGGAACATGCGAAAACGGGCGGCACCCATCAAGGCGCCGCCCTCCGCGGGGATCAGCCGAAGACGAACTTGATGGCTTCCTGGAACCCATAGTCAATCACGGTCACCAGACCGATCATGATGACGACGAAGACAATCACCACGGTGGTGTACGTCGTGAGCTGGTTGCGAGTGGGCCAGACGACCTTGCGGAGTTCCGCGATGATCTGACGGTAGAACAGCGCGAGGCGGCCCAGAGGGCCCTTCTTCCCGCGCTTGCCACCCTTGCGGGACTTCTTCTCGCGCGTGTCGTTGTCGGCGTCAGGCATGTCGATGGAGCCCAGGGCGTCCGTCACGTCTCTCACCTGAATCCGGGTCGTGGCCGTAGCCGCGCCCGGTTGCGCCGCACGGCGTTGCATCGAAATACGTACCTGCGCACACACATCCGAGAGGAGTGTGGAGCAGGGCCGGAGGGACTCGAACCCCCAACCGCTGGTTTTGGAGACCAGTGCTCTACCAATTGAGCTACGACCCTTTGCGTTCCCCAACCTACCGCATCCGGACGAGTGCACGGAGTGCTCGCGCCCTGGGGCGTTCGGTGAGGACCAACGACAGCAGAGCATACGTGGTCATGGGCCCGACGTCGAACGGAGAACATCCGGACCTGCTCCGTCCGGTGACTGAAACGGTGTGCGGGGCCTTCCGGCCGTCTGGGACGATTGGCCGCATGACCTCTGCAACGCCTTCCTCCGAGCGCCGGGTGTCCGCCCGTATCGGCGCCATTTCCGAGTCCGCGACCCTCGCCGTGGACGCCAAGGCCAAGGCCCTCAAGGCCGCCGGGCGCCCGGTGATCGGCTTCGGCGCGGGCGAGCCCGACTTCCCCACCCCGGACTACATCGTCGAGGCGGCGGTCGCGGCCTGCCGCGACCCGAAGTTCCACCGCTACACGCCGGCGGGCGGCCTGCCCGAGCTCAAGAAGGCCATCGCCGCCAAGACGCTGCGCGACTCCGGCTACGAGGTGGACGCCTCCCAGGTCCTGGTGACCAACGGCGGCAAGCAGGCCATCTACGAAGCCTTCGCGGCGATCCTCGACCCGGGCGACGAGGTCATCGTCCCGGCCCCGTACTGGACCACCTACCCCGAGTCGATCCGGCTCGCCGGCGGTGTCCCCGTCGAGGTCGTCGCCGACGAGACCACCGGCTACCGGGTCTCCGTCGAGCAGCTGGAGGCGGCGCGCACCGAGCGCACCAAGGTCGTCCTGTTCGTCTCCCCGTCCAACCCGACGGGCGCGGTCTACGGCGAGGCCGAGGCGAAGGCGATCGGCGAGTGGGCCGCCGAGCACGGCCTGTGGGTGCTGACCGACGAGATCTACGAGCACCTGGTCTACGGCGACGCGACGTTCACCTCGCTGCCCGTGCTGGTCCCGGCGCTGCGCGACAAGTGCATCGTGGTCAACGGCGTCGCCAAGACGTACGCCATGACGGGCTGGCGCGTGGGCTGGGTCATCGCCCCGCAGGACGTCATCAAGGCCGCGACCAACCTCCAGTCGCACGCCACCTCCAACGTCTCCAACGTGGCCCAGGTCGCCGCGCTGGCCGCCGTCTCCGGCGACCTCGACGCCGTCGCCGAGATGCGCAAGGCGTTCGACCGCCGCCGCCAGACGATGGTCAAGATGCTCAACGAGATCGACGGCGTCTTCTGCCCGACCCCCGAGGGCGCGTTCTACGCGTACCCGTCGGTCAAGGAGCTGCTGGGCAAGGAGATCCGCGGCAAGCGCCCGCAGACCTCCGTGGAGCTGGCCGCGCTGATCCTGGACGAGGCCGAGGTCGCCGTCGTCCCGGGTGAGGCGTTCGGCACCCCGGGCTACCTGCGCCTGTCGTACGCCCTGGGCGACGAGGACCTGGTCGAGGGCGTGACCCGGATCCAGAACCTCCTGGCCGAGGCCAAGGCGTAACGCTGTACCCCTTGAGCGGCGCCGTCCCGGCCGGGGCGGCGCCGCTTTCGCGTTCGAGCAAGGCCACGATCGGGAAAAACCCCTCCCGCCGGGGGCGGCGGTACGGCAGGATCACCAGATGGAGCACGCACGCGATCTCACGCTTCTGCCGAAGGCCCACCTGCACCTGCACTTCACCGGCTCGATGCGCCCGTCGACCCTGCTGGAGCTGGCCGACAAGTACGGCGTCCGGCTGCCGGACGCCCTGACCGCCGGGGAGCCACCCAAGCTCCGGGCCACCGACGAACGCGGCTGGTTCCGCTTCCAGCGCCTCTACGACGCCGCCCGCTCCTGTCTGCGCGAGCCCGAGGACATCCAGCGGCTGGTCCGCGAGGCCGCCGAGGAGGACGTCCGGGACGGCAGCGGCTGGCTGGAGATCCAGGTGGATCCCACCTCCTACGCCCCGCTGCTGGGCGGCATGATCCCGGCGGTGGAGATCATCCTCGACGCCGTCGACGCGGCCTCCCGCGAGACGGGCCTGGGGATGCGGGTGCTGATCGCCGCGAACCGTATGAAGCACCCCCTCGACGCCCGCACCCTCGCCCGGCTGGCCGTGCGTTACGCCGACCGGGGGATCGTCGGCTTCGGCCTGTCCAACGACGAGCGCCGCGGCATGGCCCGTGACTTCGACCGGGCCTTCGCCATCGCCCGCGAGGGAGGCCTGCTGGCGGCCCCGCACGGCGGCGAGCTCACCGGCCCCGCCTCCGTCCGCGACTGCCTCGACGACCTGCACGCCTCCCGTATCGGGCACGGGGTCCGGGCCGCCGAGGACCCCCGGCTGCTCCAGCGCCTCGCCGACCGGCAGATCACCTGCGAGGTGTGCCCGGCGTCCAATGTGGCGCTGGGTGTCTACGAGCGGCCGCAGGACGTCCCGCTGCGCACGCTGTTCGAGGCCGGGGTGCCGATGGCGCTGGGTGCGGACGACCCGCTGCTCTTCGGGTCGCGGCTGGCGGCCCAGTACGAGATCGCCCGCCGCCACCACGCCTTCACGGACGCGGAGCTCGCGGAGCTGGCCCGGCAGTCGGTGCGGGGCTCGGCGGCGCCCGAGGAGGTCAAGGCGAAGCTGCTGGACGGGATCGACCACTGGCTCACCGGGTGAGCCGCAGGTCCCCGTCGTGGCAGTCGGCCCGTACCCGGTGACCGTCGGGGAAGCCGATCTCCAGGTGGGTGCGGCCCTGCTCGGGCAGGGCGAACTCGGCGACGGACTCGACGGTCTGGCCGAGATGGCGCAGGAACGGGTGCTCGCCGAGGTCCTCGCCGACCTCGATCCGGCCCCACTCCCCCAGGTCGTACGGCCCGTGGGGCGGGGCGGACTCGACGATGAGGCACTGGTCGGAGCCGGTGGTGATACGGGTGGACTCGCCCGCGCTGTCGAGGAGCCAGACGTCGAGCGGGGCCTCGGAGCGTTCCCCGTCGCAGATGTGCCAGGAGGCGACGACCCGGCTGATCTGGCGGCCCACCAGGCGTGTGGGGTCCGTACCGGCCCCGTGCAGGGGGCAGTTCATCTCAGAGGCGGACGCCGACCGTCACCGGCTCGTTGACGAGGGTCACGCCGAAGGCCGTGTGGACCCCGGCGACGACCTCGCGGGCCAGGGACAGCAGGTCCTCGGTGGTGGCCCCGCCGCGGTTGGTGAGGGCGAGGGTGTGCTTGGTGGAGATGCGGGCGGGGCCGGTGCCGTAGCCCTTGGTGAAGCCGGCCTTGTCGATCAGCCAGGCCGCGCTGGTCTTGGTGCGGCCTTCGCCGGCCGGGTAGGCGGGCGGGGCGGTGTCGGGGCCGAGGCGGTCCTGGACGCGGGCGAGGAAGGCGGCGTAGTCCTCGTCGGTGAGGATCGGGTTGTGGAAGAAGGAGCCGGCGGACCAGGTGTCGTGGTCCTCGGGGTCGAGGACCATTCCCTTGCCGGCGCGCAGGCGCAGGACGGTCTCGCGGGCGACGGCGGCCGGGACGCGGTCGCCGGCCTCGACGCCGAGGGCGCGGGCCGTCTCGGGGTACTTCACGGGCGCGGAGAGACCGCCCGCGTCCTCCAGGGCGAAGCGCACGCGCAGGACCACGTAGCGGTCGGGCTGGTCCTTGAAGAGGCTGTGGCGGTAGCGGAAGGCGCATTCGGCGGCGGTGAGGGTGACCGTCTCGCCGGTGGTGCGGTCGTAGGCGACGACCTCGGTGATGGTGTCGCAGACCTCCTGGCCGTACGCCCCGACGTTCTGGATCGGGGTGGCGCCGGCGGAGCCGGGGATCCCGGCGAGGCATTCGATGCCCGCGAGGCCGGCTTCGACGGTGCGGGCGACGGCGTCGCTCCAGTTCTCGCCGGCGGCGAGTTCCAGGGTGGTGCCGTCGAGGGTGAAGCCGGTGGTGGCGATGCGCAGGGCGGTGCCGTCGAAGCCCTTGTCGCCGATGACGAGGTTGCTGCCGCCGCCGATGATCAGCAGCGGGGTACCTTCGGCGTCCGCGGCGCGGACCGTTTCGACGACCTCTGCGTCGGTGGTCGCGGTGACCAGCCGGGTCGCGGGGCCGCCGAGGCGGAAGGTGGTCAGCGGGGCGAGGGGGGCGTCGTGGAGTTCCTGCACGTGGACAAGAGTACGGTCCGTCCCCCTCGCATCCCGGCGGGGCACTCAGTCGCCGTGCTTCTGCTCGGCCAGACGGCGTTCGGCCTCGTCCCAGCCGAGGGGGAGTTCGGTGGCGGGGACGGTCCAGTAGGTGAAGGCGGATTCCTTCATGTACGCGCTGGCGGCGCGGGCGCTGGAGCGGTGGGGTTCGCTGCGGGCGAAGCGGTGGAGGGCGCCCTGGTCCTCCCACGCGGAGAGGGTGAGGAAGGTGCGGCGCGTGACGCGGGCGCGCAGGGCCGCTCCGTGGGCGCCGGGAGCCTTGCGGATCTGGCGGATGATGCCGGGGGCCTTGAGGAAGAAGCGGAGGGCGCCGGTGAGGGTGGTGGTCTCGAAGCGGGAGGCCATGACGTAGACCTCGGCGTCGGGGGCGGGCGCGGTGGGGGTCATCCAGGGGATGTCGGGCATGGCTGCGGTCTCCTTCGGGTGGCTCAGGTGGCGTGGACGGGGGCGGGGGCCGGGGCCTGGTCCGCCGTCGGCGCGGGGGCGGTCTTCTTCCGGCCCGGGACCAGCAGGGCCAGGGCGGAGGCCAGGGCGACCGCGGCGGCGCCGATCCACAGGGCGGGGACGGTGCCGTCGGTGAAGGTCTGCGGGGTCCGGTAGCCGCCGTGGGCGGAGAAGACGGAGGCGAGCACGGCCACCCCGAGGGCGCCGCCGACCTCGCGGAGGGCGTTGTTGGTGCCGGACGCCTTGCCCTGGTCGGCGGGGCCCACGGTGGACATGAGCACGTGGTTGGCCGGGGCGAAGTACAGGGACATGCCGATCCCGCTGAGGACGAGGGCCGGCAGCTGGGCGGCGTAGGAGACGCCGGGGCTCAGGACGAGGGCGAACCAGCCGAGGCCGAGCGCCTGGAGTGCCAGGCCGGCGACGACGACGGGGCGGCCGCCGATCCGGTCGGAGAGGATTCCGGCGAGCGGGGCGACGATCATGCCCATGCCGGTCCAGGGCAGCATCCGCAGGCCGGCCTCGGTGGGCGAGTAGCCGGCGACCCCCTGGAGGAACTGGCTGAGCAGGAAGATCGACCCGAACATGCCGAGGTACATCAGGAGGCTGGCGAGGTTGATCCCGAAGAAGCCCCGGTTACGGAAGAGACGCATGGGGAGGATGGGGTTGGCGTTGCGGAAGCCGTGGCGGATGAAGCCGCCGACGAGGGCGCTGCCGGCGAGGAGCCCGGTGAGGACGGGGGCGCTGGTCCAGCCGTGGGCGTTGGCGTTGACCAGGCCGTAGACGATGCCGAAGAGGCCGCCGCTGACGAGGAGGGTGCCGGGGACGTCGAGGCGGGCGCCCGCGGCGGTGGACTCGGCGAGGCGCAGGTGGGCCAGCGGGATCAGGACGAGACCGACGGGCACGTTCAGCCAGAAGATCCACTGCCAGGAGATGTGCTCGGTGAGGCTGCCGCCGATGAGGGGCCCGCTGGCGACGGCCAGTCCGGTGACGGCCCCGTAGATGCCGAGGGCCATGCCGCGCCGGGCGGCGGGGACGGCGGCGGTGAGCAGGGTGAGGCTGAGCGGCATCATGACGGCGGCTCCGGCGCCCTGGACGGCGCGGGCGGCGATGAGCTGGCCTATGCCGGGCGAGAGGGCGGCCGCGGCGGAGGCGGCGGTGAAGAGGGCGAGGCCGGCGGTGAAGAGCCGGCGGCGGCCGAAGCGGTCGCCGAGGGCGGAGCCGAACATCAGCAGGACGGCGAAGGTGAGGGTGTAGGCGTTCACCGTCCATTCCAGGTCCTCCAGCCTGCCGCCGAGGTCGGCGCGGATCGCGGGGAGGGCGGTGGTGACGACGAGGTTGTCGAGGGCCGCCATGAAGCTGGCGGCGCCCGTGAGGACGAGGGCCCAGACCGCGGACGGCCCGAGTTTCTGCTGGGTCATGCATCCCCCTGAGCTGGCTTTTGTCGGTTTGTTAGTTATTGCTGACTAACTTTCTCGGGCAGAAGGATGCGCCCGCGCATCCCGGTACCTCATGCCGGGCAGCCCCCGGCCGAGCCGGCCGCCTTGTCCACCCCGCCCGGGAAGCCGTCCCAGATCCGGTGCCCGGAAGGGAAGCCCATGGCGGACAGGGTGTTGATGAGCATCCCCTGCCCCATGAAGGCGGTGGCCTGCTGGGCGTCCCCGAGCGGGATGCGGACGGTATCCCACAGCTCCAGCCAGCCGGCCCGCACGAGCTCGCCGAGCTCGCGGTCGCCGGCGGCCTCGGCGGCGGCCACGGTGACGTACATCTGGAGCTGCATCTGGAGCATCTCGGGTTCCTCGGCGATCAGCCGGATGTACGCCTGGCCCATGGCGGCGCGGGCCTCCTCGCCGTGCAGCCCGTCGGCGGCCTCGGCGAACATCCTGCGGGTGCCCTCCAGGCACCGCCCGGCGGCGGCGAGGAAGATGGCCTTCTTGCCCGGGAAGAGGCGGAAGAGGTACGGCTGCGAGACCCCGACCCGCTGGGCGATCGCCTCGGTGGAGGTTCCGTAGTAGCCGCCGCGCGCGAACTCGTGGATCGCGGCGCGGATGACGCTCTCGCGCCGCTCGTCCGCACTCATCCTTGCCATGGCCTTGAAGTTAGTACTCAATCACTAACTAGGTCAAGGGGCCCTGTGGCCGGCCCTGGAGGCCGGCCCCCGGGGCTCAGGCCAGGCGGACCACCGCGCGGGACATGCCCAGGACCTTCTGGCCGGCGCTCATGGCCGTGAGGTCCACCCGTACGCGGTTGTCGTCCAGCTTCTGCGCGACCTTGGCGGTGACCTCGATCAGCGCGCCCTGGTCGTCGTTCGGGACCACGACCGGCTTGGTGAAGCGGACGCCGTACTCGACCACCGCGCCCGGGTCGCCGACCCAGTCGGTCACGACGCGGATCGCCTCGGCCATCGTGAACATGCCGTGCGCGATGACGTCCGGCAGCCCGACCTCCTTGGCGAACTTCTCGTTCCAGTGGATCGGGTTGAAGTCGCCCGAGGCGCCGGCGTAGCGGACGAGCGTGGCGCGGGTCACGGGGAAGGACGCCGCCGGGAGCTCGGTGCCGACCTCGACATCGGCGTAGTGGATCTGCGCGGTCATCTCATGCCTCCTCGGGGGCGCGGGAGACGAGCTTGGTCCACGCGGTCACCACGTGCTCACCGGACTCGTCGTGGACTTCGCCGCGGATGTCGATGATGTCGTTGCCGGCGAGCGACTTCACGGCCTCGATGGTGGAGGTCACGGTGAGCCGGTCGCCCGCGCGCACGGGGCGGACGTAGGCGAACTTCTGGTCGCCGTGCACGACGCGGCTGTAGTCCAGGCCCAGCTGCGGGTCCTCGACGACCCGGCCGGCCGCCGCGAAGGTGATGGCGAACACGAAAGTCGGCGGGGCGATCACGTCCTGGTGACCGAGCGCCTTGGCGGCCTCGGGGTCCGTGTAGACGGGATTCGCGTCACCCACCGCGACCGCGAATTCGCGGATCTTCTCCCGGCCGACCTCGTACGGCTCGGTGGGCGGGTAGGTCCGCCCCACGAAGGACTGGTCGAGTGCCATGGCTCACTACCTCCTGTTGAGGGGGTTCCGGATCAAGGAAACCGGTGCGGAAACGACACGAGGCCGCCCCCCTGGAAGGGGACGACCTCGTGAAGGTGCCTATGCGGAGACTTCGCCAGTGATTAGCGGGTCTCGCGGTGCGCGGTGTGCGAGTTGCAGCGCGGGCAGTGCTTCTTCATCTCCATGCGGTCCGGGTTGTTACGCCGGTTCTTCTTGGTGATGTAGTTCCGCTCCTTGCACTCCACGCAGGCCAGCGTGATCTTCGGGCGGACGTCGGTGGCAGCCACGTGAGTGCTCCTTGGACGGACTATGGGACGGATGAACGCATAAAAGAGTAGCCGATCGGGAGACCGACCCCGCAATCGGCTACTGGGTGTGGTAGCGGCGACCGGACTTGAACCGGTGACACAGCGATTATGAGCCGCTTGCTCTACCGACTGAGCTACGCCGCTTTGATGAGATCCGTTCCCCGCCCGAGGGCGGGGAACCTCTCTCACCAGAGCCCCAATGCGGAATCGAACCGCAGACCTTCTCCTTACCATGGAGACGCTCTACCGACTGAGCTATTGGGGCGAGCGAGGAAGACATTACACGGTTGCGCGCCGTTCGCCCAAATCCTTTGGGAGCACTGGGCTCGGGCAGGCTCCGCGCCTCTTTCTTGATCGGCCGGCGGGGCGCATACGGCGGCTTTTGTGTCCGGGGTCACACCCCTCCTGGGTGGCCGCCCGGCCGGGGCACCACACCGGTACGACTATTGCGCTCCTCCGCGAACCCGGCAGCCCCGCGCCCTAGGCTCTGAGCACGCTGCGTGATCTTGGGCCGAGGGCTGCGGCCACGGCACAGGAACCGCCCGAGCCCCCGCAGGAGCGCGATGTCCGACAGCCAGCCGCAGCAGCCCTCCCCCTCGCCCCGCAACCCGGCGGGAGGCCCGTCCGGCAGCCCCTCCGGGGGCTCCGCCGGGGGTCCGGGCACGGGCGGTCCCGCCCGGGGCGCGGGCCCCTCCCGCGGTGCAGGCGGTCCTTCCCGGGCCACCGGCGGGCCGGGCCGGGGTCCTGGCGGCGGGCCGGGACGCGGTCCGGCCGACGGCCCCGCGCGCACCCCGGCCGACGGCCCGGGACGCACCCCCGCCCGTACCCCCTCCGGCGGCGCCGCCCCCGAGACGGGGCCGCCGACGGGGCTCCTGCTCACCGGCGCCCGGCTCACCGACGGCCGCACCGTCGACGTCCGGCTCGGCGGCGGCCGCATCCAGGCGGTCGGCACCGCGGGCAGCCTCCCCGCGCCCGCCATGGCCCGGGTCGACCTGCGCGGCTACCTGCTCCTGCCGGCCCCGGCCGAGCCGCACGCCCACGGCGACACCGCCCTGACCGCCGACGGCGAGGGGCCCGTCTCGTACGCCCGCGACGAGGTGCAGCGCCGGGCCACGGAGGCGGCGCTGCTCCAGCTCGGGCACGGGGCCACCGCCGTGCGCTCGCACGTCCGGATCGGCGACGTGCACGGGCTGGGGCCGCTGGAGGCCGCCCTCCAGGCCCGCCGCTCGCTGCGCGGGCTCACCGACCTGACCACGGTGGCCGTGCCCCGGCTGCTGACCGGGGTGGCCGGCGCGGACGGGCTCGCGATGCTGCGCGACGCCGTCAAGATGGGCGCCTCGGTGATCGGCGGCTGCCCCGACCTGGACCCCGATCCGACGGGCTTCGTCGAGGCGGTCCTGGAGCTGGCCGCCGAGCACGGCTGCCCCGTGGACCTGCACACGGACGCGGACGACCCCGGCCGGCTGGCCCGGCTGGCGGTGATGGCCGGGGGGCTGCGGCCCGGGGTGACCATCGGGCCCTGCGGCGGTCTGTCGCGGCTGCCGCTCGACGCCGCCTCCCGCGCCGCCGACCAGCTCGCGGCGGCCGGCGTACGGGTCACCTGTCTGCCGCAGGGCGACTGCGCCGCCCTGGAGCGCCGCGGCCTGCGCACCGCCCCCGTACGGCTGCTGCGCGCGGCCGGGGTCCGGGTCGCCGCCGGGAGCGGGGCGCTGCGGGACGCGGGCAACCCGGTCGGGCGGGGCGACCCCCTCGAAGCGGCGTACCTGCTGGCCTCCCAGGGCGGGCTGCGCGCCGCGGAGGCGTACGAGGCGGTGAGCACCGCCGCCCGCGAGGCGATGGCGCTGCCGGAGGTGCGGGTGGAGGCCGGTTTCCCGGCGGAGCTGCTCGCGGTGCGCGGGGAGCGGATCGCCGGGGTGCTGTCGCTGGCCTACAGCCGGATCGTGATCCACCGGGGCCGCGTCGTAGCCCGGACGAGTGCGGTACGGGAGTACTGCGACTCGGCGGTCGCGGTGGCCCTGGACCTGCCCCGGCAGGGCCGTGCGGAGCCGGGCCCCTGAGGGTCCGCCGTGCGTTCGCGGGCGGGCGAGCCCGGGTCGTCGTACGGTCGGGACATGCGCATCGTCATCGCGGGTGGACACGGTCGGATCGCGCGGCGGCTGGAGCGCCTGCTCTCCGCGCGCGGGTACGAGGTCGCCGGGATCATCCGGGACCACGAACAGGGCGCGGATCTGCGCGCGGCCGACGCGGAACCGGTGCTGTGCGATCTGGAGTCGGCCTCCGTGGAGCATGTGGCGGGGATCCTGCAGGGGGCGGACGTGGCGGTGTTCGCCGCCGGGGCCGGTCCGGGCAGCGGTGCGGCACGCAAGGAGACCGTGGACCGGGGCGCGGCGGTGCTGTTCGCCGACGCCGCCGAACGGGCCCGTGTGCGTCGCTTCCTGATGGTCTCCACGATGGGTGCGGACGCCCGGCACGAGGGGGACGAGGTCTTCGACGCCTATCTGCGGGCGAAGGGCGAGGCCGACGACCATCTGCGGACCCGGCTCGGGCTGGAGTGGACGATCGTGCGCCCGGGTGTGCTGACCGACGACCCGGGGACCGGGCTGGTCCGGCTGGAGGCGCACACCGGGCCGGGCAGTGTGACGCGGGACGACGTGGCGGCGGTCCTCGCCGAACTGGTCGAGACGCCCGCGACGGCCGGTCTGACGCTGGAGCTGCTGTCGGGCTCGACGCCGGTCCAGGTCGCCGTGAAGGCCGTCGCCGGCAACTGAGGCGGCCGGACCGGCCGGGCCGGTACCTGACGGCCGCTCAACAGCGGTTCGCGGGGCGGTCGGCGGCCGGCCTCGCCCTTCTCCGGGTACGGCCCCTCGGGGGTCCGGTGCGCGGTGGGGGCCGATAGGGTCACCCGGAATCCGGCCGCAGGGGGCGGCCGTACGGGGGACCGGGATGCGGCATGGGCGACGGGAACTGGCAGGTCAGCGCGGCTGAGGGGGGCCGTCTCGCGGCCCGGTGGTGGAGGTGGGCGCTGTCGGCTCCGGAGGGGGAGAGCCCGGTGGCGGACACCACCGGCGCGTACGCCGGCCGGCGGCAGCCGGAGGACGTGTGGTTCCTGGCGGGCTCCCACGGCGGCCGGGTGGTGCGCCGGTGCGCCGTCCCGACGGGGCGGCCGCTGTTCTTCCCGGTGCTGAACACCACGCGCCGGGCGGTGCCGTTCCTGACGAAGCCGTGGCGGCTGGAGGCGACGCGGGCCTCGGCCGCGCTGAACAGTTCGCCGCTGCCCCTGCACGAGTTCACCTCGAAGCCCTTCCCCGTCCTGGGGATGCCACAGGTGGCGTGGGGGCTGTGGTGCGCCCTCGAACCGCTGCCGCCGGGCCAGTTCGTCCTGGAGATCGACGCGGCGGCCGCGAACGGTCTCTGGATCGACACGACCTACCACCTGACGGTGGCCTCTCCCTAGCGGGGGGGCGCCGGCCGGGGCCACAAGCTGGAGCCACGAGCCACGAGCCACGAGCCAGGGCCATGAGCCGGGGTCACGAGCCGGGGTCATGCGAAGAAACCCCCGTCCGCTGCGTTTTCCGCAGATGAACGGGGGTTCCACTCGCGTGGCGGCGCCAGGATTCGAACCTGGGTAGGCTAAGCCGACGGATTTACAGTCCGCTCCCATTGGCCACTCGGGCACACCGCCATGGGATGCCGCCGGGGGTTCCTCCGCCTTTCGGCGTCGCTCCCTGGCAACGACGTAAACGATACCTGATGTGCGGGGGTGCTTCGCCACCGGATTGATCAGCCCTGCACCCGGGTGCGGTGGCTAGGCTTTGCGGAGCGGGCCGGGGACGACCGGCCGCGGCCCTCCGGGGCCCACCACAGCCGACTTCAAGGAGCCACAGCACATGGCCGACTCCAGTTTCGACATCGTCTCGAAGGTCGAGCGGCAGGAGGTCGACAACGCCCTCAACCAGGCCGCCAAGGAAATCTCGCAGCGCTACGACTTCAAGGGCACCGGCGCCTCGATCTCCTGGTCCGGCGAGAAGATCCTGATGGAGGCGAACGGCGAGGAGCGCGTCAAGGCCATCCTCGACGCCTTCCAGAGCAAGCTGGTCAAGCGCGGGATCTCGCTGAAGGCGCTGGACGCCGGCGAGCCGCAGCTGTCCGGCAAGGAGTACAAGATCTTCGCGACGATCCAGGAGGGCATCTCCCAGGAGAACGCCAAGAAGATCGCGAAGATCATCCGGGACGAGGGTCCCAAGGGCGTCAAGGCCCAGGTGCAGGGCGAGGAGCTCCGCGTCAGCTCCAAGAGCCGCGACGACCTCCAGGCCGTCCAGGCCCTCCTCAAGGGCAAGGACCTGGACTTCGCCATCCAGTTCGTGAACTACCGCTGACCTGCGCGTACGTCACCGCACGGACCCCGTGGGGCACAACGGGGGCGGATCGCCGGGGCCTTCCCGGCGGGCGCCCGCGTTGTGCCCTTCGCCGTTGCGGCGCCCGGGGCGTGTGCCCGGCGTGAGCGGCGCACGCCCCCGCCCGGCCCCCCGGTGACCACTGGGCGCGGCGGGTTCTGCCCCGGAAGGCTGGGTGACACACGTCACCGTGCGCACAAGGGGGTTCCCGCATGCCTGGGTCCGGCAGTTTCCGAGCGGACCTCGGGGCGTCCGTCGTCGTCGCGCTGGTGGCGCTCCCCCTGTGTGTCGGGGTCGCCGTCGCCTCCGGTGTGCCCGCCGAGCTGGGGATCGTCACCGGGGTGGTGGGCGGCCTGGTGACGGGCTGGTTCCGGGGCAGCACGCTCCAGGTCAGCGGGCCCGCCGCCGGGCTGACCGTGCTCGTCTACGAGGCCGTGGGCGCCTACGGCCTGCCCGCGCTGGGGGCCTTGGTGCTGGCCGCCGGCATGGTCCAGCTGGGGCTGGGGGCGCTGCGGCTCGGGCGGTGGTTCCGGGCGATCTCCCTGGCCGTGGTGCACGGGATGCTGGCGGGGATCGGCCTGGTGCTGATCGCCGGTCAGCTCTACGCCCTCAGCGGGGTGCGGGCCCCCGGGGAGACCCTCGCCAAGCTGGGCGGGGTGCACGAGCTCGGGGCGCGGGCCGACTGGGCCGCCGTGGCGCTGGGGGCGGCGACCATCGCCGTGCTGGTGCTGTGGCGGCGGCTGCCGACGCGGCTGCGCGTGGTGCCGGGCGCGCTCGTCGGGGTGGCGGCCGCCACCGCCGTGGCCGCGCTGCTGCGGCTGCCCGTAGAGACCGTCCGGGTGAGCGGGGTCCTGGCAGCCGTGTCGCCTCCGGGGTGGTCGGACTTCGGCGCGCTGGGCTCCGTGGGGGCCGTCGGGACCGTGGTCGCGCTCGCGCTGATCGCCTCCGCCGAGACCCTCTTCAGCGCCGCCGCCGTCGACCGGATGCACGACGGGCCGGGCACCGACTACGACCGCGAACTGCTCGCCCAGGGCGTCGGCAACGCGGTGTGCGGGCTGCTGGGGGCACTGCCGATGACCGCCGTCATCGTGCGCAGCTCCGCCAACGTGGAGGCCGGGGCCCGTACCCGGGCGTCGCGGATCCTGCACGGCGGCTGGCTGCTGCTGTTCGCGGTGGCGCTGCCGGGGGTGCTGGAGGCGGTGCCGCTCGCGGCGCTCGCCGGGGTGCTGCTGCACGCGGGCTGGAAGCTGCTGCCGGCGCGGACGGTGGCCGCCCTGTGGCGGACGCACCGGGGCGAGGCGGTGGTGCTGGTGGTGACGGCCGTCGCGATCGTGGCCACCAGTCTCTTCGAGGGGGTGCTGGCGGGGCTGGCCCTGGCGGTGGCCAAGGCCGCCTGGGAGACCTCCCATGTGCACGTCGAGGAGGTCTGGGAGGGTGAGGAGCTGTGCGTACGGGTCGTGGGCAATGCCAGCTTCCTGCGGCTTCCGAAGCTCCTGGACTGCCTGGAGGCCCTGCCGCACGACGTGTCGGTGCGGCTCGACCTGAGCGGGCTGCGGCACCTCGACCATGCCTGCCTGACCGCCCTGGAGGGGTGGGAGCGCAGGCGGATGCCGCTTCCCGGCCGGGAGGGCGTCATCTGAGCCCGTTACCCTCCGCGCGTGGACAACGAGCTGAAGCGCACCCTGGGCGTGTCCGACGCCGTGGTGGTCGGCCTCGGCGCCATGGTCGGCGCCGGTATCTTCGCCGCCCTGGCCCCGGCGGCGGGCGCGGCGGGCGGCGGGCTTCTGGCCGCGCTGGCCCTGGCGGCGGTCGTCGCCTACTGCAACGCGCACTCCTCGGCGCGGCTCGCCGCCCGCTACCCGTCCTCGGGCGGCACCTATGTGTACGGCCGTGAGCGGCTCGGCCCCTTCTGGGGGTACCTGGCGGGCTGGGGCTTCGTCGTCGGCAAGACGGCCTCCTGCGCGGCGATGGCGCTGACCGCCGGGGCGTACGTGTGGCCGGGGCGGGAGCACGAGGTGGCGGTGGCGGCGGTGGTGGCGCTGACCGCCGCGGGCTGTGGCGGGGTGCAGAAGTCCGCGCGGGTCGCGCGGCTGATCGTGGCGGCGGTGCTGGGGGTGCTGGCCGCGGTCGTCGTGGCCTGCCTGGCCTCCGGTGCGGCCGGGGCGGGCCGGCTGGACGGCGGGGCGTGGGGCGGTGCCGCCGGGCTGTTGCAGGGGGCGGGCCTGCTGTTCTTCGCCTTCGCGGGCTACGCCCGGATCACCACCCTGGGTGAGGAGGTGCGCGATCCGGGGCGCACGATCCCGCGCGCGGTGCCCCTCGCGCTGGGGATCGCCCTGCTGGTGTACGCCGCCGTGGCGGTGGCGGCCCTGTCGGTGCTCGGTGCCGGGGCTCTGGCGGGGTCGTCGGCGCCGCTGGCCGACGCGGTCCGGGCGGCGGGCAGGCCCGGGCTGGTCCCGGTCGTCCGGGTGGGCGCGGCGCTGGCCGCGCTGGGCTCTCTGCTGGCCCTCGTGCTCGGGGTGTCGCGGACCACTCTGGCGATGGCCCGGGACGGCCATCTGCCGCGCGCGCTGGCCGCCGTACATCCCCGGCATCAGGTGCCGCACCACGCGGAGCTGGCGGTGGGTGCGGTGGTGGCGGTGCTCGCGGCCACCGCCGATCTGCGGGGCGCGATCGGCTTCTCCTCCTTCGGAGTGCTGGCCTACTACGCGATCGCGAACGCCTCCGCATGGACTCTCGGTTCAGATGTCAAAGGCCGTGCCGTGGCAGCGATGGGGCTGTCCGGCTGTGTACTGCTCGCCTGCGCCCTGCCCCTGGCGTCGACCCTCGCGGGGGCGGCGGTCCTGGCGCTGGGGGCGCTGGTCTACGGCATCAGGAGCCGACTGCGATCCGGGACCTGAACTCCGCCCAGAGGCCCTGCCGCGTCTCGTCCTCGTCCCACTCCCCCTCCTCGCCGAACCAGCCGGCTCCGGCGAGCCAGTCGCGCAGCCAGCCCTCCAGGCTCGGGGCGTGGTGGTACCAGGCGAGGCCGGGATCCCCCGGGTTCGGCTCGAAGAGCAGGACCTGGGCGGTCTCGGAGCGGCAGTCCACGCAGGCGTACATGGCGCAGCCCAGGTCCGCTATCGGCAGGACGCCCTCCGGCCAGCCCCAGTCGCAGGCGCGGCCCGCCTCGTACGCACCTATGGCCTCGCGCAGCGGCAGCAGCCCGTACTCGGGCCCGAATCCGCCGTCGCCGACGCGGCGGTAGAGCGCGGCGAGCAGAGGCGGCAGGGCGAAGCCCAGTATGCGCGCGGCCCGGTCGGTCTCCCCGTCCGCCAAGGGCGCGGGCAGCGGTTTCCCGTGCTCGCGCGCGGAGTCTCGTACGCATGTGGTGACTTGCTCCAGCAACTGCTCGGTCTCGTTCATGTGTTCATGGTGACGCGGACCTCTGACAGTCGCTCAAGCCTGTGGAAAACTCAGGCCAGGACGACCTCGATGCGCTTCTCGCGCAGGAAGGTGAGCAGTTCGGAGAAGCTGTCCGGGCGCAGGGTCAGCGGCTGTACGCCCAGGCAGCGGCGGGCCGTCTCGTGGTGGTGCCAGACCAGGGTGAACGGCCCGTCGGCTCCGAACCCTCCGCCCAGGGCGTCCGACACCCCGTTGAGGCAGCGGCCGAAGTATCCGCCGGGGCCGTTGACGGCCTCCCCGAGGGCGCAGAAGAAGCCCTCGTAGTCGGTGACGTGGCGGCCGTCGAGGTGGTAGGTGCCGCCGGGCGGACGGTCCGGGCCCCGGCGGTGGTACAGGGCCGGCTCCAGCCACAGGGCCCGGCCGGTGGGGCAGAACCGCGCCCACAGGTTGGGGACGGACGGGCGGCCCCCGCGCCACAGCGGCCAGATGTCGGCGACGACCGGCGGCTGCGGGTCCATGTGCACGGTCAGGTCGTAGAGACCAGGACCGCGCGGGGACGGCTGCCAGTCGACGATAGGCGGGTTGCCCGCCTCGGTGAGGAGCCCGCCGGCCGCGTCCAGGACGTCGAGGTGCCGGTAGGCGAGCCGGCGTTCCCCGCGGCCCTCCACCACGTCCCTCAGCGGCCCGTGGAGGGAGCATCCGAGGAGGCGCACGGCGTGGGGTTCCGGCTCCTCCACGGGCAGCACCTCGGCGAGGTCCCGGAAGTGGCCCAGGAGGCGGTCGTCGATGTCGGAGAGGCTGAAGCCCACCGACAGGGGGACCCGCTGCGGGTAGTCCGGCTGCTGCTCGGACCGCACGGCCTCGATGGTCACGTCCAGCCGGGACAGATCACGCGCGCACGGCCGGGTGGTGAGGACACGGGCGTCCTCCAGGTACCACTCCCACAGGGCTTCGCCGTCCTTGTCGAGCGGCTTGACGACCAGGAAGCCCAGCGCCGCCGGCAGCTCTCCGTCAACGGCGCAGCCCAGCAGCTCGTAGCGGCGCTTCAGGGGCTCCGGCGGGTCGGCGAAGAGGTTCTCCGCCTCCTCGCACAGGGCCCACAGCTGCTCCTCCTCGTGGTCCTCGTCCTCGCCCCGCAGCGCGTAGCGCGCGTCCGCCGTCACCGGGAGGCGAAAGGGGCGTCCGTCGGGACGATCTCGCGGCCCAGGGGAAGCAGGGAGAGCGGCACCATCTTGAAGTTGGCGATGCCGAAGGGGATGCCGATGACCGTGAGGCAGAGGGCCAGGCCCGTGGCGATGTGGCCGAGGGCCAGCCACCAGCCGGCCAGGACCAGCCACAGGACGTTGCCGACGCAGGACGGGGCGCCCGCGTCATGGCGCTCGACGGTGGTGTAGCCGAAGGGCCAGAGGGCGTAGACGGCGATGCGGAAGGCCGCGATGCCGAAGGGGATGCCGATGACGGTGACGCAGAGGATCAGGCCGGCCACGCAGTAGCCGAGGAACAGCCAGATCCCGCTGAGTACGAGCCAGATGACATTCAGAAGGGTCTTCACCGGTTGCCGCCTGCCATCTGTTCGAGCCGGGCGATGCGCTCGGCCATCGGAGGGTGTGTCGAGAACAGCTTGGAGAGCCCCTGACCCGGCCGGAAGGGGTTGGCGATCATCATGTGGCTCGCCGTCTCCAGGCGGGGCTCGGGGGGCAGCGGTAGCTGCTGGGTGCCCGTCTCCAGCTTGCGCAGGGCGCTGGCCAGGGCGAGCGGGTCGCCGGTGAGCTGGGCTCCGGAGGCGTCCGCCTCGTATTCGCGCGAGCGGCTGATGGCCAGCTGGATCACGGACGCCGCCAGCGGCCCGAGGAGCATGACCAGCAGCATGCCGACGATGCCGGGGCCCTCGTCGTCGTCGGAGCGGCCGACCGGGATCAGCCAGGCGAAGTTCACCAGGAACATGATCACGGAGGCCAGGGCTCCGGCCACCGACGAGATGAGGATGTCCCGGTTGTAGACATGGCTCAGCTCATGCCCGATGACCCCGCGCAGCTCCCGCTCGTCGAGGATGCGCAGGATGCCCTCGGTGCAGCAGACGGCGGCGTTGCGTGGGTTCCGGCCGGTGGCGAAGGCGTTGGGGGCCTCGGTCGGCGAGATGTACAGGCGCGGCATGGGCTGGCGGGCGGAGGTGGAGAGCTCTCGGACCATGCGGTAGAGCGCGGGCGCCTCGAACTCGCTGACGGGCCGGGCGCGCATCGCGCGCAGGGCCAGCTTGTCGCTGTTCCAGTACGCGTACGCGTTCGTCCCGAGGGCCACGAGGACCGCGACGATCAGGCCGCCCCGGCCGAAGAAGCTGCCGATGACGATGATGAGTGCGGACATCCCGCCGAGGAGTACGGCGGTCTTCAGCCCGTTGTGCCGGCGGTGCACGGTTCGCCCTCCAATGTGGTGCCTCAGGGGAGCCCCGTCGTGGATCTGAGGGTCTTCGGTCCAGTGGACCCTCCCTGTGTGGTCAACGCGAGGTGGGGGCGTCTGGTTCCCGGGGCACGGCGGGGCGCCGCCGCCCCGGTGGCGGGGGCCGGGGGCGGCGGGAGGCGCTGCTCCGTACGGGTGAGCGCGCGGAGCGCCGGGGGCTACTGCGGGAAGAGGCTGCCCGCGGCGAAGCGCAGCACCAGCTGGGGGGCGGCGGACAGGATCAGGGCCGCCGCGGCGGTGAGGGCGATGGCGGCCGCGACGGGCCAGGGGGCCTTCGTACGGGCGGGGCTCTCTCCGTCGGTCTGCGGGGTGCGGAAGAGCAGGGCCGTCCAGCGCAGGTAGTAGTACAGGGCGATGACGACGTTGACGGCCATGACCACGGCCAGCCAGCCGAGTCCGGCGTCGACGGCGGACCCGAAGACGGTGACCTTCGCGAAGAGGCCGATGATGCCCGGCGGCAGACCGGCCAGGCAGAGCAGGAAGAAGGCCAGCGACAGGGCGGCGGCGGGCCGCTCGGCGTACAGGCCGCGGTAGTCGCTGATCCGGTGCAGCGGCTTCGTACGGGCGACCAGTGCGGCGACGGCGAAGGCGCCGAGGTTCACGGCGGCGTACATGAGGGCGTAGGCGATGGTGGAGCCGATCTGGTCGCGACCGGAGTACGCGGCCGCGGCGATCGGGACCAGCAGGTAGCCGGCCTGGCCGACGGAGGACCAGGCGAGCAGCCGTACGGCGCTGTGCGGGCGGTCCGCGGACTGGCGCAGGGCGGCGGTGTTGCCGAGCGTCATGGTGAGCGCGGCGAGCACGGCCAGGGCGGGGCCCCAGACGTCGGAGTACGCGGGGAAGGCGATCACCGTGACGAGGATCAGCCCGGTGAAGCCGACGGCCTTGCCGATCACCGACAGGTAGCCCGCGACGGGCAGCGGGGCCCCCACGTACGTGTCGGGGACCCAGAAGTGGAAGGGGACGGCGGCGGTCTTGAAGGCGAAGCCGACGAGGGTCAGGGCAACGCCCGCCATGGCGAGGGTGTCGAGCCGGCCGGGGACGTCCTCCAGCCGGTCGGCGACCCGGGTCAGGTGCAGGGTGCCGGTGGCGGCGTAGACGAGGCTGACGCCCATCAGGGAGACCGCGGTGGCGGTGACCGAGGAGAGGAAGAACTTGAGGGCGGCCTCGGAGGACATCCGGTCGCCGCGGCGCATGCCGACGAGGGCGAAGGCGGGCAGTGAGGCGACTTCGAGGGCGACGATCAGGGTGGCGAGGTCGCGGGAGGCGGGCAGCAGGGCCGCGCCGGCGGCGGAGGACAGCAGCAGGAACCAGTACTCGCCGGCCGGGATGCGGCTCTCGCGGACGACGGTGACCGACAGCAGGGCGGTGACCAGGGCGCCGGCCAGGACCAGGAACTGGACGACGAGCGCGAAGTGGTCGGCGGTGTAGCTGCACGCGGCGGGGTCGGCGGTGAGGCAGAAGGTGGCGCGGTCGCCGGCGCGCAGCGGCAGCAGGGCGGCGGTCGCGGCGGCCAGACCGGCGACGGAGATCCAGCCGAGGACCGGCTTGCGGGCCTCGGGCAGGAAGAGGTCGGCGACCAGGACGAGCAGGGCGACGGCGGCGGGCACGACCACGGGCGTGATCGCGAGCCAGTCGACGGACTGCACGAGGCTGGGGGTGTCGGCGGCCAGGGCCGTCAGGGCCGTCATGCGTTGCCTCCTGCGAGGAGCTTCTGGACGGCCGGGTCGGTCAGGCCGAGGAGGGTGGCGGGCCACAGGCCGGCGAGGACGGTGAGCGCGACGAGGGGGGTCCAGGCGGCGAACTCGTAGCGGTGGACGTCCGCGAGGGTGAGCTCGGGGCCGGCCTTCGGGTCGCCCATGCAGACCCGCCGTACGACGATCAGCAGGTAGGCGGCGGTGAGCAGGGTGCCGAACGCGCCGACGGCCATGTACGTGAGGAAGGCCGGGCGGGACAGGCCCGCGGCCGGGTCGAACGCGCCGAAGAGGGCCAGCATCTCGCCCCAGAAGCCGGCCAGGCCGGGCAGGCCGAGGGAGGCGACGGCGGCGAAGGCCAGGAGCGCGCCCAGGCGGGGGGCGCGGCCGTAGAGGGCGGCGCCGGTGGCTCCGGCGAGGGTGTCGAGGTCGCTGCTGCCGTAGCGGTCCTTGAGGGCGCCGACCAGGAAGAAGAGCAGGCCGGTGATGAGGCCGTGGGCGATGTTGGCGAAGAGCGCGCCGTTGACGCCGGTGGGGGTCAGGGTCGCGATGCCGAGCAGGACGAAGCCCATGTGGCCGACGGAGGAGTAGGCGATGAGGCGCTTGAGGTCGCCCTTGACGCCCTTGCGGGTCAGCGCCAGGCAGGCCAGGGACCCGTAGACGATGCCGACGGCGGCGAAGGCCCCGAGGTAGGGGGCGACGGTGTGCATCCCGTCGGGGGTGACGGGCAGCAGGATGCGGACGAAACCGTACGTGCCCATCTTCAGCAGGACGCCCGCGAGGAGCACGGAGCCGACGGTGGGGGCTGCGGTGTGGGCGTCGGGCAGCCAGCTGTGCAGCGGCCACATCGGGGTCTTGACGGCGAGGCCGGCGCCGATGGCGAGGACGGCCGTGAGCTGGGTGGTGTGGCTCAGTCCGCGGCCGTTGTCAGTGGCGAGTGCCACCATGTCGAAAGTGCCGCTGTTCAGTCCGATCAGCAGCAGTCCGAGGAGCATGACCACGGATCCGAGGAGGGTGTAGAGGATGAACTTCCAGGCGGCGGCCTGCCGCTGAGCACCGCCCCAGCGGGCGATGAGGAAGTACATCGGGATGAGGACCATCTCGAAGGCGAGGAAGAACAGCATCAGGTCGAGGACGGCGAAGGTCGCGAGGGTGCCGGACTCGAGGACGAGCAGCAGGGCCACGAAGGCCCTCGGGGAAGGGCCGTCGGGGAACTTGAAGTAGCTGTACACCGCGCAGAGGAAGAACAGCAGCGCGGTCATCAGGAGGAGGGGGAGCGAGATGCCGTCGACACCGAGGTGGATCCGGATGTTCAGCGCCTGGATCCAGCTGATGTCCGTCGTCGCCTGGAAGCGGGACGGGGCGTCGTGGTCGAAGCCCAGGGTGAGGGCGACGGCCGCGGCGAGGATGACACCGGTGACGGTGACGCCGTGGCGGAGCACGGCCTGTGCGGGGCTCCTGCCCTTGAGCCCGGGCGGGGCCGGGAGCAGGGCCGCGACGGCGCCGAGGAGCGGGGCGGCCACGATGAACGCCAGAAGGAACTGCATCACGGACGGGCTGATATCGATCACGGCTGACTCTCGGCTCACGATCCGGCGTTGAGGTTGGCGAGGACGGCGGTGGCGATCGCCAGGACCACGGCGCCGGCGAGCAGGGCGCTCAGGTAGCTCTGCACGTTGCCGGTCTGGGCCCGGCGGACGAGGCCGCCGAGCAGCCGGGGTCCGGCGCCCGCGCCGCGGACGTAGGTGTCGACGACCTCGCGGTCGAGGAAGCGCACCAGGCGCGCGGCCGCCCGGACGGGGCGGACGAAGAGCCGGTCGTAGACGGCGTCGAGGTGGAAGCCGTCGGCGGCGTGCCGGTGCAGGGGGCCGAGGAGGGCCCGGCCGGGGTCGGCCGCGGGGGCGGCCGGTACGGCGGGGTGCTCGTGGCTGACCTCGGCGACCTCGGGGGTCTCGGCGGCGGACGCGGCGGCGGCGACGGACGCGGTGACGGCTCCGCCGCCCGGGATGCCGGCGGCGGCCCTGGCGGTGGCGCGCTGCCACAGGGCGTAGGTCAGCAGCACGCCGATGAGCGCGGCGC
The DNA here is from genome assembly GCF_040636215.1 of Streptomyces sp. NPDC006687. Classification (NCBI taxonomy): domain Bacteria; kingdom Bacillati; phylum Actinomycetota; class Actinomycetes; order Kitasatosporales; family Streptomycetaceae; genus Streptomyces; species Streptomyces sp. NPDC006687. The sequence continues at coordinate 122,016 of NZ_JBEYJJ010000006.1, read as the reverse complement.
CGGTACCGAGGACCGAGGTGGTCACGGTCGGGGTGAGCTCCTTGCCGTCGAACCAGTCGGCGAGGGAGCCGGCGGCGAGGCCGAAGGCGAGCGAGGGGGCGGCCAGCAGCCACAGCACGCCGGTCATGGCGACGGGCTCCTTGCCGTGGTCGGGGGCGGCCGCGCCCCGGCCGCGGAAGGCCATCAGCCACAGCCGGGTGGCGTAGGCGGCGGTGAGCAGGGCGGTCAGCACGCCGGCGACGAGCACCAGCCAGCCGGCCGCGCTCGGGGCGAGGTCGGAGTGTCCGCCGGCGGCCTGCTCGGCGGCGACGAGGACGGCTTCCTTGGAGAAGAAGCCGGCGAAGGGCGGGATGGCGGCGAGCGCCAGCAGGGCGATCGTCATCGTCCAGAAGGCGTCGGGGATGCGCCGGGCCAGGCCGTCCATGCGGGACATGGCGGCGAGGGAGTTGGTGCCGGCGGCGTGGATGATCACGCCGGCGCCGAGGAAGAGCAGCGCCTTGAAGACGCCGTGGGACAGGAGGTGGAAGACGGCGGCCGCGCGGTCGCCGACGGCCAGGGCGCCGGTCATGTAGCCGAGCTGGCCGACCGTGGAGTAGGCGAGGACGCGCTTGATGTCGTCCTGGGCGAGGGCGGCCAGGCCCGAGCCGACCATCGTGACGGCGGCCATGACGGCCATGACCACCAGGGCGGCGCGGGAGGCCGTGAAGACGGGGAGGAGACGGGCGATGAAGTAGACACCGGCGGCGACCATCGTCGCGGCGTGGATCAGCGCGGAGACCGGGGTGGGGCCCGCCATGGCGTCGGGGAGCCAGGTGTGCAGCGGGAACTGCGCGGACTTGCCCGCGACGCCGGCGAGCAGGAGCAGCGCGATCAGCGTCGGGTGGTCGAGGCCGCCCGCGGCGACGGTGCCGAGGACCTTGGTGATCTGGAAGGAGCCGGCGTCGGCGGCGAGCGCGAACAGTCCGATGAGGAAGGGGACGTCGCCGAGCTTGGTGACGAGGAACGCCTTCAGGGAGGCGGAGCGGGCCGCCTCGGTCTCCCAGTAGTGGCCGACCAGGAAGTACGAGCAGATGCCCATGATCTCCCAGCCGACCAGCAGCACCATCAGGTCGCCGGAGTAGACGACGAGCAGCATGGCGGAGGTGAACAGGGAGACCAGGGCGGCGTACGAGGGGTAGCGCGGGTCCTCGCGGAGGTAGGCCGTCGAGTAGAGCTGTACGCAGGTGGCGACCACCCCGACCAGGACGGCGACCAGGACGGCGAAGCCGTCGAGGTGGAGTGAGAGCTCGATCGGGACCGACCCGGTGGGGGTGAGTTCGGTCGCGGTGTCGATCGCCTGGCCGCCTCCCTGGCGGACGGCGACGAGCACGGCCAGGACGGCGGTGGCCAGCGTCGGCAGGACGGCGAGCGGCCTGACGAAGCCGGGCGCGGTCCGGCCGAGGAGGAGCCCTGCCACGGCGGCGAGGAACGGCAGGAGGGGGACGAGGACCGCGAGGGTCGTGGTGCTCACGCGGCGACCTCCGGCCGGGCAGTGGTGTCGTCGGGCCGGCCGGGCGCCCGGCCCTCGGCGGTGTCGCGCAGTCGGTCGACGTCCGAGGTGCCCCGGTTGCGGTAGACCATCAGCACGATCGCGAGGCCGATGCCGATCTCGGCGGCGGCGATGGCGATGGTGAAGAGGGTGAGGGCCTGGCCGGCGTGCAGGGTGTCGCGCAGCCAGACGTCGAAGGCCACCAGGTTGAGGTTGACGGCGTTGAGCATCAGCTCGACGGACATCAGGACCAGGATGGCGTTGCGGCGGGCGAGCACACCGTAGAGGCCGGTGGCGAAGAGGAGGGCCGCGAGTACGGCGGGGTAGGCCAGGTGCATCAGCTCTGCCCCTTCTCGGCGCCGGTGGTCCGGGTGCCGGTGGTCTGGGTGCCGGTGGTCTCGATGCGGGCGGCGGCTTCGGCCGCGTCGACGGCGTCCTCGGCGGGGGTGGTGCGGCGGGAGAGCACGATGGCGCCGATCAGGGCGGCGAGGAGGAGGACGGAGAGCGCCTCGAAGGGCAGCACCCAGTGCTGGAAGAGGATCTCGCCGGAGACCTTGGTGGAGCCCTGGGCGGGGCCGTCGAGGTCGATCCAGGTCGTGCGGAAGGCGTCGGCGACCACCCAGACGAGCGCGGCGCCGGCGGTTCCGGCGACGCCGAGGGCGACCCACCGGTTGCCGGAGTCGGCGTCCGGGGAGCGGCCGATGGGGGCCTTGGTGAGCATGAGTCCGAAGAGGAGGAGGACGACCACGGAGCCGAGGTAGATCAGGACCTGGACCCAGGCGATGAACTCGGCGGTCAGCAGCAGGTACTCGACGGCGATCCCGCCGAGCGCCACGACCAGCCAGAGGGCGGCGTGCACGAGCTGCTTGGTGGTGACGGTGATGAGGGCCGCGCCGAGGGTGGCGAGGCCGACGAGGACGAAGGCGATCTCGACGCCGGCCGGCGAGAGGAAGCCGGGTCCGGGCGCGGGCGCGGGGCCGCCGGGCACGGCCGCCGTGGCGGCGGTCGTGAGGGCGGTCGTGGCCTGGGCCGCGGCTGAGGCGAGGTGGGCGGCGTACATCAGGCGGTGCCTCCCGCCGGGGTGTCGGGTGTGCCGTCTCCGGGCGTGCCGGGGGTGGCACCGCCGGGGGCGGGCGTGCCCGGCCCCGGGGTGCCGGAACCGGAGCCGCCCGGGGCGGGCGTGCCCGGGGCCGGGGCGCCGGGGGTGGGGGTGCCGGAACCGGAGCCGCCCGCGGCGGGCGTGCCCGGGGCCGGGGCACCGGGGGTGGGCGTGCCCGGGGCCGGGGCGCCGGGGGTGGGGGTGCCGGAACCGCCCGGCCCCGGGGTGCCGGAGCCGGCGGTGCCGGGGGTGGGCGGGGTGGGGGTGGCCGCGGCGGCTGCTTCGGCCTTTTCGGCGGCCTTGCGGGCGGCGGCGACCTCCTTCGGCTCCTCGGCGCCCGGGTCCAGGGCGGGCGGGGCCGGGACGGTCCACATCCACTCGCGCAGCTTGTCGCGCTCGTGGGTGAGCTCGTGGATGTCGGTCTCCGCGTACTCGAACTCCGGCGACCAGAAGAGGGCGTCGAAGGGGCACACCTCGATGCAGATACCGCAGTACATGCAGAGGGAGAAGTCGATGGCGAAGCGGTCGAGGACGTTGCGGCTGCGCTCGCGGCCGCCGGGGGTGGCGGCGGGCACCGTCTCCTTGTGGGAGTCGATGTAGATGCACCAGTCGGGGCACTCGCGGGCGCACAGCATGCAGACCGTGCAGTTCTCCTCGAACAGGCCGATGACCCCGCGGCTGCGGGGCGGGAGCTCGGGCTGTACGTCGGGGTACTGGGCGGTGTGCGCGCGCTTGGTCATCGTGCGCAGGGTGACGGCCAGGCCCTTGGCGAGGCCGGAGCCGGGAATCGGGGGCATTACTGGATCGCCACCTTCACGATGCCGGTGAGCGCGATCTGGGCGAGCGCGAGGGGGATGAGGCCGGTCCAGGCGAGCTTTTGCAGCTGGTCCTCCCGCAGGCGGGGGTAGCTCACGCGCAGCCAGATGACGACGAAGGCCAGGACGGCGGTCTTGAGGAGGGTCCACACCCAGCCGAGGCCGTCGCCGCCGAAGGGGCCGTGCCAGCCGCCGAGGAAGAGGACGGTGGTCAGGGCGCAGAGGACGACGATGCCGGCGTACTCGGCGAGGAGGAACAGGGCGAAGCGGAGGCCGGTGTACTCGGTGTACGCGCCGAAGATGATCTCGGAGTCGGCGACGGGCATGTCGAACGGGGGCCGCTGGAGCTCGGCGAGGCCGGCGGTGAAGAAGACGAGGGCGCCGATGATCTGCCAGGGCAGCCACCACCACTGGAAGGCGTTCACGATGCCGGGCAGGGAGACGGTCCCGGCGGCCATCGCCACGGAGGCGGCGGCGAGCAGCATCGGCAGCTCGTACGCGAGCAGCTGGGCGGCGGTGCGCAGGCCCCCGAGGAGGGAGAACTTGTTGGCCGAGGCCCAGCCGCCCATCAGGCTGCCGAGGACGCCGATGCCCATGACGGCGAGGACGAAGAAGAGGCCGGCGTCGATGACCTGGCCGACGGCGCCCTCACCGGGGCCGATGGGGATGGCGAGGAGGACGAGGAGGTAGGGCAGCAGCGCGACGGCGGGGGCGAGCTGGAAGATCCGCCGGTCGGCGTCGGCCGGGACGATGTCCTCCTTCTGCGCGAACTTCACGCCGTCGGCGACGAGCTGGGCCCAGCCGTGGAAGCCGCCGGCGTACATGGGGCCGAGGCGGCCCTGCATGTGGGCCATCACCTTGTGCTCGGTCTGCCCGATGACGAGCGGGAGCACGAGGAAGACGGCGAAGACGACGATCAGTCGCAGGGCGACGTCGAGGACGTCGTTCACGCGTCGCCTCCGGTGGTGTCGTGGTCGGGTTCGGGGTCGGGGTCGGGGTCAGGGGCCTGGCCGGGCGCGGGCTCGGCCTTGGGCGCGGGCTCGGCCTCGTCGAAGGCCGGCTTCGGGTGGTGCCAGGGCGCGTCCGCGCTGCGCGGGGCCGGGCGCCTGGGGGCCTCCGGCTCCGGCGCGGCGGCCTGGCTGGCCGAGCCGTCCGACGCCGAGCGGGTGCGGCGGGGCGGCCGCGGGGCAGCGTCCGGGGCCGGCTCCGCCGGGGTGGCCTGGCTCGCCGAGCCGTCCGCCGCCGAGCGGGTACGGCGCGGCGGCCGCGGGGCGGCGTCCGGGGCCGGCTCCGCCGGAGTGGCGGCGTCCGGGGCCGGCTCCGCCGGAGTGGCGGCGTCCGGGGCCGACTGGCTCGCCGAGCCTTCGGAGGCCGAGCGGGTACGGCGTACCGGGCGCGGGGGCTCCGGCGCGGGGGCCGCCGGGGTGGCGTTGTCCGGGGTCGGGGCCGACTGGCTCGCCGAGCCGTCCGACACCGAGCGGGTGCGGCGTACCGGGCGCGTGGCGGCGTCCGGGGCCGGCTCCGCCGGGGTGGCGGCGTCCGGGGTCGGGGCGGCCGTCGGGCGGGGGCGGCGGGGCGGGGCGCCCTCGCGGGTGGCCGCGCCGGCGGTGCGGGGGGTGCGGGCCGGGCGGGCCGGGGCCGGGGGGAGCTGGCCCTTGAGGGGGCCCCAGTCGTTCGGGTCCGGTACGCCGGGCGGGAGCATCTGGCGGCGCTTCGGAGCGTCCGGGTCGTGTGCCTCGCCCGGCTCCTTGGCGCCGGGCCACGCCTTGGCCACGCGGGCCGCCAGGACGAAGTCCTTGCGCAGCGGGTGCCCCTCGAAGTTCTCGGGGAGCAGGAGGTGCGTGAGGTGCGGGTGGTCGGTGAAGACCACGCCGAACATCTCGTACGTCTCGCGCTCGTGCCAGGCCGCCCCCGCGTAGACGGCGACGGCCGAGGCCAGGGTCGGGGCGCTGTGCGGGACGGTCGTGCGCAGCAGCAGGCGGCGTACGCGGCCGCCCTCCAGGGCGACGACGTGCGCGCAGACGCGGAACCCGGTGCCCGGCTCGTCGACCGCGCTCAGCCAGTCGAAGTAGGTGCAGCCCAGCTTGTCGCGGGCGATCTCCAGCGAGGGGATCCAGGAGCCGGCCGGGACGTCCACGGTGAGGACGTCATACGCGACCGAGGCCACGGCCTCGGCGCCGAAGACGGTCGCGGCCGCGTCGGGGAGGGAGTCGTAGAGGTTCACGCGCCGGCTCCCGGGGCGGGCGGGGGCGTCACGAGGCCGCTGGTGAGCTGCGCGACGGACGGCTGGGCCGCGTACCGCTCGGCCAGCGATTCCCGGGCGATCTTCTCCTGGAGCTTGAGGATGCCCTGGAGCAGGGCCTCGGGGCGGGGCGGGCAGCCCGGCACGTAGACGTCGACGGGGATGATCTGGTCGACGCCCTTCGTGACCGAGTACGAGTCCCAGTAGGGGCCGCCGCAGTTGGAGCAGGCGCCGAAGGAGATGACGTACTTCGGTTCCGGCATCTGCTCGTAGAGCCGCTTGACCGCCGGGGCCATCTTGTCCGTCACCGTGCCCGAGACGATCATCAGATCGGCCTGGCGCGGTCCGGGGGCGAAGGGGATGACACCCAGGCGGATGAAGTCGTGCCGCGCCATGGACGCGGCGATGAACTCGATCGCGCAGCAGGCCAGCCCGAAGTTGAAGACCCACAGGCTGTAGCGGCGGCCCCAGTTCAGGACCACCTTCATCGGCTCGGGGGCCAGGCGGGAGAGGACCCCCAGCCGCCTGGGCTCCGGGAGGGAAACGGGCTCCGGTGTCACGGCGGACGGTGTCACGCCCGGTGTCACGTCCATTCGAGGACGCCCTTCTTGTACGCGTAGAGCAGGCCGACGGCCAGGAATCCCAGGAAGACGAACATCTCCACGAGGGTGGTGGCGCCGTAGCCAGGGGCGGCGAACACCGTCGCCCACGGGAAGAGGAAGATCGAGTCGACGGCGAAGATGACGTAGAGGAAGGCGTAGACGTAGTAGCGGACCTGGGTGTGCGCCCAGCCCTCCCCGACGGGGTCCACACCGCACTCGTACGTCAGCAGCTTCTCGGGCGTCGGGACCACGGGCCGCAGCAGGCGGCCGGCGCCGAAGGCCACGGCGACGAACAGCACGCCGATGAGCGCGAGCAGGCCGACCACCGAATAGCTCTGGAAGTAGTCCGCGGCGGTCACGCCGCCGGCGCCGGTGCCCGCGCCGGTCCCAGACACGGTTCCGGTCACGGTCGCGGTCACGCTCGATACCGTTGGTTCGGGCACGTCCGTTCCTCGCTCCTCGGCCACTGTCGACGTTCTCGATGATCTGGTACGGACGGGAGTCTAGGCCCTGGCCCGCACGGGGTGGGGTTACCCCCCGTTCACTCCCGCCTGGCCACCCCATGGCCCCGCGGGGGCGGAACGGGCAGGCTGGGCCGCATGACCGCGAACGATCAAGCTTCCGCTCCTCCTCCCGTCCGGCCCGCGTTCGACGGGGCCACGTGGAAGGAGATCGCCCATCTGCTGACCAATCTGCCGGCGGCGCTGATCGGGTTTGTTTACACGGTTGTCATGCTTGCGACGGCCGGTGGGCTGGCCGTGACGGTGGTCGGCCTGCCGGTGCTGCTGGCCGGTCTGCGGCTGTCCCGGTGGCTGGGGGTCCTCGAACGCGCACGGGCGCGCGGCCTGCTGGGTGTGCGGGTCGACGAGCCGAGCCCGTTGCCGGGGCCGGGGCGCTCCGGCGGGTTCCTGCCCTGGCTGTGGTCGGGGATCAAGGACCCGGTGGCGTGGCGGACCGTGCTGTTCGAGCTGGTCCGGCTGCCCTGGGGGGTGCTGACCTTCAGTATCGCCCTGGTGGGGCTGTTCGTGCTGTGGCCGGTGCTGCCGTACGTCGTGCGTGTGCTGGCGAACCTCGACCGGGCGATGGTACGGGGTCTGCTGTCGCCGTCCGACGGGCTGGAGCGGCGGATCGCCGAGCTGGAGTCGGGGCGCGGGGTGGTCGTGGACACGGCGGCGGCCGATCTGCGGCGGATCGAGCGGGACCTGCACGACGGGGCGCAGGCGCGGCTGGTGGCGCTGGCGATGGGGCTGGGCCTGGCGAAGGAGAAGCTGGCGGAGGACCCCGAGGGCGCGGCGGCGATGGTGGACGAGGCGCACGGGGAGGTCAAGCTGGCGCTCCAGGAGCTGCGGGATCTGGCGCGGGGGATCCATCCGGCGGTGCTGACCGACCGGGGGCTGGACGCGGCGCTGTCGTCGGTGGCGGCGCGGTGCGTGGTGCCGGTGCGGGTGGCTGTGCGGCTGGAGGAGCGGCCGGCGGAGGCGATCGAGGGGATCGCGTACTTCGTGGTGTCGGAGCTGCTGCAGAACGTGAGCAAGCACGCGGGGGCGCGGGGCGCGGAGGTCGGGGTGTGGCGGGAGGGGTCCCGCCTGTGGGTGCGCGTCGCGGATGACGGGAGGGGTGGGGCGCGGGTTGCCGGGCCCGCCGGGGGCGGGGGGAGTGGCCTCGCGGGGCTTGCGGAGCGGGTGCGGGCCGTTGACGGGGGGTTCGTGGTGGAGTCGCCCGTGGGGGCGGGGACGGTGGTGGTGGCGGACCTTCCGTGGCGGGGGCGGGCGTAGGGGGTGGGCCGGCCCGGTGCCGGGCGGGCCGGCCGCTTTGGCGCCCTGGCCGGGTGGGGGCCGTCCGTTGGGCTGGGGCCCGGGCTTTGGGGCGGGGGCCCGGCCATTCGGGCGCAGGCCCGGCCATTCGGGCGCAGGCCCGGCCATTCGGGCGCAGGCCCAGCCGTTTCGGGCGCAGGCCCAGCCGTTTCGGGCGCAGGCCCGGCTTTGGGCGCAGGCCCGGGCTTTGGGCGCAGGCCCGGGCTTTGGGCGCAGGCCCGGGCTTTGGGCGCAGGCCCGGGCTTTGGGCGCGGGTGAGGTGCCCGGGTGTGGGGCCGGTGGGTGGCGGGTGCGGGTGGGGTGGGGTGCGGGTGGGGTGGGGTGCGGGTGGGGTGGGGTGCGGGTGGGCCGCTGCGCGGAGCTGCTCCCCGCCCCGCCCTTTCTCCGTTTCTCGGGGGCTCCGCCCCCGAACCCCCGCGCCTCCGGCCGGGCTGATGTGGCCGGGGCGGGTGGGAACGCCACAGGGGGTTCGGTGGGGTTAGCCCCCCTCGGCGGCGGCTGCCTGCCGGATGGTTCGGGGGTGGGGGGTCGGTGGAGGGTGGAGGGGTTGCTCGGACGGGATGAAGGCGGGGCAGGGGCATGGGGAAGCGTGGGGTTGGGGTCGTGTTGCTGGCGCCCGTCCGGGGGCGGGTGTGGCGGGAGCTGCTGTACCTGCTGGTGGGACTGCCGCTGAGCACGCTGTACTTCGGGCTCGCTATCGCCGGGCTGTCCGCCGGGGCCGGGCTGCTCTTGACCTTCGTCGGGGTTCCGGTCCTGGCGGGGGTGCTCGCGATGTGCCGGGGGTTCGGGCACGTGGAGCGGGCCCGGGTACGCGGCCTGCTGCGGGTTCCGGTAGGCGACCCCGCACCGGTACGCCCGGCGAAGCGCCCGCTGCCGGCCGGCGAGCCGGCTCCCGTACGGGCGGGGAAGCACGGCGTGGCGGCTGTGGTCGGGGCCCTGCTGAAGAGCGGGAGTGCCTGGCGGCATGTGTTGTACTCCGTGGTCCACTTTCCCTGGGCGGTGTTCTCCTTCTGCCTCGCCCTCACGCTGTGGAGCTACGGGTGGAGCATGTTGCTGTACCCGCTCTGGTTCTGGGTGTTCCCGGCCTTCACCGACCGGCCCGGGCTCCAGTTGTTCCAGAACGGCGACTACACCTTCTACCTCGACTCGCCCCTGGCCATCGGCGCCGCGAGTGCGCTCGGGCTCGGGTTCACGCTGCTGACGCCGTGGGTCGTCCGCGGGCTGGTGACCGTCGACCGGGTCATGGTCACCGGGCTGCTCGGCCCCTCCCGGCTGGACGAGCGGGTCAGCGCGCTGGAGTCCGGCCGCGGGGTCGCCGTCGACACCGCGGCGGCCGACCTGCGGCGCATCGAGCGGGACCTGCACGACGGGGCGCAGGCGCGGCTGGCGGCGCTGGCCATGGACCTGGGCCTGGCGAAGGAGAAGCTGGCCGAGGACCCGCGGGCCGCCGCCCGCCTGGTGGACGAGGCGCACGGGGAGGTCAAGATCGCCCTCCAGGAGCTGCGGGATCTGGCGCGGGGGATCCATCCCGCGGTGCTGACCGACCGGGGCCTGGACGCCGCGCTGTCGTCGGTGGCCGCGCGGTGCGCCGTCCCCGTACGGGTGCAGGTGGACCTGCCGGACCGGCCCGCGCCGGCCGTCGAGGGGATCGCGTACGCCACGGTGTCGGAGCTGCTGGAGGACGTCGGCCGCCACACCGGTGCGCGCAGCGCCCGGGTGGACGTATGGCGGTCCGGCGGACGGCTGAGGATCCGGGTCGCCGACGACGGCTGCGGCAGCGGCGCGCCGGCGGGGCTGGCCGAGCGGCTCGACGCGGTGGACGGCGTCCTGGCCGTGGACTCGGTGGACGGCCGTGGCACGAGGGTGACGGCCGAGCTCCCCTGGCGCGCCCGGCCCGCGTGACCGCCGCCCGTCCCAGCCGAACCGGAACCGGTGCTTCGGCTGGGATGCTGGCATGCCAGCGGGTATGCGAACGGGCGGGAGCTACACAACGTGGACAACAAGGTGCGGGTCGTCATCGCCGAGGATTCGGTGCTGCTCCGTGAGGGCCTGACGCGGCTGCTGACCGACCGGGGGCACGAGGTCGTGGCGGGCGTCGGGGATGCGGAGGCCCTGGTCAAGACGGTGGCGGAGCTGGCGGCCGAGGGGGCGCTGCCGGATGTGGTGGTGGCCGACGTACGGATGCCGCCGACGCACACCGACGAGGGCGTACGGGCCGCCGTCCAGCTGCGCCGCGCCTACCCGGGGATCGGGGTGCTCGTGCTGTCGCAGTACGTGGAGGAGCAGTACGCCACCGAACTGCTGGCCGGATCCACCACCGGGGTGGGCTACCTGCTCAAGGACCGTGTCGCCGACGTGCGCGAGTTCCTCGACGCCGTCGTCCGGGTCGCGGGGGGCGGTACGGCCCTGGATCCCGAGGTCGTCGCGCAGCTGCTGGGCCGCAGCCGCAAGCAGGACGTCCTGGCGGCGCTGACCCCGCGCGAGCGGGAGGTGCTCGGGCTCATGGCGGAGGGACGGACGAATTCCGCTGTAGCCAAGCAGCTCGTGGTGAGTGACGGGGCCGTGGAGAAGCACGTCAGCAATATCTTCATGAAGCTGGGCCTGTCTCCGAGCGACGGGGATCACCGGCGCGTTCTGGCGGTTCTGACCTACCTCAGGTCCTGATCGGCTGACAGTCTGTCAGTGAAGGCACGCGGCGGCGCCGCCGCACGACGGCCGGGTGATTTGGAATATTCACATAGAGCACGACGTCTGTCGGAGAGATCGCCCCGCCAGGGGCGGTCCATCATGCGGGCGCCCCAGGGACGGATCACGTCGCGGACGTAGGGTGGACCTTGGGAGTGAACGCCCGTGCCTCGAAGGAGGTCCAGTTCAGTGACCAGCCAGGTCAGTAGCCCGGCCGAGCAGGCCGACGGGGCCGGTGGGGCCATCGGTGAGCAGCGCGGCGCGCCTCACCCGGATGGCGCCGGCAAAGAGATCCGCCGTGTGGACCGGGTGATCATCCGTTTCGCGGGTGACTCGGGTGACGGTATGCAGCTGACGGGTGACCGTTTCACCTCGGAGACGGCGTCCTTCGGCAACGACCTCTCGACGCTGCCGAACTTCCCCGCCGAGATCCGCGCCCCTGCCGGAACCCTGCCCGGGGTGTCCTCGTTCCAGCTCCACTTCGCCGACCACGACATCCTCACCCCCGGCGACGCGCCGAACGTGCTGGTCGCGATGAACCCGGCCGCCCTGAAGGCCAACCTCGCGGACGTCCCGCGCGGCGCGGAGATCATCATCAACACCGACGAGTTCACCAAGCGCCCCATGGCCAAGGTCGGCTACGACACCTCCCCGCTGGAGGACGGCTCCCTCGACGCCTACAGCATCCACCAGGTGCCGCTGACGACGCTGACGGTGGAGGCGCTCAAGGACTTCGGCCTCAGCCGCAAGGAGGCCGAGCGCAGCAAGAACATGTTCGCCCTCGGGCTGCTCTCGTGGATGTACCACCGTCCCACGGAGGGCACGGAGAGCTTCCTGCGGCAGAAGTTCGCGAAGAAGCCGGAGATCGCCGAGGCGAACGTGGCGGCGTTCCGGGCGGGCTGGAACTTCGGCGAGACCACGGAGGACTTCGCCGTCTCCTACGAGGTCGCCCCCGCGACCGCCGCCTTCCCCACCGGCACCTACCGCAACATCTCCGGCAACCTGGCCCTGTCCTACGGCCTGATCGCCGCAGCCCAGCAGGCCGGCCTGCCGCTCTACCTGGGCTCCTACCCCATCACCCCGGCCTCGGACATCCTGCACGAGCTGTCGAAGCACAAGAACTTCGGCGTGCGCACCTTCCAGGCCGAGGACGAGATCGCCGGCATCGGCGCCGCCCTCGGGGCCGCCTTCGGCGGATCGCTCGCCGTCACCACCACCTCCGGGCCCGGCGTGGCGCTGAAGTCGGAGACCATCGGCCTGGCCGTCTCCCTGGAGCTGCCGCTGCTGATCGTGGACATCCAGCGCGGCGGCCCCTCGACCGGCCTGCCGACCAAGACCGAGCAGGCCGACCTCCTCCAGGCCATGTACGGCCGCAACGGCGAGGCGCCCGTCCCGGTCATCGCCCCCAGAACGGCCGCCGACTGCTTCGACGCGGCCCTGGAGGCCGCCCGGATCGCCCTGACGTACCGCACCCCGGTCTTCCTGCTCTCCGACGGCTACCTCGCCAACGGCTCCGAGCCCTGGCGGATCCCGGACGTGGCCGACCTCCCCGACCTGAGCGTGCAGTTCGCCACCGCCCCGAACCACCAGCTCGCGGACGGCACGGAGGTCTTCTGGCCCTACAAGCGCGACCCGCAGACCCTGGCCCGCCCCTGGGCCGTCCCCGGCACCGCGGGCCTGGAACACCGCATCGGCGGCATCGAGAAGCAGGACGGCACGGGCAACATCTCCTACGACCCGGCCAACCACGAACACATGGTCCGCACCCGCCAGGCCAAGATCGACGGCATCGACGTCCCCGACCTCGACGTCGACGACCCCGGCCACGGCGCCCGCACCCTCGTGCTCGGCTGGGGCTCCACGTACGGGCCGGTCACCGCCGCCGTCCGCCGCCTGCGCGCCGAGGGCCTCCCCATCGCCCAGGCCCACCTGCGCCACCTCAACCCCTTCCCGAGGAATCTCGGTGAGGTCCTGAAGCGTTACGACAAGGTAGTGGTGCCTGAGATGAACCTCGGGCAGCTGGCCACCCTGATCCGGGCGAAGTACTTGGTCGACGCCCAGTCGTACAACCAGGTCAACGGAATGCCCTTCAAGGCGGAGCAGCTCGCGACGGTTCTCAAGGAGGCCATCAATGACTGAGGTGACCGACGCCCCCAGCCTGTTGTCCCTGGTGCCGAAGGCCGGCGCCAAGCAGTCGATGAAGGACTTCAAGTCGGACCAGGAGGTCCGCTGGTGTCCTGGCTGCGGGGACTACGCCGTCCTCGCCGCCGTCCAGGGCTTCATGCCCGAGCTGGGCCTGGCCCGCGAGAACATCGTCTTCGTCTCCGGCATCGGCTGCTCCTCCCGCTTCCCGTACTACATGAACACCTACGGGATGCACTCCATCCACGGCCGCGCCCCCGCCATCGCCACCGGCCTGGCCACCTCCCGCCGCGACCTGTCGGTATGGGTCGTCACCGGCGACGGCGACGCGCTGTCCATCGGCGGCAACCACCTCATCCACGCCCTGCGCCGCAACGTCAACCTCAAGATCCTCCTGTTCAACAACCGGATCTACGGGCTGACCAAGGGCCAGTACTCGCCCACCTCCGAGCTGGGCAAGATCACCAAGTCCACGCCGATGGGCTCCCTCGACGCGCCCTTCAACCCGGTCTCCCTCGCCCTCGGCGCCGAGGCCGGCTTCGTGGCCCGCACCATCGACTCCGACCGCAAGCACCTCACCGAGGTCCTGCGCCAGGCGGCCGACCACCAGGGCACCGCCCTCATCGAGATCTACCAGAACTGCAACATCTTCAACGACGGCGCCTTCGAGGTCCTCAAGGACAACGAACAGGCCCAGGAGGCGGTGATCCGCCTCGAACACGGCAAGCCGATCCGCTTCGGCGCCGAGGGCCACAAGGGCGTGATCCGCAACCAGAGCACCGGCGACCTGGAGGTCGTCGCCGTCACCCCGGAGAACGAGGGACGGATCCTGGTCCACGACGCGCACGCGACCAGCCCCACCACCGCCTTCGCCCTCTCCCGCCTCGCCGACCCCGACACCCTCCACCACACCCCCATCGGCGTCTTCCGCGACACCGACCGCCCCGTCTACGACACGCTCATGGCCGAGCAGCTGGAGACGGCGGTCGACCAGCGGGGCAAGGGGGACCTGGCGACGCTGCTCGCCGGAAACGACACCTGGACCGTGGTCGGCTGAGCCGGGGCGGCTCGGCGACGGCATACGCGCCCGGATCCCGTTCCCCGGGGTCCGGGCGCGAGGTGTTCACGGGCCATGTCCGGCGGTGTCATGAGTATCTCCGTCGAACGGGCATGACAGCGCGCCGGTGCGGCGATACCGTCATGGGGTTGTCAGATTGGCCGGAAGTCGCACTGGAGGCCCCGTGAAGGCGGAGAACGAGCAGCGCACGGGTCTGCTCTACGGATTCGGCGCGTACGGGATGTGGGGGCTGGTCCCCCTGTTCTGGCCCCTGCTCATGCCGTCCGGGGCGATCGAGATCCTGGCCCACCGCATGGTCTGGTCGCTGGTCGTGGTCGCGATCGGGCTCCTCGCGCTCCGCCGCTGGCGCTGGATCGGCGAGCTGGTGCGCCAGCCCCGCAAGCTGGGGCTCACCGCGATCGCCGCGTCCGTGATCAGCGTGAACTGGGGTCTGTACATCTGGTCGGTCAACAACGGGCATGTCGTCGAGGCCAGCCTGGGCTACTTCATCAACCCGCTGGTCACCATCGCGCTGGGCGTGCTCGTCCTCGGGGAGCGGCTGCGGCGCGCCCAGTGGGCGGCCGTCGGCGTGGGCGTCGCGGCGGTGGTGGTACTGGCCGTCGGGTACGGGCGGCCGCCGTGGATCTCGCTGGCGCTGGCCTGCTCCTTCGCCGTCTACGGGCTGATCAAGAAGAAGCTGGCCATGGGCGGCCTGGAGTCGCTGACCGCCGAGACGGCTCTGCTCTTCCTGCCCGCGCTCGGCTATCTGCTGTGGCTGGGAGTGGAGGGCCGCTCCACCTTCACCTCACAGGGGCTCGGGCACTCCGCGCTGCTGGCCTCGACGGGGCTGGTCACGGCGGTGCCGCTGATCTGCTTCGGGGCCGCCGCGATCCGGGTCCCGCTGTCCACGCTGGGGCTGCTCCAGTACCTCGCCCCGGTGTTCCAGTTCGGGCTGGGCGTCGTCTACTTCCATGAGGCGATGCCGCCCGAGCGCTGGGCCGGCTTCGGGCTGGTCTGGGTGGCGCTGACCGTGCTGACCTGGGACGCGCTGCGGACCTCACACCGCTCCCGGGCCCGGCTCGCCGCGGCGGCGGCCGAGGCCGGGGCGCTGGCCGGAACCACGGCTGCCGCTTCCGCGCCGGCGCCGAGCCGCGAGCCCGCGTAACGACTCCCCCGGGCACGGCCCCACTGCCCCCTTACACCCCACGATCCCCGGTACGGACTTCCGCACCGGGGATCGTCCGCATTCCGAACCCCTTTGACCGGATCGCGCTCTTGACGGTCAGTCACCTTCTCGCTGAACATCGGCTCCCACTGGCGCTCGTACTGCCGAACGAACGCTCAGCTGCACGATTCCCGCACGTTCCGTCCCATCCCCAACGGATCATCCCCACGGAATCCCGGAGCCCCCACATGAGCCTGTCCGTCTCCCGGCGCCTGACCGCCGTGACCGCGATCGCGGTCGCCGGTCTGTTCGCCACCACCGCCACCACCACCGCCACCGCCTCCACCGCCACCACCGCGCCCCCCGCAGCGCCCGCCGCGGCCCCCGCCCTCGCCGCGCCGACGCCGCCCGACATCCCGCTGGCCAACGTCAAGGCGCACCTGTCGCAGCTGCAGTCCATCGCCACGGCCAACGGCGGCAACCGCGCCCACGGCCGCGCCGGCTACAAGGCGTCGATCGACTACGTGAAGGCCAAGCTGGACGCCGCCGGTTTCACCACCACCGTCCAGACCTTCACCTCCAGCGGCGCCACCGGCTACAACCTGATAGCCGACTGGCCGGGCGGCGACCCGAACTCGGTCCTGATGACCGGCGCGCACCTGGACTCGGTGACCGCGGGCCCCGGCGTCAACGACAACGGTTCGGGCTCCGCCGGCGTGCTGGAGGCGGCGCTGGCCGTCTCGCGTGCGCAGCTCCAGCCCACGAAGCACCTGCGCTTCGGCTGGTGGGGCGCCGAGGAACTCGGCATGGTCGGCTCGAAGTACTACGTCAACAGCCTGCCGGCGGCGGAGAAGTCGAAGATCTCCGGCTACCTGAACTTCGACATGATCGGCTCGCCGAACCCGGGCTACTTCGTCTACGACGACGACCCGACCCTGGAGCAGACGTTCAAGACGTACTTCGCGGGCCTGAACATACCCACGGAGATCGAGACCGAGGGTGACGGCCGCTCCGACCACGCCCCGTTCAAGAACGCGGGCATCCCGGTCGGCGGCCTGTTCTCCGGCGCCGACTACACCAAGACCTCCGCCCAGGCGCAGAAGTGGGGCGGCACCGCCGGCCGGCCCTTCGACGCCTGCTACCACTCCTCCTGCGACACCTCGGCGAACATCGACGACATCGCCCTGGACCACAACGCGGACGCCATCGCCTACGCGATCTGGAACCTCGGCGCGGGGACCCCGGTCCCGCCCGGCGCTTCCTTCGAGAACACCGCGGACGTGAACATCCCCGACTCCCCCGGCGCCGCGGCGACCTCGCCGGTCACCGTCTCGGGTGTGGCGGGCAACGCCCCGGCCACCACCAAGGTGGACGTGAACATCGTCCACACCTACCGCGGTGACCTGGTCATCGACCTGATCGCCCCCGACGGCACGGCGTACCGGCTGAAGAACTCCTCCAGCTCGGACTCCGCCGACAACGTGGTGGCGAGCTACACGGTGAACGCGTCCAGCGAGGTGGCCAACGGGGTCTGGAAGCTCCAGGTCAAGGACGTGGCGGCGCAGGACACCGGCTACATCAACAGCTGGAAGATCACCTTCTGACGGGTTCCTGGATGAGGACGCGGAGCTGCTGCGCGACGGCGGAGACATCCGCCCGGCCCAGCTTCGCGTCCTCCACCAGGTCGCCGAGCTCCTCGGGCGAGGGCAGCTGCTTGGCCCCGGCCACCCGCAGGTACGAGCGGGTGGCGGCGGCCGCGTAGAACTCGTTCATCGGGGATTCCAGCGCCGGGCACACGGCGAGGGTGTGCAGGAAGGCGGCGGCCCGCCAGGCGGTGTCGGGGGCGGGCTGCTCGGGCACCAGCACCAGGTCGTTCTGGTGCCGGGCGACGGCGGCGGCCACCCCGGAGGGGTCCCACACGGCGGGATCCGACGGCAGATGGTGGGCCAGCGCGGTCCAGGCCCACTCCATGGTGATCTTCAATGGCCGAACCGCTCCTGGAAGTAGCCCCAGTGGTCCGCGAACTCCTCTATGCCGGAGAGGAAGTTGCTCCGGTCCTCGTCGAGTTCGCGTTCGGTGACCTCGGTGATCAGCGCGGTGACCGTCGTCCCCAACGCCGCCGCGCGCGCCTTGAGGCGGTCGTGGAACTCTTCGTCCAGGCGGATGGTGACGTGTCTCGACATGCCCTTCACGGTACAGCGGGCGCGCTGTACGCAGCAGGGGAACGGGACAAGGGTGGCCCGGGACACATGTCCCGGGCCACCCTGTCGTGTGCTCCCCGCGGCTACCGCGCCGAGTCGGCCGTCTTCACCAGCTGGTCCTTGGTGACCGCGCCGACGTAGACCTTGCCGTCGTCCGTGATGAGCGCGTTGACCAGACGGGTCGACAGGATGCGGCCCTCGCCGAACTTCCCGTGGACCTTGTCCCCGAGGGAGTTCAGGAACTGCTTGGCCTCCTTCGGGGCGTTCTTGTCGTTCTCGACGTCCTTGAGGCTCCGGCCCGCGCCGGAGTCGATCCGCGCGACCGTCGCCCAGCCCTCGCCGAGCACCTTGACGTCGCCCTTGCCGTGCTGCCCCCCGGTCAGACCGCCGAAGCCGGGCAGGGACCGCAGCGCCTTGAACCGCTCGTCGTCCGCGCCGCCCTTGGCGCCCTTGCCCTCCAGGCCGGGGTGCGAGCCCTCGGTGACCTTGGCGCCCTTGGGCGGGGTGAAGGCGAAGGTGCCGGCGGCCGGCTTGCCGAAGTCCACCTGGGTGAAGCCGGCTTCGGCGATCGGCTTGCCGCCCTGGCTGGACAGCAGCTGGACCCGCAGCGGTACGCCGTTCCCGGCGTCGACCGCGATCTGGACGGAACCGACGGTGGAGCCGCTCTGCTTGGGCTTCAGCACCAGCTGGTAGGCGTCGCGGCCGGCGATCTGGGCGGTGTCGCCCACGCTGACGTCGGTGGTCGGACCGGCCTCCTTGAGGATGTCCTGCGCGATCTGCTGCGGGGACGCCGCGAGCTTGCCGGCGGGCCCGCCGTCCTGGCCGGGGCTGCCGGCCTTGTCGTGGAACGCCTCCTTGGACTTGCTGTCGTAGCCCCAGACGTCGGCACCGTTGTGGACGAGGGTGTACTCGTCCTTGCCGTCGAGGAAGGTGAGCTTCTGGCGGTCCGGGCCGTCCGCCGCGACGCGCACGGTGTGCGTGCCGTTCGCCAGCTGCGCGATCTTGTCCTCGGGGTTCGCGGAGCCGCCCGTCACCCCGCGGCCGCCCAGCAGTCCGGTGGCCAGGGTGGGCAGGCCCAGATCCGTGGTGATCTTGGCGCTGCCGGACAGCTGCTGCACATCGGAGGCCGCGATCTTCTCGATCAGCTGCTGCGCCGTCACCTTGGGCAGGTCCGGACTGCCCGCGGTGGCGAAGGCCGGGACCATCGCGGCGGTCGCCGCGGCCACCGCGGCCACCGCGACCGGTACGGCGTAGCGCGCGGCCTTGCGCGCGGTCTTCGTGTTCGCTGCCATCTCAGAGCCCTGCCCTCTTGTCTGGGCGGCGACCGTTGTCGCCGCACTCACCCGATCCGGTGGGGTTTCGATGGATCCATCTGACCAAAACGGCGGGCGGCAGGCGTCAGTCCCCGGGATCAACTCCGCGTACGACCGTGGGATGACACGGGACGGGCCCCTCCCCTCCCGACCCGTAGGGGTCGCGGAGGGCGAGGGGCCCGTCGGGCGGTGTCAGGGGCGGCGGCTCAGCCGGCGCGGTGGACCACCGCGTCGCACAGCTCCTCCAGGGCGGCCTTGGCGAAGCAGTCCGGCAGCGGGGCGAGCATGGCGCGGGCGGCCTGCGCGTACTCGATGGTGTCGCGGCGGGCCTGCTCCAGCGCAGGGTGCACCCGCAGCCGGGAGAGCACCTCGGCGTGCCGGGCGTCGTCCGTGAGGTCGCCGTCCAGCAGGCGGACGAGCTCCAGGTCCTCCTCGCGCCCCTCGCGCTCGGCCGTCTCCCGCAGCCGCAGCACGGGCAGCGTCGGGATGCCCTCGCGCAGGTCGGTGCCCGGGGTCTTGCCCGACTCGTGCGAGTCGGAGGCGATGTCGAGGACGTCGTCGGCCAGCTGGAAGGCGGTGCCCAGGCGCTCGCCGTACTGGGTCAGGATGTCCACGACCGACTCGTCGGCCCCCGACATCATCGCGCCGAAGCGGCCCGAGACGGCGATGAGGGAGCCGGTCTTGCCGGCGATGACGTCCAGGTAGTGGGCGACCGGGTCACGGCCGTCGCGCGGACCGGCCGTCTCCAGGATCTGGCCCGTCACCAGCCGCTCGAACGCCTCGGCCTGGACGCGTACGGCTTCCGGACCGAGGTCCGCGAGGATGTGCGACGCACGGGCGAACAGGAAGTCACCCGTCAGGACCGCCACCGAGTTGCCCCAGCGGGTGTTCGCGCTCTCCACCCCGCGGCGGACGTCCGCCTCGTCCATGACGTCGTCGTGGTAGAGCGTGGCCAGGTGCGTGAGCTCCACGACCACCGCGGAGGGCACGATCCCGGGCGCGTACGGGTCACCGAACTGCGCCGCGAGCATCACCAGCAGTGGCCGGAACCGCTTGCCCCCGGCGCGCACCAGGTGCTGGGCGGCCTCGGTGATGAAGGGGACTTCGCTCTTGGTGGCCTCCAGCAGACCCGCTTCGACAGCGGCCAGTCCGGCCTGGACATCGGCCTCAAGAGCCTGGTCCCGCACGCTCAGTCCGAACGGCCCGACGACGGTCACGAGGGGTACTCCTGTCTGCTGACGATCCGATGACGATCACATGGATTGTCAATGTGTCGCTGCCATCACTCAAGCCAGCGTATCGGGTCTGTTTTCGATCACGCAGAGCACCTGCCCGGCGGTCGTCCGGCGGGCCTCCGGCGGATCCGCGCGCCCTGCCCGATGTGCCCCGGTATGTTCGGTGACGGTACGAAAATGCTGATCGACGGAGACGGACCACCTGGACCCCATGATCATCCGCACCGAGTTCCCGTACGCCACCACCCGCGAGGATGTCCGGATCCCGATGTCCGACGGGGTGGAGCTCCACGCCCGCGTCTGGCGCCCGGTGACGGACGAGCCCGTCCCCGCCCTGCTGGAGTACCTCCCCGGCCGGCTGACCGACTGGACCGCCCCCCGCGACGCGCAGCGCCACCCCTGGTACGCCGGGCACGGTTACGCCTCCGTTCGGGTGGACGTGCGCGGCCACGGGTGCAGCGGAGGGCGCCCCGCTGACGCGTACGGCGTGCGGGAGCCCGCCGACGGGGTCGCGGTCGTCGCATGGCTGGCGGCGCAGCCGTGGTGCACCGGCGCGGTCGGCATGTCCGGCCTCTCCTGGGGCGGCTACGACAGCCTCCGGATCGCCGCCCTCGCCCCGGAGGCCCTCAAGGCGGTGGTCACCGTCTGCGCCCCCGACGACCGCTTCGACCACGGCGTCCACTCCCTGGGCGGCTCGGTCCAGGCCGAGGGCACGCACGCCCGGTCGGCCGCCCTGCTCGCCCTCGCCGCCCTGCCCCCGGACCCGCTGTACGCCGGGGACGGCTGGCGGGCCCAGTGGCTGGACCGGCTGGAGGGCCTGGCACCGCCGGCGCACACCTGGCTCGCGCACCAGACCCGCGACGACCACTGGAGCCGGGGCAGCGTGGACCACGGGGCGCTCCGCGCGGCGGTCCTCGCGGTGGGCGGCTGGCACGACCCCTACCGGGACAGCGTGCTGCGCCTGGTCTCGGCCCTGCCCGCCGGCCGGGTCCGGGGCCTGATCGGCCCCTGGTCGCACCAGTACCCGGACCGCGCCCTTTCGCCCGGCCCGGCGATCGGCTTCCTCCAGGAGACCCTGCGCTGGTGGGACCACTGGCTGAAAGGCGACGACACGGGGGTCATGGACGAACCGCTCCTGCGCGTCTGGATCAGCGACGCGCACCCGCCGGCCACCACCTGCGAGGAGGTCCCGGGCCGCTGGACCGCCGAGTGGACCTGGCCCTCCCCCTCGGTCGTCCCCGTCTCGTACGGGCTCCAGGGCGCCCCGGTGACCGTGGCCTCACCGCAGCACACCGGGCTGGACGCCGGCCGCCTCCTGCCCTGCGGCGGTGACGCCGACCTGCCGCCGGACCAGCGGGAGGAGGACGCGAAGTCGGCCTGCTTCGAGTTCCCGGTGGCGGCCGAGCCGGTGGAGGTCCTGGGCCGGCCCTCGGTCACCCTGCGGCTGCGGATGGACGTCCCGTACGGGCAGGCCGTGGCCCGGCTGTGCGACGTGGCCCCCGACGGGTCCTCCACCCTGGTGACCCGGGGCGCGCTGAACCTCTCCGCGCGCCGGGGGCGGTCGCGGGCGGTGCCGTGGCCCGCCGGCGCCTGGGAGGACGTCACCTTCGAGCTGAGCGGCACCGGCCACCGCTTCCCGCCCGGCCACCGCATCCGCCTGTCCCTCTCGTCGGCGTACTGGCCGTGGATCTGGCCGCGGGCCGGGTCGGAGGCGGGCTGGATCCTCGACCCGGCGGGCAGCACCCTCGAACTCCCGGTCCGCGCCACTTCCGATGCCGCCGACGGGATCGTCTTCGAGGCCCCGGAGCAGGCGCGGCCGCTGCTGGTCTCCTCCCCCGCCACCCTGGACGAGCCGCCCCCGGAGCGGCTCGTCGTACGGGACGTCGCGCGGGGCACCTGGCGCCTGGAGGTGAACCCCCGCTACGGGGGCACGCGGGTGTACCCGGACGGGCTGGAGTACACGCGGGAGGCGGCCGAGACGTACGGGATCCAGCAGTCGGACCCCCTCTCCGCCCGCACCCGTTCCGACTGGCGGATCCGGGTCCACCGGCCGGAACGGGGCTGGGACGTCAGCGTCGAGACCCACTCGGAGATCACCTGCGACGAGGGCGGCTTCCTCACGTCGGACGAGGTGGTGTGCCGCGAGGCGGACGAGATCGTCTACCACCGCACCTGGCAGCGCCGCCTCCCGCGCGCGGCGGGGTGAAACGGGGCCCCGGTCACCCGTAGAGCCGCTCCAGGACCACCGCGATGCCGTCCGCCTCGTTCGACAGGGTCACCTCGTCCGCCACCGCGACGAGTTCCCGGTGGGCGTTGGCCATGGCCACGCCGTAGCCCGCCCAGGCGAACATCGGGACGTCGTTCGGCATGTCGCCGAAGGCGATCGTCGCCGACGCGGCCACCCCCAGCGCTTCGGCCGCCCGCGCCAGGCCGCTCGCCTTGTCGATGCCCGGCGGCTGGAGTTCCACCGTGTGCTCGCCGGCCATCGTGACGTTCACCAGGTCGCCCACCACCGCCCGCGCCACCCGCGTCAGCTCGTCGTCGTCCAGCCGCGGATGCTGGAGCAGCACCTTCGTGATCGGGGCGGACCACAGGTCCCCCCGCTTCGGTACGCGGACCGTCGGCAGGTGCGGGTGCCACATGCGGTAGCCGGGCCCTATCAGCATCTCCGCGGCCAGGCCCTCCTGGTTGACGGCCGTGTACACCTCGCCGATCTCCGCCTCGATCTTGCCGAGGGCCACCTCGGCCAGCCCCCGGTCCATGGAGACGGAGTGCAGCAGCAGTCCGCGCGCCGCGTCGTACACCTGCGCGCCCTGCCCGCACACCGCGAGCCCTGTGTACCCCAGGTCGTCGAGGACGTGCAGGATCTGCGGGACCGGGCGGCCGGTGACGACGATGTGGCGGGCGCCGGCCGCGCGCGCCGTCGCGAGGGCCGTGCAGGAGCGGGCGGAGACGGTGTCACCGGCGCGCAGCAGAGTCCCGTCCAGGTCGGTGGCGATCAAGGCATAGGGGAGGGCGGAAGTCACGGCGCCAAGGATACGGACCCCTTTGGACAAGTCCTACAAATAGCGCCCGAATCCGGCCTCCCACAGACCCCACCTGCCACGTAACGTGTCAACGAGCTCCCCGGTCCCTCAGGCCACCCCCGGGACACCCCCGGCCGTGTCGAAAGCGAGGCAGTACCCCATGCCGCAGCAGAGCCCCCTCGATGTCCCCGAGGGCGACCCGTTCGGGCCGCACAACCTCCCGTACGGCGTCTTCTCCACCCCGGACGAGCCGCAGCGCCGCCGGGTCGGTGTGCGGATCGGCGGGCACGTGCTCGACGCGGGGGCCGTGGCCCTCGCCCTCGGGTCCCCGTACGCCGGGCTGCTCGCCCAGGGTTCGCTCAACCCGCTGCTGGCCGCCGGCCGCACCGCCTGGCGCGACGTGCGCCGCGCGCTGACCGCCTGGGTCACCGACCCGGGCCACCGCGGGACGGTCGAGCCGCACCTGCTGCCGCTGGACGGCGTCGAGCTGCACCTTCCGTACGAGGTCGCCGACTACGTCGACTTCTACGCCAGCGAGCACCACGCCACCAACGTGGGCCGCATCTTCCGCCCGGACGGTGACGCGCTCACCCCCAACTGGAAGCACCTGCCGATCGGTTACCACGGCCGCTCCGGCACGATCGTGGTCTCCGGCACGGACGTGGTCCGCCCCTCCGGGCAGCGCAAGGCCCCGGCCGACCCGGCGCCGGTCTTCGGCCCGTCCGTCAAGCTGGACATCGAGGCCGAGGTGGGCTTCGTCGTCGGCACCCCCTCGGAGCTGGGCCGTCCCGTGGCCCTCGGGGACTTCGAGGAGCACGTCTTCGGGCTCTTCCTCCTCAACGACTGGTCGGCGCGCGACATCCAGGCGTGGGAGTACGTGCCGCTCGGCCCCTTCCTCGGCAAGTCCTTCGCCACCTCCGTCTCCGCCTGGGTGACCCCCCTGGAGGCCCTGGACGCGGCCCGGGTGGCCCCGCCCGCCCGGGACTTCCCGCTCCTGCCCTACCTGGACGACTCCGCCACCGACCGCCCCGGCGGCTTCGACCTGCGCATCACCGTCTCCATCAACGGCCAGGAGGTGGCCCGGCCGCCGTTCGCCACCATGTACTGGACCGCCGCCCAGCAGCTGGCGCACATGACCGTCAACGGTGCCTCCCTGCGCACCGGCGACGTCTTCGGCTCCGGCACCGTCAGCGGCCCCGAGGTGGACCAGCGCGGCTCGCTGCTGGAGCTCACCTGGAACGGCCGCGACGCGATCGAGCTCGCGGACGGCAAGCGGACCTTCCTGGAGGACGGGGACACCGTCACCCTCACCGCCTGGGCCCCGGGCCCGGACGGCACGCGGGTCGGCCTCGGCGAGGTCACCGGCCGCATCACGGGCACCCGCTAGCCGGCACCTGGACGGCCGCACCCCGTCCGGGTCGGCCGGGTGGCGGGCGGCGGGCGGGGCGGTGACGCTGCCTGCATGGTCTCTCCCGCGGGCAGACTCGCCCCCCTCGCCCTCGCGGCCGCCGTGACGCTGGCGGCCGCGCCGTCCGCTCCGGCGGCCGCCGCCCCCTCGTCCCGGACGACGCCCTCCGCCCAACTGGCCCTGGCCTACCGGGCGACCGCCAGGTACCACCGGCACAGCGCCGGCGTCGCCGCCGGGTACGTGCCCGACCAGTACTGCGTCGTGGACCCGAACGGCGGTCCCGGCGCGCTCGGTTACCCGCACTTCAACCACGCCTACGACGGCTCCCTGGACCCGGCGAAGCCCACCGCCCTGCTCTACGAGGGTGACGGCAAGGGCCACTGGAGCCTGGCGGGCCTCGAATGGATGGTCGTCGACAAGGACGGCCGCACCGACACCGACGACGACCGGCCCAGCCTCTTCGGCCAGCCCTTCAAGGGGCCGCTGCCCGCCCGCTACAAGGGACAGAAGGTGCACTACTCGCTGCACCTGTGGCTGTGGAAGGACAACCCGTCCGGCCGCTTCGAGCCGTTCAACCCCAAGGTCGCCTGCCGTCCCGGCACCACCCGCCCCCGCCCCGTCGCCCCCGCGGCCCCCGCCGCCGCAACCGCGCCTGCCGCTGTGGCCGCGCCCGCCCCCGCACCGGCGGCCACCTCCCCGTAGCCCTCCCCGTTCGGCGGCGCCCGTTCGGCGGCCCGCCGCGTGCACGGCCCGCACCCCGCCGGGATGGTGGAACGACAGCCCCCCGGGGACCGCCGAACAGCAGGAGCTTCCATGCCCGTAGCCCGCGCCCTCAAGGCCCTGTCCGCCTGTGCCCTCGTCGGCGCGTCCGTCGCCCTGGCGACCCTCCCCTCGGCGCACGCCGTGGACGGCCCGGCCCCCGACCCGCACAACGCGCAGGCGATGCGCGACATGGCCACGGCCATGGCGGTGACCGCCAAGTACGTGGACGAGCGGGAGGCGATCAAGGACGGATACGTCCCGCACGGCCAGGAGTGCATGACCAACCCCTTCGGGGCCGGCGCCATGGGCTACCACTACGTCAAGGAGGCCAACTGGGGTTCGAAGGACCCCGCCAGGCCGACCGCTCTCCTCTACAGCACGGAGAAGGACCGCAACGGCCGCCGCCGGCTCCAGACTGTGGAGTGGATGTCGGCCGACCGGGACCAGGACCTGAAGACCACCGACGACCGGCCGACCATGTTCGGCCTGCCCTTCGACGGGCCGATGCCCGGCCACTGGGCCGGCATGCCCAAGCACTACGACCTGCACATGTGGGCGTACAAGGACAACCCGGCGGGCCGTTTCCACAACTGGAACACCGCCCTGAAGTGCCCCGGCAAGACCGCGCCCAACCCGATGCACGCCGACCACGGATAGGGCGCCCCCCGACGCGACAGGGCCCGGCTCCCCCGAGGGGAAGCCGGGCCCACGGCCGTCCGCGCCGGGCCGGCTCAGCGCACGAAGGTGCTCGCCTGTCCCGCCAGGTCCAGGAAGTACTGCGGCGCGAGCCCCAGCACCAGGGTGACGGCGACACCGACCGCGATCGTGGTCATGGTCAGCGGCGAGGGCACCGCCACCGTCGGCCCGTCGGCCTTCGGCTCGCTGAAGAACATCAGCACGATCACCCGGATGTAGAAGAACGCGGCAATCGCCGACGAGATCACACCGACCACGACCAGCGCCCCGGCCCCGCCCTCCGCGGCCGCCTTGAACACGGCGAACTTCCCGGAGAAGCCCGAGGTCAGCGGGATGCCGGCGAAGGCCAGCAGGAACACCGCGAACACGGCCGCGGTGAGCGGCGAACGCCGCCCGAGCCCGGCCCACTTCGACAGGTGCGTGGCCTCGCCGCCCGCGTCGCGCACCAGCGTCACCACCGCGAAGGCGCCGATGGTGACGAAGGAGTAGGCGCCCAGGTAGAAGAGGACGGACTGCACGCCCTCCGCCGACGTGGCGATCACACCGGCCAGGATGAACCCGGCGTGCGCGATCGAGGAGTACGCCAGCAGCCGCTTCACGTCGGTCTGGGTCACGGCGATCACCGCGCCCGCCAGCATGGTGACGATCGCGACGCCCCACATCACCGGCCGCCAGTCCCAGCGCAGCCCGGGCAGGACCACGTAGAGCAGGCGCAGCAGGGCGCCGAAGGCGGCCACCTTGGTGGCGGCGGCCATGAAGCCGGTCACGGGGGTGGGGGCGCCCTGGTAGACGTCCGGGGTCCACATGTGGAAGGGGACCGCGCCGACCTTGAACAGCAGGCCCATCAGGATCAGCGCACCGCCGATCAGCAGCAGCGCGTCGTTGCCCATGGTGGAGGCGAGCGCCGGGTCGACGGTGGCGACCGTGCCGTCCACCACGTCCGCGATCACGGCGTACGAGACGGAGCCCGCGTAGCCGTAGAGCAGGGCGATGCCGAAGAGCAGGAACGCCGAGGAGAAGGCGCCGAGCAGGAAGTACTTGACGGCCGCCTCCTGCGACATCAGCCGCTGGCGGCGGGCGAGGGCGCAGAGCAGGTAGAGCGGGAGGGAGAAGACCTCCAGCGCGATGAACAGGGTCAGCAGGTCGTCGGCCGCCGGGAAGATCAGCATCCCCGAGACGGCGAACAGGGCCAGCGGGAACACCTCGGTGGTGGTGAACCCGGCCTTGACGGCGGCCTTCTCGCTGTCGCTGCCCGGTACGGACGCGGCCTGGGCGGCGAAGGAGTCCACCCGCTCGCCGTGCGCCCTGGGGTCGAGGCGGCGCTCGGCGAAGGTGAAGACGGCCACGAGGGAGGACAGCAGGATGGTGCCCTGGAGGAACAGCGCCGGGCCGTCGACGGCGAGGGCGCCCATGGCCGCGATGTGCGCCTTGGTGCCGGCGTAGCCGCCGGCCGCGAGGGCGACGACCGCCGCGAAGGCCGAGGCCAGCGCGGCGACGGCGAGGAACACCTGGACGTAGTAACGGGACCTGCGCGGGACGAACGCCTCGACGAGGACGCCCAGGACGGCCGCGCCCACCACGATCAGCGTCGGCGCGAGCTGCGCGTACTCGATGTGCGGGGCCGGGATCCTCTCGGCCGGTCCGTTGGCCGCCAGCGTCAGCAGGCTCTGGGCAGCAGTCGCGGCGCTCACTTGACCGCCTCCCCGTTCTTCGCTTCGACGGCGACCTCAGGCTTGGGGTCCGTCTTCTTCACGTCCGACAGCGTGTGCTGCACCGACGGGTTGACGATGTCCGTCAGCACCTTGGGGTAGACGCCCAGCCCGATCAGCAGCGCGATCAGCGGGACGACCACCAGCAGCTCCCGCGGGCGCAGGTCCGGCAGGGTGCGGACCTCCTCCTTGACGGGGCCGGTCATGGTCCGCTGGTAGAGGACCAGGGTGTACAGGGCGGCCAGCACGATGCCGACGGTGGCGATGACGCCGACGACCGGGTACCGGGCGAAGGTGCCGACGAGGACCAGGAACTCGCTGACGAAGGGCGCCAGTCCCGGCAGGGACAGGGTGGCGAGGCCGCCGATGAGGAAGGTGCCGGCGAGGACCGGGGCCACCTTCTGCACGCCGCCGTAGTCGGCGATGAGCCGGGAGCCGCGCCGGGAGATCAGGAAGCCGGCGACCAGCATCAGCGCCGCCGTGGAGAGCCCGTGGTTGACCATGTACAGCGTCGCGCCCGACTGGCCCTGGGAGGTCATCGCGAAGATGCCCAGGATGATGAAGCCGAAGTGGGAGATCGACGCGTACGCCACCAGCCGCTTGATGTCCCGCTGGCCGACCGCGAGCAGCGCGCCGTAGACGATGCTGATCAGGGCCAGGACGAGGATCACGGGGGTGGCCCACTTGCTGGCCTCGGGGAAGAGCCCGAGGCAGAAGCGGAGCATCGCGAAGGTGCCGACCTTGTCGACGACCGCGGTGATCAGGACGGCCACCGGTGCCGTGGCCTCGCCCATCGCGTTCGGCAGCCAGGTGTGCAGCGGCCACAGCGGGGCCTTCACCGCGAAGGCGAAGAAGAAGCCGAGGAAGAGCAGGCGCTCGGTGCCGGTCGCCATGGACAGGGTGCCGGCGGCGCGGGCGGTGGTGATCTCCTGGAGGGAGAAGGTCCCGGCGACCACGTACAGCCCGATGACGGCGGCCAGCATGATCAGGCCGCCGACCAGGTTGTACAGGAGGAACTTGACGGCCGCGTACGAGCGCTGGGCGGCGGCGTTCTCGTCGCTGCCGGCGTGGGCGCGGTCCCCGAAGCCGCCGATGAGGAAGTACATCGGGATGAGCATGGCTTCGAAGAAGATGTAGAAGACGAAGACGTCGGTGGCCTCGAAGGAGATCACCACCATGGCCTCGACCATCAGGATCAGGGCGAAGAAGCCCTGGGTGGGACGCCAGCGCGAGGACGAGGTCTCCAGGGGGTCGGCGTCGTGCCAGCCGGCCCCGATGACGAAGGGGATCAGCAGCGCGGTGAGCGCGATGAGCACCACCCCGATGCCGTCCACGCCCAGTTCGTAGCGGACGCCGAAGTCGGGGATCCAGGCGTGCGATTCGGTGAGCTGGAAGCGCTCGCCGCGGGGGTCGAAGCGGACGGCGACGAGTACGGCCAGGGCCAGGGTCGCCAGGGAGAACAGCAGCGCGAGCCACTTGGCGGCGGTCCGCTGCTTGGCCGGGACGGCGGCGGTGAGGACCGCGCCGGCCGCGGGGAGCGCGGCCGTCACCGTCAGAAGCGGGAAGGTCATGTCACACCGCCCTCATCAGCAGGGTCGCGGCGACGAGGATCGCCGTGCCCCCGAACATGGAGACCGCGTAGCTGCGGGCGTAGCCGTTCTGCAGCTTGCGCAGCCGGCCCGAGAGCCCGCCGACCGAGGCGGCCGTCCCGTTGACCACTCCGTCGACCAGGCTGTGGTCGACGTACACGAGCGAGCGGGTCAGGTGCTCCCCGCCGCGCACGAGGACGACGTGGTTGAAGTCGTCCTGGTACAGGTCGCGGCGGGCCGCCCGGGTGAGGAACGAGCCGCGCGGGGCGGTGACGGGGACGGGCTTGCGCCCGTACACCGACCAGGCGAGGGCGACGCCGACGGCGAGGACGGCCATCGTGGACAGGGTCACCGTCAGGGCGCCGACCGGCGGGTTTCCGTGTTCGTACCCGGTGACCGGCTCCAGCCACTTCAGGAAGCGGTCGCCGATCGCGAAGAAGCCGCCCGCGAAGACCGAGCCGAAGGCCAGCACGATCATCGGGAGGGTCATGGACTTCGGGGACTCGTGCGGGTGCGGCATCGAACCGGCCTCGTGCTCGGCGGCCGGCTCGGCGCTGGGCGCCCGGTCGGCGTCCGGGGCGGGCTGCCAGCGCTTCTCGCCGAAGAAGGTGAGGAGCATGACGCGGGTCATGTAGAAGGCGGTGATGCCCGCGCCCAGCAGGGCCGCGCCGCCGAGGATCCAGCCCTCGGTGCCGCCCTTCGCGAAGGCCGCCTCGATGATCTTGTCCTTGGAGAAGAAGCCCGACAGGCCCGGGAAGCCGATGATGGCGAGGTAGCCGAGCCCGAAGGTGACGAAGGTGATCGGCATGTACTTGCGCAGGCCGCCGTACTTGCGCATGTCCACCTCGTCGTTCATCCCGTGCATGACGGAACCCGCGCCGAGGAAGAGGCCGGCCTTGAAGAAGCCGTGCGTCACCAGGTGCATGATCGCGAAGACGTAGCCGATGGGGCCGAGGCCCGCGGCGAGGACCATGTAGCCGATCTGCGACATGGTCGAACCGGCGAGGGCCTTCTTGATGTCGTCCTTGGCGCAACCGACGATCGCACCGAAGAGCAGCGTGACCGCGCCGACGACGGTGACCACCAGCTGGGCGTCCGGCGCGCCGTTGAAGATCGCGCCCGAGCGGACGATCAGGTACACGCCCGCGGTGACCATGGTCGCCGCGTGGATCAGGGCCGAGACCGGGGTCGGGCCCTCCATCGCGTCACCGAGCCAGGACTGGAGCGGCACCTGGGCCGACTTGCCGCAGGCGGCCAGCAGCAGCATCAGGCCGATCGCCGTCAGCGTGCCCTCCGAGGTCTTCCCGACACTGGCCAGGACCGGGCCGAAGGTGAAGGTCCCGAAGGTGGTGAACATGATCATGATGGCGATGGACAGGCCCATGTCGCCGACCCGGTTGACCAGGAACGCCTTCTTCGCGGCGGTGGCCGCGCTGGGCTTGTGCTGCCAGAAGCCGATCAGGAGGTACGAGGCGAGGCCGACGCCCTCCCAGCCGAAGTACAGCAGCAGGTAGTTGTCGGCGAGGACGAGCAGCAGCATCGCCGCGACGAACAGGTTGAGGTAGCCGAAGAAACGGCGGCGGCGCTCGTCGTGCTCCATGTACCCGATGGAGTACACGTGGATGAGCGTGCCCACCCCGGAGATCAGCAGGACGAAGGTCATCGACAGCTGGTCGAGCTGGAAGGCGAAGTCCGCCTGGAAGCCCTCCACGGGCACCCAGCTGAACAGGTACTGATGCAGGGTGCGGTCCTCGGCTCCGCGCCCCAGCATGCCGGCGAAGAGGACCACGCCGATGCCGAAGGAGACCGCGGCGAGCACGGTCCCGAGCCAGTGGCCGGCCTTGTCGAGGCGCCGGCCGCCGCACAGCAGCACCGCCGCCCCGAGCAGGGGCACGCCCACCAGCAGCGCAATCAGATTCTCCACGGTGAAGGCCCCTTACAGCTTCATCAGGCTGGCGTCGTCGACCGAGGCCGAGTGGCGGGTACGGAACAGCGACACGATGATCGCGAGGCCCACCACGACCTCCGCGGCGGCGACGACCATCGTGAAGAAGGCGATGATCTGGCCGTCGAGGTTGCCGTGCATCCGGGAGAAGGCGACGAACGCGAGGTTGCAGGCGTTGAGCATCAGCTCGACGCACATGAACAGCACGATCGCGTTGCGCCGGATGAGGACGCCCGTCGCGCCGATCGTGAACAGCAGGGCGGCCAGGTACAGGTAGTTGACCGGGTTCACTTCGATGCCTCCTCTCGGGAGTCGCGGCCCAGACGCTCCGAGGAGCGCTGCTCCAGCGCCTTGAGGTCGTCCAGCGCCTCGCTGGACACGTCGCGGATCTGGCCGCGGGCACGGAGCGTCTTGTTGACGGTCAGCTCCGACGGGGTGCCGTCGGGCAGCAGGCCGGCGATGTCCACCGCGTTGTGCCGGGCGTAGACGCCGGGGGCCGGGAGCGGCGGGAGCTGGACGCCCTCGCGGACGCGCTTCTCGGCGAGCTCGCGCTGGGTGGCGGCCCGCTCGGTGCGCTCGCGGTGGGTGAGCACCATCGCACCGACGGCCGCCGTGATCAGCAGGGCGCCGGTGATCTCGAAGGCGAAGATGTAGCGGGTGAAGATCAGCCGGGCCAGTCCCTCGACGTGGCCCGCGGAGTTGACCTGGCCGAGGCCGTTGAAGTGGGTCAGCTTCGCGTTGGCGAG
Organism: Streptomyces sp. NPDC006687; assembly: GCF_040636215.1. Lineage (NCBI taxonomy): Bacteria > Bacillati > Actinomycetota > Actinomycetes > Kitasatosporales > Streptomycetaceae > Streptomyces > Streptomyces sp. NPDC006687. Next base: position 90,237 of record NZ_JBEYJJ010000006.1, on the reverse strand, counting down.
GCCCGCGATCAGCAGGATGCCGAAGCCGAGCCCGCACAGGACGGCCAGCCAGCGCTGTCCCTTGATGGTCTCCTTCAGCGAGTCCGCCGCCGTGACGCCGACGAGCATGACCACGAAGAGGAACAGCATCATGATGGCGCCGGTGTAGACGACGACCTGGACCACGCCCAGGAAGTACGCCCCGTTGGCGAGGTAGAACACCGCGAGGACGATCATCGTCCCCGCCAGGCACAGGGCGCTGTGCACGGCCTTCTTCATCAGGATGGTGCACAGCGCGCCGATGACGGCGACGGTGCCCAGCACCCAGAACTGGACGGCTTCACCGGTGGACGTCGTGGTGGCGGCGGCCGCGGTGGTCAGCAGGGCGCTCATCGGCCGCCCGCCTTCGGCGCGGCGGGCTCGGTGGGCCCGAAGGTGGACGCGGCCTCCTGCGGGCCCTCGCCCTTGGAAACCGCCGCCTGCCGCTCGGTCCCGGGCGCGGCGCCCGTGACCAGACCCCGGTAGTAGTCCTGCTCGTCCGTGCCCGGGTACATCGCGTGCGGGCTGTCGACCATGGAATCGGTCAGGCCGGCGAGGAGCTGTTCCTTGGTGTAGATCAGCGACTCGCGGCTGGCGTCGGCCAGTTCGAACTCGTTCGTCATCGTCAGCGCCCGCGTCGGGCACGCCTCGATGCAGAGCCCGCACAGGATGCAGCGGGCGTAGTTGATCTGGTAGACCCGCCCGTACCGCTCGCCCGGGGAGTAGCGCTCCTCCTCGGTGTTGTCCGCGCCCTCCACGTAGATGGCGTCGGCGGGACAGGCCCAGGCGCACAGCTCGCAGCCGATGCACTTCTCCAGACCGTCGGGGTGCCGGTTGAGCTGGTGCCTTCCGTGGAAGCGCGGAGCGGTGGTCTTCTCCTGCTCCGGGTACTGCTCGGTGAGGCGCTTCTTGAACATGGCCTTGAAGGTCACGCCGAAGCCGGCCACCGGGTTCTGCCACTGCTCGTTCTTCTCTTGCTTCGCGTGCTTCTCGTGCTTCTCGTCAGACACGTCTCAACCCTCCTCTCGGTCACTGTCGGTATTCGTCCCGCCACTGACAATCAGCTCCCGCTCGCCGCGGGGCCGCCTGCGCGGTACGGGTGCCAGGTGCTGGCCGGGCTTGGGCGGTACGGGGAATCCGCCCGCCATCGGGTCGAAGGGCTCGGCCCCGGCCTTGCCGGCCTGCGCCGCGGCGCCCTTGTCCCGCTTTTCGCGGAAGTGGTCCGCGAGGGAGGTCAGCAGCAGGATCGCCACGACGGCCCCGCCGACGTAGAGCACGATCTCGGAGAAGTCGTAGCGCTCGTTGCGCAGCGCCCGGACGGTGGCGACCAGCATCAGCCAGACCACCGAGACCGGGATCAGCACCTTCCAGCCGAGCTTCATCAGCTGGTCGTAGCGCACGCGCGGCAGCGTGCCGCGCAGCCAGATGAAGAAGAACAGCAGCAGCTGCACCTTGATGACGAACCAGAGCATCGGCCACCAGCCGTGGTTCGCGCCCTCCCAGTACGTGGAGATCGGCGCGGGGGCCCGCCAGCCGCCCAGGAAGAGGGTGACGGAGACCGCCGAGACGGTGACCATGTTGACGTACTCGGCCAGCATGAACAGGGCGAACTTGATGGAGGAGTACTCGGTGTTGAAGCCGCCGACCAGGTCGCCCTCGGACTCCGGCATGTCGAAGGGGGCGCGGTTGGTCTCGCCGACCATCGTGATCACGTAGATGATGAACGACACCGGCAGCAGCACGATGTACCAGCGGTCGGCCTGCGCCTCCACGATCTTCGAGGTGGACATCGACCCGGAGTAGAGGAAGACCGAGGCGAAGGCCGCGCCCATCGCGATCTCGTACGAGATCATCTGCGCGCAGGAGCGCAGGCCGCCGAGGAGCGGGTAGGTGGAGCCGGAGGACCAGCCCGCCAGGACGATCCCGTAGATGCCGACCGAGGCCACCGCGAGGACGTACAGCATCGCGATGGGCAGGTCGGTCAGCTGCATCGTGGTGCGCTGGCCGAAGATCGAGACCTCGTTGCCGGACGGCCCGAACGGGATCACCGCGATGGCCATGAACGCCGGGATCGCCGCGATGATCGGGGCGAGGACGTACACCACCTTGTCGGCCCGCTTGACGACGACGTCTTCCTTGAGCATCAGCTTCACGCCGTCGGCGAGCGACTGGAGCATGCCCCAGGGCCCGTGCCGGTTGGGGCCGATGCGCAGCTGCATCCAGGCGACGACCTTGCGCTCCCACACGATGGAGAACAGCACGGTCACCATCAGGAAGGCGAAGCAGAACACCGCCTTGATCAGGACGAGCCACCAGACGTCCCTGCCGAACAGGGAGAGGTCCTCGGCGGCGAGGACGTGTGGGGCGAGGCTGGTCACGCTCGCACCTCCTTGGCGGGGGCGGCCGGGGCCGGCGCCGGTCCGATGCGGACGAGGGTGCCGGGCAGGGCGCCGGTGCCGGCGAGGACGCCGGAGCCGGCGAGGACGCCGGAGCCGGCGGAGTTCAGGGGGAGCCATACGACGCGGTCGGGCATCTCGGTGATCCGCAGCGGGAGTTCCACCGCGCCGGCCGGGCCGGTGACGGCGAGGACGTCGCCGTCCTTGACGCCGGTCTCGGCGGCCGTGGCGGCCGAGAGGCGGGCCGCCGCTTCGTGCCGGGTCCCGGCCAGGGCCTCGTCGCCCTCCTGGAGCCGGCCCAGGTCCAGCAGCAGGCGGTGCCCGGCGAGTACGGCCTCACCCGCGCCGGGCCGGGGCAGCGGCGCCGACGCGGTGTGGCGCTCGGGCGCCAGGTCGCCCTCCCAGGGGCCGAGCCGCTCCAGCTCCCGGCGTACGGCGTGCACGTCGGGCAGGGCGATCGGCCGGCCGGCGGCGTCGGCCAGCATGTGCAGCACGCGGGCGTCGGCCGGGGCGAGGCGGCGGGTCATCTGGTCGGGCTTGAGGGCGGCCTCGAAGGGACGGACCCGGCCCTCCCAGTTGATGAAGGTGCCCGCCTTCTCCGCGACGGCGGCGACCGGCAGGACCACGTCCGCGTGGTCGGTGACCTCGCCGGGCCGCAGCTCCAGGGAGACCACGAAGGTCTCCTCCAGCGCGGTCCGGGCCCGCCGCGGGTCGGGCAGGTCCCCGACCTCGACGCCCGCGACCAGCAGCGCGGCCAGTTCGCTGGTCGCGGCGGCCTCGACGATCTGCCCGGTGTCACGGCCGTAGCGGTGCGGCAGCGCCTGGAGCCCCCAGGCGGCGGCGACCTCCTCGCGGGCCCGCGGGTCGGTGGCGGGACGCCCGCCCGGCAGCAGCGACGGCAGCGCGCCCGCCTCGACCGCGCCCCGCTCCCCGGCCCGGCGCGGGATCCACACCAGCCGGGCCCCGGTCGCGGTGGCCGCCCGTACGGCGGCGGTCAGCGCGCCGGGCACCCCGGCGAGCCGCTCCCCGACGACGAGGACGGCGCCGGGCCTGCGCAGCGCCTCGGCGGCCTCGGCGCCGCCCGCCTCCAGCCCGGTGCGGGAGGCCAGCGCGTCCAGCCAGTCCGGCTCGGTGCCGGGGGCGGCGGCCAGCAGGGTGCCGCCCGCCTTGGTCAGGCCGCGGGTGGCGAAGGGGGCGAGGGCGTACGTCTTCTGGCCCCGTTTGCGGTGGGCCTTGCGCAGCCGCAGGAAGACCCCGGGGGCCTCCTCCTCGGCCTCGATGCCCACCAGCAGCACGGCCGGGGCGGCCTCCAGCGAGGCGTAGGTGACGCCCGTGCCGTCGAGGTCCTTGCCCGTGCCGGCGACGGAGGCGGCCAGGAAGTCGGTCTCCTCCGCGCTGTGCACGCGGGCCCGGAAGTCGATGTCGTTGGTGTCGAGCACCACCCGCGCGAACTTGGCGTACGCGTAGGCGTCCTCGACGGTCAGCCGGCCGCCGGTCAGCACCCCGGCCCGGCCGCGCGCGGCGGTGAGCCCGGCGGCGGCGGCCTCCAGCGCCTCGGGCCAGCTCGCCGGGGCGAGGACCCCGTCCGCCCCGCGCACCAGCGGGGTGGTCAGCCGGTCGGGGCGCTGGGCGTAGCGGAACGCGAAGCGGCCCTTGTCGCAGATCCACTCCTCGTTGACCTCGGGGTCCTCGGCGGCCAGGCGGCGCATCACCTTGCCGCGCCGGTGGTCGGTCCGCGTCGCGCAGCCGCCCGCGCAGTGCTCGCACACGCTCGGGGAGGAGACGAGGTCGAAGGGGCGGGAACGGAACCGGTAGGCGGCCGAGGTGAGGGCGCCGACGGGGCAGATCTGGATGGTGTTGCCGGAGAAGTAGGACTCGAACGGGTCGCCCTCGCCGGTGCCGACCTGCTGGAGCGCGCCGCGTTCCAGCAGCTCGATCATCGGGTCTCCGGCGACCTGGTTGGAGAAGCGGGTGCAGCGCGCGCACAGCACGCACCGCTCGCGGTCGAGCAGCACCTGCGGGGAGATCGCGACGGGCTTCTCGTAGGTCCGCTTGCGGCCCTCGAACCGGGATTCGGCGTTGCCGTGGGACATCGCCTGGTTCTGCAGGGGGCATTCGCCGCCCTTGTCGCAGACGGGGCAGTCCAGCGGGTGGTTGATCAGCAGCAGCTCCATCACCCCGCGCTGGGCCTTGTCGGCGGCCTCGGAGGTCAGCTGGGTGCGGACGACCATGCCGTCGGTGCAGGTGATGGTGCAGGAGGCCATCGGCTTGCGCTGGCCCTCGACCTCGACGATGCACTGGCGGCAGGCGCCGGCGGGGTCGAGGAGGGGGTGGTCGCAGAAGCGGGGGATCTCGATGCCGAGCAGTTCGGCGGCCCGGATGACGAGGGTCCCCTTGGGCACGGACAGTTCGGCGCCGTCGATGGTCAGCGTGACCAGGTCCGCCTGCGCCGGCTTCGCCGCCTCGCCGCCGCCCGCCGGGGCGTTGGTGCTGACGGTCATGCGTTCACCTCGGAGTTCTCGATGGGCCCGTCAGCCCAGAGGGTCGACTTCCGGTGGTCGAAGGGGCAGCCCTTCCCGGTGATGTGCTGTTCGTACTCCGCGCGGAAGTACTTCAGCGAGGAGAAGATCGGGCTGGCCGCGCCGTCGCCGAGGGCGCAGAAGGACTTGCCGTTGATGTTGTCGGCGATGTCGTTCAGCTTGTCGAGGTCGGCCATGACGCCCTTGCCCGCCTCGATGTCCCGCAGCAGCTGGACCAGCCAGTACGTGCCCTCGCGGCAGGGGGTGCACTTGCCGCAGGACTCGTGGGCGTAGAACTCGGTCCAGCGGGTGACGGCGCGCACCACGCAGGTGGTCTCGTCGAAGCACTGGAGGGCCTTGGTGCCGAGCATCGAGCCGGCCGCGCCGACGCCCTCGTAGTCGAGGGGGACGTCGAGGTGCTCCTCGGTGAACATGGGGGTGGACGAGCCGCCGGGGGTCCAGAACTTCAGCCGGTGCCCGGGGCGCATCCCGCCGCTCATGTCGAGGAGCTGGCGCAGGGTGATGCCGAGCGGGGCCTCGTACTGGCCGGGGCCGGCGACGTGCCCGGAGAGGGAGTAGAGGGTGAAGCCGGGGGACTTCTCCGTCCCCATCGCCTTGAACCAGTCCTTGCCCCTGTTGAGGATCGCGGGAACCGAGGCGATGGACTCCACGTTGTTGACGACAGTGGGGCACGCGTAGAGCCCCTCGACAGCGGGGAAGGGGGGACGCAGCCGGGGCTGACCGCGCCGGCCTTCGAGGGAGTCGAGCAGTGCCGTCTCCTCGCCGCAGATGTACGCGCCCGCCCCCGCGTGCACGGTGATGTCGAGGTTGCGTCCGCTGGCCCCGATGTCCTTGCCGAGGTATCCGGCCGCGTACGCCTCGCGCACCGCCTCGTGCAGACGGCGCAGGACCGGTACGGCCTCACCGCGCAGGTAGATGAAGGCGTGCTCCGAACGGATCGCGTAGCAGGCGATGATCATTCCCTCGATGAGGGAGTGCGGGTTGGCGAAGAGGAGGGGGATGTCCTTGCAGGTACCCGGTTCCGACTCGTCCGCGTTCACGACGAGGTAGTGCGGCTTGCCGTCGCCCTGCGGGATGAACTGCCACTTCATTCCGGTGGGGAAGCCAGCGCCGCCGCGTCCGCGCAGACCGGAGTCCTTGACGTAGGCGATCACCTCGTCCGGGGTCATCGCGAGGGCCTTGCGCAGGCCCTCGTAGCCCTCGTGGCGCCGGTAGGTCTCCAGCGTCCATGACTCGGGCTCGTCCCAGAACGCCGAGAGGACGGGCGCCAGGAGCTTCTCCGGGCTCCCGTTCTTGCTGAGTTCGGTCGACAACGACATCACTCCCCTCCCTCGGTGGCCGTCTCGCCGCGCGGGTGGACGATCGGGGTGTGCGGGGACTCGCCGCGCGCGATGCGCAGTCCGATCAGGGAGGCGGGGCCCGCCCCGCCGCTCGCCTCCACCGCGCCCTCGCGCTCGTCGGGGAAGCCCGCCAGGATCCGGGCGGTCTCCTTGTACGTGCACATCGGCGCGCCCCGGGTCGGCTCGACGGGGCGTCCGGCGCGCAGGTCGTCCACGAGGGCCTTGGCGGACTCGGGGGTCTGGTTGTCGAAGAACTCCCAGTTGACCATCACCACGGGGGCGTAGTCGCAGGCCGCGTTGCACTCGATGTGCTCCAGCGTGACCTTGCCGTCGGGGGTGGTCTCGTTGTTGCCGACGCCCAGGTGCTGCTTGAGCTCGTCGAAGATGGCGTCGCCGCCCATCACCGCGCACAGGGTGTTGGTACAGACGCCGACCTGGTAGTCCCCGGAGGGCCTGCGCCGGTACATCGTGTAGAAGGTGGCGACGGCGGTGACCTCGGCGGTGGTCAGGCCCAGCACCTCGGCGCAGAAGCGGATGCCGGTGCGGGAGACGTAGCCCTCCTCGGACTGTGTCAGGTGCAGCAGCGGCAGCAGCGCGGAGCGGCTGTCGGGGTAGCGGGCGATGACCTCCCGCGCGTCCGCTTCGAGCCGGGCGCGCACCTCGGCGGGGAAGTCGGGGGCGGGCAGCTGGGGCATCCCGAGGCTGACGCCCGTATTCACTGCATCGGCCGTCATCGGTCGACGCCTCCCATCACGGGGTCGATGGAGGCGACGGCGACGATGACGTCGGCGACCTGGCCGCCCTCGCACATCGCCGCCATGGCCTGGAGGTTGGTGAAGGACGGGTCGCGGAAGTGGACCCGGTAGGGGCGGGTGCCGCCGTCGGAGACCACGTGGGCGCCGAGCTCGCCCTTGGGGGACTCGACGGCCGCGTACGCCTGTCCGGTGGGGACCCGGAAGCCCTCGGTCACCAGCTTGAAGTGGTGGATGAGGGCCTCCATGGAGGTGCCCATGATCTGCTTGATGTGGTCGAGGGAGTTGCCGAGGCCGTCGGGGCCCAGCGCGAGCTGCGCCGGCCAGGCGATCTTCTTGTCCTCGACCATCACCGGGCCCGGCTCCAGCCGGTCCAGGCACTGCTCGACGATCCGCAGCGACTGGCGCATCTCCTCCAGGCGGACCAGGAACCGCCCGTAGGAGTCGCAGCTCTCGGTGGTGGGGACGTCGAACTCGTAGGTGTCGTATCCGCAGTACGGGTCGGCCTTGCGCAGGTCGTGCGGCAGGCCGGCGGAACGCAGGATCGGGCCGGTGGCGCCCAGGGCCATGCAGCCGGCGAGGTCGAGGTAGCCGACGTCCTGCATACGGGCCTTGAAGATGGGGTTGCCGGTGGCGAGCTTGTCGTACTCCGGCAGGTTCTTCTTCATCGTCTTGACGAACTCGCGCAGCTGGTCGACCGCGCCGGGGGGCAGGTCCTGGGCGAGGCCGCCGGGGCGGATGAAGGCGTGGTTCATGCGCAGGCCGGTGATCAGCTCGAAGACGTCGAGGATCAGCTCGCGGTCCCGGAAGCCGTAGATCATGATCGTGGTGGCGCCGAGCTCCATGCCGCCGGTGGCGATGCACACCAGGTGGGACGAGAGCCGGTTGAGCTCCATCAGCAGGACGCGGATGACGGTGGCCCGGTCGGGGATCTGCCCGGTGATCCCGAGGAGCTTCTCGACGCCGAGGCAGTACGCGGTCTCGTTGAAGAACGGCGTCAGGTAGTCCATGCGCGTGACGAAGGTGGTGCCCTGCGTCCAGTTGCGGAATTCGAGGTTCTTCTCGATGCCGGTGTGGAGGTAGCCGATGCCGCAGCGGGCCTCGGTGACCGTCTCTCCGTCGATCTCCAGGATCAGGCGGAGCACCCCGTGGGTGGAGGGGTGCTGGGGGCCCATGTTCAGGACGATGCGCTCGTCGTCCGCCCGGGCGACGGACTGGACGAGCTCGTCCCAGTCGCCGCCGGTGACGGTGTAGACGGTGCCTTCGGTGGTCTCGCGGGAGGCCGCGGGGTCGGCGGCGTTCGGGGTGGGGGACATCAGCTGTACGACCTCCGCTGGTCGGGAGCCGGGATCTGGGCGCCCTTGTACTCGATGGGGATGCCGCCGAGCGGGTAGTCCTTGCGCTGCGGGAAGCCCTGCCAGTCGTCCGGCATCATGATCCGCGTGAGGGCCGGATGGCCGTCGAAGACCAGGCCGAAGAAGTCGTACGCCTCGCGCTCGTGCCAGTCGTTGGTCGGGTACACGCCGGTGAGCGAGGGCAGGTGCGGGTCGGCGTCGGGCACCGACACCTCCAGCCGGATGATCCGGCCGTGGGTGAGGGAGCGCAGGTGGTAGACGGCGTGCAGCTCGCGGCCCTTGTCGCCCGGGAAGTGCACGCCGGAGACGCCGGTGCACAGCTCGAAGCGCAGCGCCGGGTCGTCGCGCAGGGTGGAGGCCACCCGCACCAGGTGCTCGCGGGCGATGTGCAGGGTCATCTCGCCCCGGTCGACGACGACCTTCTCGATGGCGTTCTCCGGGAGCAGGTCCTGCTCCTCCAGGGCGCCCTCCAGCTCGTCGGCGACCTCGTCGAAGTAGGAGCCGTACGGGCGGGAGCTGGCGCCGGGCAGGGCCACGGGGCGCACGAGGCCGCCGTAGCCGCTGGTGTCGCCGCCGCCGCCCGCTCCGAACATGCCCTTGCGGACGCCGATCACCTCGGGTCCGGGCCTGCCCGCACGGGGTGCCGGGACGTTGTTGCCGCTGTCCGCGGCGGGTTCGTCGCTCACCGCAGGAGCCCCTTCATCTCGATGGTGGGGAGGGCCTTCAGGGCCGCCTCCTCCGCCTCGCGCGCCGCCTCTTCCCGGTTCACGCCGAGCTTGGAGCCCTGGATCTTCTGGTGGAGCTTGAGGATCGCGTCGATGAGCATCTCGGGGCGGGGCGGGCAGCCGGGCAGGTAGATGTCCACCGGGACGATGTGGTCGACGCCCTGGACGATCGCGTAGTTGTTGAACATGCCGCCCGAGGAGGCGCAGACCCCCATGGAGATCACCCACTTCGGGGCGGGCATCTGGTCGTAGACCTGCCGCAGCACCGGCGCCATCTTCTGGCTGACCCGGCCGGCGACGATCATCAGGTCCGCCTGGCGGGGGGAGCCGCGGAAGACCTCCATGCCGAAGCGGGCGAGGTCGTAGCGGCCGGCGCCGGTGGTCATCATCTCGATGGCGCAGCACGCGAGGCCGAAGGTGGCCGGGAAGACGGATGCCTTGCGCACCCAGCCCGCGGCCTGTTCGACGGTGGTCAGCAGGAAGCCGCTCGGCAGCTTCTCTTCCAGTCCCATGGAAAATTCAGCCCCTCAGTCCCATTCCAGGCCGCCGCGGCGCCAGACGTATGCGTAGGCGACGAAGACGGTGAGCACGAAGAGCAGCATCTCGACGAGCCCGAAGATCCCCAGGGAGTCGAAGGTGACGGCCCAGGGGTAGAGGAAGACGATCTCGATGTCGAAGACGATGAAGAGCATCGCCGTGAGGTAGTACTTGATGGGGAAGCGGCCGCCGCCGGCGGGCACCGGAGTCGGCTCGATGCCGCACTCGTATGCTTCAAGCTTCGCCCGGTTGTACCGTTTTGGGCCGATCAGCGTGGCCATGACCACGGAGAAGATCGCAAACCCTGCGCCGATGGCGCCGAGCACGAGGATGGGTGCGTAGGCATTCACGCTCCTCGCTCCTTCCAGTCGTCCTTGACCGTTGGTCGCATGTGAGGCAGTTCACAAGCCAGACTGGTGCGCATCTTATGCCTGCCGGTCTGTGATCTGCGACACGGGTAACGACACCGAGTTTGTGATCTCCACCACCAGACGAACGATCATGAAGGCCCTTGAGTGGCGATCTTCGTACGCAAGGCATCCACATGATCACCAAAGGTGACATCCGGCCTCGTCACCGCAGGTCGGGGCGGGCTTGCACTATCAAAGAGTGAGCGCTACAGGCAAATTGGCCCCGAGGTGGCCGGGGTGATAAAGGAACCGGCCTCCCTCGCCCGGGGGGTCCGGGGGTACGGAAGTGGACGGCCGGCCGCGCGCGCCCGGCGGATGTGCGTCCGTTCACGAACCGCACGGCAAGCTCACGGTCCGGTCACGGACCGGCCACGGCGCCCTCACGACAGCGGGTCACTGTGACCTGCGACACATGGATCATGGGCCGCAAAAAGGAGGCTTGGCCATCTGTGCGACTGGATGGTAGGCGGTGGATCAATTCGGACTTATTGATGAAAGCCCATGATCACAGCCCTGTGAGCAGCTGTCCGTTTCGTCCGTTACGGCGTCAATATGCCGCGCGGCGCGCCCGGTTGCCGGGCATTTTCCGCAACTGTGGCGCAGACCACGTTTCTTGAAGGTGACCCTGCACCCCTGATAGCGGTTGTCCCATGTCCCACACCGCTCACATACCCAGCCACCGGAAGCCCCGCCGCAGCGCCTCGAAGCTCGCGGTCCGCGCCGGAGTTGCCGGTGGCGTCCTCAGCACCCTGGCGATGGCCGGCACCGCGAGCGCGTCCCCGTCTCCCGAGCCCGTGGCCGAGACGACGCTGGAGATGCCGGTCCTCAGCCTGGACCTCGGTACCGAGGTCTCCAACGCGGTCAACACCGCCGCTGAGAACACCCGCGTCGCCGCCGTCGAGGCCGCCGTCACCGGCGAGCTGAACGCCCAGGAGGAGAGCGCCCGTACGGGTGCCGCCGCCGAGGCGAAGCAGGCGAAGGAAGAGGCCCAGAAGGCCGCCGAGCAGAAGGCGAAGCAGGAGGCCGACCGCAAGGCGGAGGCCGAGCGCGCGGGCCGCAGCTCCGGCCGCACCTCCCTGACGAACGCCTCCGCTTCCGACGACGGCAGCGGTGCCGTCGTCAAGGGCGGCTCCAGCAGCGGCCGCTCCTCCGCCACCGGCTCCGCCGCGGCCATCGTCAACTTCGCCTACAACCAGGTCGGCAAGGCGTACGTGATGGGTGCCACCGGCCCCTCCGCGTACGACTGCTCGGGTCTGGTGCAGGCCGCCTACCGCCAGGCCGGCATCACCCTGGACCGCACCTCCCAGGACCAGTCCCTGGCCGGTACCTCGGTGTCCCTGAGCAACCTCCAGCCGGGCGACATCCTGTACTGGGGCCCCAAGGGCAGCGCCTACCACGTCGCCATCTACGTCGGCGGCGGCAAGTTCGTCGGCGCGCAGAACCCCAGCACGGGCATCGTCGAGCGCCCGCTGAGCTACGACATGCCGACGGGCGCCGTCCGCGTCCTCTGACCCACCCGGTCTCCGCGAGGTCCGGTACTCCCCCTCCCCCGCCCGGGGACGGAGTACCGGACCTCCGGCATGCCCGGACACCGCCCGCCGCCGCGGCCGAAGTCCCGCCCGGCGCACGGTCGGTGCGGAATCCTCCGCGGCCCTGCGAAGATGGGCGGCGTACCCGTGCGCCCGTAGCGATCCCCGGAGGTGGTCAGCCCGTGAACGGAACCCCGTACGAGGACCACGGCGACGGTGACGGCACCGCCCTGCCCGCCGCCCTCGGCCTCGGCATGCTGGCGGTAGGCGGCTGGCTGCTGACCACCGCCCGGCCCTGGCAGAAGCCGGGCACCCCGCTGACCCTGGGCCTCGGCTGGACCGTCTCCGGCGCCCTCCTGGTCGCCGGCCTCGGCCTGCTGGCCCGGTGCGTGCGTACCGTCCACGCGGCGCCCGAGACGGGCCAGGAGCCCGCGGACGGCTGAGCGGGCCCCCGAAGCCCCCGGACGGCCGGGCCTGCCTTGGGAACGACCTGAGGCGCCCCGGAAACGGCCCTGACGCCCCTGGGACGGCCCTGACGCCCGCCGGGAGGCCCGGGGGCGGCTCCGGGGCGTCGGGGCCCGGCTCAGGCCCTCGGGGCCACCTTCGAGAGGCCGTTGATGATGCGGTCCATGGCGTCGCCGCCCGTCGGGTCGGTCAGGTTCGCCAGCATCTTCAGGGTGAAGCGCATCAGCACGGGGTGCGTCAGCCCCCGCTGAGCGGCGATCTTCATGACCGCCGGGTTGCCGATCAGCTTCACGAAGGCGCGGCCCAGCGTGTAGTAGCCGCCGTAGGTCTCCTTCAGCACCTTCGGGTAGTTGTGCAGCGCCAGCTCCCGCTGGGCGGGGGTGGCACGGGCGTGGGCCTGGACGATGACGTCCGCCGCGAGCTGCCCGGACTCCATCGCGTAGGCGATGCCCTCGCCGTTGAACGGGTTGACGAGCCCGCCCGCGTCCCCGACCAGCAGCAGGCCCTTGGTGTAGTGCGGCTGCCGGTTGAAGGCCATCGGCAGGGCCGCGCCGCGGATCGGCTGCGTCATGTTCTCGGGGGTGTAGCCCCAGTCCTCCGGCATGGACGCGCACCACGCCTTGAGGACCTCGCGCCAGTCCAGCTCCTTGAACGCGGAGGAGGAGTTGAGGATGCCGAGGCCGACGTTGGAGGTGCCGTCGCCCATGCCGAAGATCCAGCCGTAGCCGGGCAGCAGCCGGTCCTGCGGGCCGCGCCGGTCCCACAGCTCCAGCCAGGACTCCAGGTAGTCGTCGTCGTGCCGGGGCGAGGTGAAGTACGTGCGCACCGCCACGCCCATCGGGCGGTCCTCGCGCCGGTGCAGGCCCATCGCGAGGGACAGCCGCGAGGAGTTGCCGTCGGCGGCGACCACGAGCGGGGCGTGGAAGGTGACCGGGGTCTTCTCCTCGCCGAGCTTCGCCTGCACGCCGGTGATGTGGCCGGTGCGCGGGTCGCGGACGGGCTCGCCGACGTTGCAGCGCTCGTAGAGGCGGGCGCCGGCCTTCTGCGCCTGGCGGGCCAGGGTCTCGTCGAAGTCGTCGCGCTTGCGGACGAGTCCGTAGTCGGGGAAGGAGGCGAGTTCCGGCCAGTCGAGCTGGAGCCGCTGGCCGCCGCCGATGATGCGCAGGCCCTTGTTGCGCAGCCAGCCGGCCTCTTCGGAGATGTCGATGCCCATCGCCACGAGCTGCTTCGTGGCGCGGGGCGTCAGCCCGTCACCGCAGACCTTCTCGCGCGGGAACGCCGTCTTCTCCAGGAGCAGGACGTCGAGGCCGGCCTTGGCGAGGTAGTAGGCGGTGGTCGAGCCGGCGGGCCCGGCCCCGACGACGATCACGTCCGCGCGGTGTTCGGAGAGGGGCTCGGTGGACTCGGTCACTGCGGGGTCTCCCGAAGGCTCGACAAGGGGTGCGCGACGGCACAGGACATGAGGCAGTCTATGCAGGCCGGAACGGAGCGCGGCCGCCCTTGCGACCCGACGCCCGGCCGGATCAGAAGACGCTGAGGCCCGTGAGCGTCGTGAAGCGGTCCAGGGCGGCCACGCCGGCCACCGAGTTGCCCTGCCGGTCCAGGCCCGGGCTCCAGACCGCGAGGGTGCAGCGGCCCGGGACGACCGCGATGATGCCGCCGCCGACGCCGCTCTTGCCCGGCAGGCCCACCCGGTAGGCGAACTCCCCGGCGGCGTCGTACGTCCCGCACGTCATCATCACCGCGTTGATCTGCTTGGCCTCGCTGCGGGTCAGCAGCCGCGAACCGTCCGCCCGCAGCCCGTGCCGGGCCAGGAAGCGTCCGGCCAGGGCCAGGTCGGCGCAGGTCATCTCGATCGAGCACTGCCAGAAGTAGTGGTCCAGCAGCGCCGGAACGGGGTTGTCGATGTTGCCGTACGAGGCCATGAAGTGCGCCACGGCGGCGTTGCGGTCGCCGTGTTCGTGCTCGGACGCGGCCACCTCCGGGTCGAAGGAGACCTCCGGGTTGCCGCTCTCCTGCCGCAGGAAGTCCAGCAGTTCGCTGCTCGCGTCACCCGTGAGGGTCTGGAGCCGGTCGGTGACGACGAGCGCGCCCGCGTTGATGAACGGGTTGCGCGGGATCCCGTTCTCGTACTCCAGCTGCACCAGCGAGTTGAACGGGTTGCCGGACGGCTCCCGGCCCACCCGCTCCCACAGGCTGTCCCCGCCCTCCGCGAGGGCGAGGGCCAGCGCGAAGACCTTGGTGATCGACTGGGTGGAGAACGGCACCCGCCAGTCGCCGGTGCCGAAGACGTTGCCGTCCAGGTCGGCGAGGGCCATCCCGAACCGCCGGGGCTCGACGCCCGCGAGCGCCGGGATGTACTCGGCGGGGGTGCCGCTGCCGATCAGCGGGGCGACGTCCGCCGCGATCTGTTCCAGGAGGTGCTGGTAGTCCACGGGTGCCAACGGACGCTACTGGACCTTGAAGCCGCGGTGCAGGGCCACGATGCCGCCGCTCAGGTCGCGCCAGGCGACCTTGCCCCAGCCCGCCTTGGCCAGCAGCCCGGCCAGCGCCGGCTGGTCCGGCCACTCCCGGATGGACTCGGCGAGGTACACGTACGCGTCGGGGTTGGAGGACACCGCGCGGGCCACCGGCGGCAGGGCGCGCATCAGGTACTCGGTGTAGAGCGTGCGGAAGGGCGCCCAGACCGGCTGCGAGAACTCGCTGATGACGATCTGCCCGCCGGGCTTGGTCACCCGGTACAGCTCGCGCAGCGCGGCGTCGGTGTCGTGGACGTTGCGCAGCCCGAAGGAGATCGTCACGGTGTCGAAGACGTCGTCCTTGAACGGCAGCCGCGTCGCGTCGCCCGCCGTCAGCGGCAGCCAGGGGTTGCGCTTCTTGCCCTCCCGCAGCATCCCGAGGGAGAAGTCGCAGGGGACGACGTACGCGCCGGTGGCGGCGTACGGCAGGGAGGAGGTCGCGGTACCGGCGGCCAGGTCGAGCACCTTCTGGCCGGGGCGGGCGGCGACCGCCTTGGCGGCCTCCTTGCGCCACAGGCGTGCCTGCCCGAGGGAGAGCACGTCGTTGGTGAGGTCGTACTTCGCCGCCACGCCGTCGAACATGGAGGCGACTTCGTGCGGCTGCTTGTCCAGGGAAGCCCTTGTCACTGGCGGTGGCCCCTCGGTGCTCGGTGTGGCTGCCGGTCGGTCGGCTCGTACGGGGTCATCCTCTCAGGCCCCCGCCCGGAGCGGAGCGGTGCCCTCACCCGTACAGGCGGCGGTCTAGCGCCGCCGGTGCAGCAGCCGCCCGCCGATGACGGTCGCCACGCAGGTGGTGGCCCCGCGTTCCAGCAGCTCGGCCTCGTCCGCCACCGCGAACACCGCGAACCGGGCCGGGGCCCCCGCCTCCAGCACCCCGTGGAAGGCCGGCCCGGCGCTGTCGCGGCCGGTGAGCGGATCCAGCGCGGGCACCCCCTCGCAGGGGGCGGGCGGGACGACGGCCAGGCCCGAGCGGACCACCGCGGTGCGCACCGCCGGGACGGTGAACCGCCCGGCCACCGCCACCACCCCGCGCGCCAGCAGCTTCTGCGTGCCGCGCCGGGCGCTGTTGCCCCGGCGGGCGTCGGTCAGCTTCAGGGCGTCGAGCGCCTCGGCGCCGGTGATCGGGGCGGCGCCGAGCTCGGTGATCTCGTAGGGGTCGTCGGGGTAGTACGTCCCCTCCAGCAGCACGTCCGCCCCGCGCGCCAGCAGCCCCGGGGTGAGCACCCCGGGCCAGCGCCGCACCCGGGCGTGCGGAGCGGCCGCGGCGAGCTCCTCGTACGGGCCCGTCCGGACGATCCGGTCGCCCTCCACCAGGACGGCGCCGCCCTCCAGCGGTACGGCGTCCGGCCCGGTGACGAGGAGCCCGGCGGTGTGCAGCGTCAGCATGGGGCGGTCAGCGGGAGGAGATGAGCTTCAGCTCGGGGTGCGCCGTGCCGCCCTCGATCGCGGTCGAGGAGATGTGCGAGACGACGCGGTCGTCGACCGGGTCGTTCGCCGGGTCCTCGTGCACCACGAGGTGCTCGTAGGTGGTCGCGCGCTGCGCGGGGACGCGGCCCGCCTTCCGGATCAGGTCGATGATCTCCTGGCGGTTCGAGCGGTGCTTGGCACCGGCCGAGGAGACGACGTTCTCCTCCAGCATGATCGAACCGAGGTCGTCGGCGCCGTAGTGCAGGGAGAGCTGGCCCGCCTCCTTGCCGACGGTCAGCCAGGAGCCCTGGATGTGCGCGATGTTGTCCAGGAAGAGCCGCGCGACGGCGATCATGCGCAGGTACTCGAAGACGGTCGCCTGGGTCCGGCCCTTGAGGTGGTTGTTCTCGGGCTGGTACGTGTACGGGATGAACGCGCGGAAGCCGCCGGTGCGGTCCTGCGTGTCGCGGATCATCGCGATGTGCTCGATGCGCTCGGCGTTGGTCTCGCCGGTGCCCATCAGCATGGTGGAGGTGGACTCCACGCCCAGCTTGTGGGCGATCTCCATGATCTCCAGCCAGCGCTCGCCGGACTCCTTCAGCGGGGCGATCGCCTTGCGCGGCCGCTCCGGCAGGAGTTCCGCGCCGGCGCCCGCGAAGGAGTCGAGGCCCGCGGCGTGGATGCGCCGGATGGCCTCCTCCGCCGAGACCCCCGAGATCCGGGCCATGTGATCGACCTCGGACGCGCCGAGGGAGTGGATGACCAGCTGCGGGAACGCCTGCTTGATGGCGGAGAAGTGCTCCTCGTAGTACTCCACGCCGTAGTCCGGGTGGTGGCCGCCCTGGAACATGATCTGCGTGCCGCCGAGTTCGACGGTCTCCGCGCAGCGGCGCAGGATGTCGTCGAGGCCGCGGCTCCAGCCCTTCTTCGTGTCCTTCGGGGCCGCGTAGAAGGCGCAGAACTTGCAGGCCGTGACACACACGTTGGTGTAGTTGATGTTGCGCTCGATGATGTACGTCGCGATGTGCTCGGTACCGGCGTAGCGGCGGCGGCGCACCGCGTCGGCGGCCTGGCCGAGCGCGTGCAGCGGGGCGTGCCGGTAGAGGTCGAGCGCCTCTTCCTTGGTGATCCGGCCCCCGGCGGCGGCGCGGTCGAGGACGGACTGGAGTGCGGCCAGGTCGGTCACCGGTGGGTCACCTTTCGGCGGTGTGTCAAGGATCCGGACCGATCCAGCCTACGCCAGGGCCCCCGCCCGCTCCGTCAGGGGCTGCGGGTGAGGTCGCCCTCGGGGTTGCCGGCCGCCCTGTCCCCCGACTTGTAGTGCAGCGAGCCGCCCTGGTTCAGGGTGAACCGTTCGTCGGCGGAGCCTCCGGCGCAGATGCCGGGGGCCGGGTTGGGGCCGCCCGCGGTGTCCAGGACCAGGGAGCGGTCGGTGGCGGAGCTGAGCTTCCAGTCACCGCTGCAGTCGGTGCCGAGGAGCGGCAGGACGGACTTGTCCCGGGCGACGACCTCGCCGACCTTGCCGCCCTTGATGGTGATCTCGAACTGGCTGGTGGCCCCGAGGTTGGTGGTGACGGTGCCCTTCCAGGTGCCGACGAGCTCCTTGGGGACGTCGTTCCGGGTGCCCTTCGACGGGGCCGGCGAGGACGGGGCGGAGCCGGCGGGATCCGGGGCCTTGGAGGTGGCCGGGGGCTGGCCCACCACCTTGTCGTGGGAGTCGGACCGGCCGGGCAGCAGCCCCGTGCCGTACAGGCCGCCGCCCAGGGCCACCAGGGCGGCGGCCGCGCCGAGCACCACGGTGCAGCTGAACCGGCGGCCGGTGGCCCGGACGGTCATCCGGCGCCGCTCGCCCGGCGGAGCGTCGCGCTGCCCCGGCACCCCGGGGGGCCCGGCCGTCTCGGTGGGCATCCCGTACACCCCGCCGCCCATGGAGCCGCCGGGTCCCGGCCCGTACGGGCCGCTGCCGGGGCCGTAGGGGCCGGCAGCGCTCGCGTAGCCGCCGGGGTACCCGTACGAGGGGTCCGGCGTCCCGAACCCGCCGCCGACGGAACCGCCGACGGGCCCGCCGAAGGACCCCCCGGTGAACGGCACCGGCCCGGAAGGGGAGGCGTCGGAGGGCTCGGCGGCGTCCAGGTTCAGCAGGGCCACCGCCGCGCGGCTCGCCTCCTCCACCAGCGGCGCCGGAAGCCACCCGGGCGCGCCGAGCGCCCCGCCCAGCGCGGCGGCCAGGGCGTGCGGGGCGGGCCGCTCGGCGGCCGTCTTCGCCAGGCAGGCGGCGATCAGCTCGCGCAGCTGCCCGGCCGGGACGGCGTCCAGCTCGGGCTCCTCGTGCACCACCTTGTAGAGGAGGGTGGCGGAGTTGTCCCCGCTGAAGGGCGGCCGGCCGGTCGCGGC
Source organism: Streptomyces sp. NPDC006687 (assembly GCF_040636215.1). Taxonomy (NCBI): domain Bacteria; kingdom Bacillati; phylum Actinomycetota; class Actinomycetes; order Kitasatosporales; family Streptomycetaceae; genus Streptomyces; species Streptomyces sp. NPDC006687. The sequence continues at coordinate 71,850 of NZ_JBEYJJ010000006.1, read as the reverse complement.
GAAGGCCAGGACCGCACCCAGCGAGAACACGTCCGAGGCGCCCGTGACCCCCTTGCCGAGGATCTGCTCCGGGGACATGTAACCGGGCGAGCCGATGGAGACGCCGGTGGAGGTCAGCGAGGCGGTGCCGTCCGTGGCCCGGGCGATCCCGAAGTCGATCAGCCGGGGCCCGTCCAGGGTCAGCATCACGTTCGACGGCTTCACGTCCCGGTGGACGAGGCCCAGCCCGTGCACCGCCACCAGGGCCCGGGCCAGCCCCGCGCCCACGGCCCGCACCGAGGGCTCGGGCAGGGGGCCGTGCCCGGCGACGGCCCGGTCCAGCGAGGGTCCCGCGACGTACCCGGTCGCCACCCACGGCACGGCCGCGTCCGGGTCGGCGTCCAGGACGGGCGCGGTCCACTCCCCGCCCACCCGCCGCGCGGCCTCCACCTCGCGGCGGAAGCGGGCGCGGAACTCGGTGTCGGAGGCGAAGTGGGGGTGCACCACCTTCACGGCGACGGTCCGCCCGCCGGCGTTGCGCCCCAGGTAGACCCGGCCCATGCCGCCCGCGCCGAGCCGGCCGAGCAGCCGGTACTCCCCGATGGTCCGCGGCTCACCTGCTTCGAGCGGCTGCATCCCGTCCCCCCTTGTCCCCCGGGCGCGCTGTCACCCGGACTGCAGCACCTTAGGCGGTGGGACGGGCCGTACGGGGGCCCGGCCGCCGGGGCGAATGCGCAATTCCCGCCGGGGCGTTCGGGGCGGCGTTCCGGGCGGCGTTCCGGTGTGTTGTTCCGCCCGGTCCGACGGGAATACGAAAGGGGAACGAATTTCCGGCAAACGGAACATTATCGCCGGGATCTCCGGGATCTCCCGGGTCTCCTGGGGCTATTGGTGATGATCAGCGCTGCGGCGCGCCCGCCTTCAGCAGCTCCACGGTCACATCCGGCGCATAGCCGGTGTCCGCGGCCGTACGACGTGCGAATTCGCGCACCCCGGCGAGCTGCTCCGGCCCGAAGCGGAAGTCGAGGGTGGTGAAGTAGCGCTGGAGCAGTGCGGCGTCGAAGGACTCCCAGCGCGCCGCGTGCTCGGACACCTTCACGACCTCCTCCAGGGAGAGGTCCCGTGAGGCGAGGAAGGCGTCGTGCGCCTCGCGGACGATCTCGGGCTCGCGGGCCAGGTAGTCCTTGCGGGCGGCCCACACGGCGAAGACGAAGGGCAGCCCCGTCCACTCCTTCCACATCAGCCCCAGGTCGTGCACGGTCAGTCCCAGCCGGGGTGCGTCGTGCAGCGAGGCGCGCAGCGCGGCGTCACCGATCAGGACCGCCGCTTCGGCCTCCTGCATCATCAGCCCCAGGTCAGGGGGGCAGGTGTAGTAGTCGGGCCGCACCCCGTACTGCTCGGCCAGTAGCAGCTGGGCCAGGCGTACGGAGGTCCGCGAGGTCGAGCCGAGGGCCACCCGGGCGCCGTCGAGCTGCTCCAGCGGGACCTGCGAGACGATCACGCAGGACATGACGGGGCCGTCGCAGCCGACCGCGATGTCCTGGAGGGCGACGAGCTGGTCGGCGTTGCGGAGGAACTCCACGAGGGTGATCGGGGCGATGTCCAGCTCACCCCGGACGAGCCGCTCGCTCAGCTTCTCGGGGGTGTCCTTGGTCAGCTCCATGTCCAGCAGGGTGCCGGTGCGCGCGAGCCCCCAGTAGAGGGGCAGGCAGTTCAGGAACTGGATGTGGCCGACCCTGGGCCGGCTGCGATAGACGTCCACATCGCGAGACTAGCCCCGCTTCTCCGTCAGCGATCGAGCGGGTCTCAAACGTCCGGGTGACGTGATCTTTCCCTCTGGTCTCGCGGCGAGGGTGCGTGCTAGGCTCGACGCAAGTTGCAGTTTTGGTTTCCCTTGCAGTACGGAGCCTGCGGAGCATGTAACCCGCAGGCTTTTGTAGTTTTCAGACTTCTTAGCAGGTTCTGGAGCAGGGCGACCCTTTGGCCCATAGGAGGGCTCATGGCTACCGGAACCGTGAAGTGGTTCAACGCTGAAAAGGGCTTCGGCTTCATCGCCCAGGACGGCGGCGGCCCGGATGTCTTCGTCCACTACTCCGCGATCAACGCCTCTGGCTTCCGCTCCCTGGAGGAGAACCAGCAGGTGAACTTCGACGTCACGCAGGGTCCGAAGGGCCCGCAGGCGGAGAACGTCACCCCGGCCTAGTCGCCAGGCCGGCCGGATCGCGGTCGGATTTCGCAGTACCCAAGGAGCCCTGCCCCACCCGTGCGAACGGTGGGGGCGGGGCTCCTGCCTTTTTCCTTCCGGTCCAAGCGCCGCCGCCGTTCGGGGGGCAGCTGTGGTGCCGCAGGGTGACGACCCGTGACTTTCCGTGTGCCCGTGACGTGGCTCGGGGATGTTCGGTCGCGGACATCCGGCCTGCACTCCACGGAGGAAACAGATGACGAAGCTCGCTTGGGCCGCACGGGGGCTCTCGGCGGTGTCGGGAGCGGTGCTCCTCGGCGCGCTCCTGGTGCCGTCCGCGGCCGCCAGCGGCGGCATGGACCCCCACCCGCAGCCCAAGAAGAAGGCGTCCCACCCCGCGAAGGCCAAGCCGGCCAAGCCCGTGCAGCAGGCCGGGATGGCCACGCCGGTCCGCAACGAGGACGACGACCGGGACGACTACCACAAGAAGTGCTCGACCTCCCGTGACCTCGCCACCGCCGCGATCGACACCCTCCCCGACGGGCCGATCTTCCGGGTGACGACCGACCGCCACGGCCACGCCTTCCTCAACGACAGCCGCAACCCCGGCGTCTGGGTCAACCTGGGCATCCTGGCGCACGCCCCGACGTGCGTCACGGACACCGCCGCCTCGGTCACCGAGACCCTCCCCGGCCACCTCTACATCAGCCTGCTGGCCCGGGACGGCGTGCTCCACCAGGCCACCTGCGTCACCTCGGTCGTGCCGTTCACCCCGGCGAACCTGCCCGGCGTCTGCGGCACCGGTTTCACCCCCGTGCAGGACACCCCCGTATAAGGGACCCGCGCGAGGGACCCGCGCAAGGGACCCGCGCAGATGACGGCACGGCCGGTCGCTCCTCGCGACCGGCCGTGCCGTCGTGTCCCTACGGGCGGGTCAGACGACCTTGACCTCCAGGACCAGCTGCGCCCCGTCGGCCGTGGTGAGCCGCAGGTGGTACGTGCCCGCGGGCGCGTCCGTGGTCAGCAGGTCGGGCAGCACGGTCGTGCCGTCGGCCCTGGTCTTGGCCGGCTGCACCGTGAACAGCTTCTGGCCCTCGGCCGCGCCCTTGAAGAAGGGGCCCTTGGCCGTCTCCGGGTCGACCGGGACCCAGGCCCCGGGCGTGCCCGTGACCAGCTCGGCGGTGAGCTGGACGCCGGCCTGCGGCGCGTCGCCGCGGGCCGCCAGGAACTCCAGCCCCTTCACCGGGGTGCCGGCCGCGACCCGCACCGGCTGGGAGCCGTCCGTACGGGTGAGCACCACCGGCTTCTCGGCCGGCTTCTCGGTGACCTTGCCGTCCACGGCCACGGTGAACTGGCTCCTGGCGTCGTAGGCCGTGGCCCGCAGGGTGAAGGTGCCCGCCTTCGGGCCGGCCTTCAGGCGCGGGGCGGTGGCGATGCCCTGGGCGTCGGTACGGACGACCACGCTCGGCTCGTCACCGAAGACGAAGCCCGTGCCGCCGGTGGTGTCCTGCTCGACCGCGACCACCACGGCCTGGCCGGCGGCGGGCTTGCCGTCGCTGAGGACCGCCTTGAAGCGGACCCCGTCCGCGAACGTGCTGCCGGCCTCCGCCGTCAGCGCGGTGTCGCCGAGCCGCTCCAGCTTGGCCAGGGTGGCCGGCGCCGGGGTCGGCTTCGACGGGTCCGGCGTCGGGGTGGGCTTGGTCGGGTCCGGGGTGGGCTTCGGGTCCGGCTTGGGCGTCGGCTTCGGCGTGGGCGCCGGCTTCGTCGAGGGCTTCGGAGAAGGGGTCGGGATGTGCGGGGTCGGCGGCGTCGGGTAGGTGCCGACGGGCGGGTTGGGGACCCCCGCGGTGCCGTCCTGCTGGTACTGGTGCATGTAGCCGAGCACGCTGTTCACGTACTCGCGCGAGCTGTTGTAGCTGAGGATGGCCTGGTCGAGGTCGGCCGGGTTCGACAGGTCCCTGCCGCCCGAGCAGAGGTAGAGGCCCGCGCCCAGCGCCGCGTCGTAGATGTTGTTGGCGTCGCGCTTGCCGTCCCCGTTGCCGTCGGCCTTCCAGGTGGCCCAGGTGGAGGGGATGAACTGGAGCGGGCCGAAGGCGCGGTCGAACTCGGTGTCGCCGTCGAACTCGCCCTTGTCGGTGTCGAGGATCTTCGCGAAACCGTTGCCGTCGAGGCGGGGGCCGCGGATCGGCCTCTCGGTGGTGCCGTCGTCCTTGAGCCCGTAGCCGGAGGCGTGCACGGACTCGACGCGGCCTATGCCCGCGACCAGCTGCCAGGGCAGCTTGCACTTCGGGAGCGCGGCGGCGACGGCGACCTCGGCGCGCTTGTAGGCGTCGAGGGCGGTCGCGGGGATGCCGGCGGCGCCTTCGGCCGCCGTGCCCCCGCCCGCGGCGGGCGGGACGACGGGGTCGGCGAGCTGGCCCGGCAGGTCGAGGCGGGCGTCACCGCGCTCGGCGGCCTGCGGACTGTCCGGGGTGGGTTCCGCCTCGCCCGCGCCGGCGACCGGGGTGTTGGTCACCACGGCGGCGGTGGTCAGGCTGGCCGCGAGGGCGGCCGTGCACAGTACTTTCCGCGAGGTGTTGACTACGTGACGGTGAAGCGGCTTCACGGTGCGGCGATCCCCCCAAGGCGGCCGGCGAAGTCAGGTGCACGGCCGGTCGGGCCGTGATTGTTCTGTCTATCAGGTATTCGGACGCGACTCGCCGTCGCCCCCGCAGATATGACGCGCCATTCGTCTCGGCTTCACCCGCCTGTGACCCCGGACGTCCGCGAGTCCGGAAAGGTCCCAAAGGACCGTTCTATCAAGGCGCATGGGGATATGGCAGGGTTTTCATGGCGCACGGCGGAGCGCGGGACGAGGCCCGCGCGCCCCTTCCCCCCGCGGCCGCCCCGGCCTACTCTGACGCTCCGTCAGATACCGTACGCCGTCACGTCACGCGGGGAGCGCGCCATGCTGCTGCGAGGGAAGACCGTCGTCGTCTCCGGGGTGGGGGCCGGGCTCGGCCACCAGGTGGCCGCCGCCGTGGTCCGCGACGGCGGGAACGCCGTCCTCGGCGCGCGCACCGCCGCCAACCTGGCCAAGACCGCCGCCGAGATCGACCCCGACGGCGGGCACACCGCCCACCTCCCCACCGACATCACCGACGAGCGGCAGTGCGAGGCCCTCGCCGCGCTGGCCGCCGAGCGCTTCGGCGGGATCGACGCCGTCGTGCACGTGGCCGCCTGGGACTCCACCTTCGGCGGTCTTCAGGACGCCGACTTCGGGACCTGGCAGCAGATCCTCGACGTCAACCTCCTGGGCACCCTGCGCATGACCCGCTCCTGCCTGCCCGCCCTCAAGGACGCGGGCGGCGGCTCCGTGGTCCTCATCGGCACCCAGTCCGCCGTCGCCGCGCCCAGCGAGGTCCGCCAGACCGCCTACGCCGCCTCCAAGGGCGCCCTGACCTCCGCCATGTACTCCCTGGCCCGCGAGCTCGGCCCGCACCGGATCCGCGTCAACACCGTGCTCCCCGGCTGGATGTGGGGGCCGCCCGTGCAGGCGTTCGTCACCTTCACCGCCCACACCGAGAACGTCCCCGAGGCCGAGGTGCTCGCCCGGCTCACGGACCGGATGGCCCTGCCCGACCTCGCCACCGACGGGGACGTCGCGGACGCCGCCGTCTTCCTCGCCTCCGACCGGGCACGGGCGATAACCGGCCAGTCCCTGCTGGTCAACGCCGGTGAGCTGATGCGGTGACCCTCGCCGGACGCCGAACCGCTGATCGTATGCTCGCCGTATGACCACTCCGAGTGACGCCCCGACCGACAACGCGATGCGCCGTGCGCTCCGGCGGGCCCGTGACGGTGTCGCGCTCGACGCGGCCGAGGCGGCCGTGCTGCTCCAGGCCCGCGGTGCGGCCCTGGAGGACCTGGCCGCCTCCGCCGCCCGGGTGCGCGACGCGGGCCTGGAGGCCGCCGGCCGCGCGGGCGTGATCACGTACTCGAAGAGCGTGTTCATCCCCCTCACCCGGCTCTGCCGCGACAAGTGCCACTACTGCACCTTCGCCACCGTCCCCGGGAAGCTGCGGCGCGCGGGCCACGGGATGTTCATGTCCCCGGACGAGGTCCTCGACATCGCCCGCCGGGGCGCCGCGCTCGGCTGCAAGGAAGCCCTGATCACCCTCGGGGACAAGCCCGAGGACCGCTGGCCGGAAGCACGGGAGTGGCTGGAGGCGGAGGGCTACGACGACACCGTCTCCTACGTCCGCGCCATCTCCGTGCGCATCCTGGAGGAGACCGGGCTGCTGCCCCACCTCAACCCGGGCGTGCTGTCCTGGGCGGACTTCCAGCGGCTGAAGCCGGTGGCCCCGTCCATGGGCATGATGCTGGAGACCACCGCCACCCGGCTGTGGTCCGAGCCCGGCGGCCCGCACCACGGCTCCCCCGACAAGGAACCGGCCGTCCGCCTGCGCGTCCTGGAGGACGCCGGCCGCTCCTCGGTCCCCTTCACCTCCGGGCTGCTCATCGGCATCAGCGAGACCTACGAGGAGCGCGCCGAGTCGCTGTTCGCGCTGCGCCGGATCTCCCGTGCCTACCACGGCATCCAGGAGCTGATCATCCAGAACTTCCGCGCCAAGCCGGACACGGCGATGCGCGGGATGCCGGACGCCGAACTGGACGACCTGGTCGCCACGGTCGCCGTGGCCCGGCACATCATGGGCCCCTCCGCCTGCCTCCAGGCCCCGCCCAACCTGGTGGACGGGGAGTACGCCCGCCTGATCGGCGCCGGGATCGACGACTGGGGCGGGGTCTCCCCGCTCACCCCGGACCACGTCAACCCCGAGCGGCCCTGGCCCCAGATCGACCTGCTGGCCGAGCAGTCGGCGGCGGCCGGGTTCGAGCTGCGCGAACGGCTCTGCGTGTACCCGGAGTTCGTGCGCCGGGGCGAGCCCTGGCTGGACCCCCGGCTGCTGCCCCACGTCCGGGCGCTCGCCGACCCCGAGACCGGTCTGGCCCTCCCGGACGCCACCGTCGAGGGGCGGCCCTGGCAGGAGCCCGAGGAGGTCTTCACCGCCGCCGGGCGCACCGACCTGCACACCGCCATCGACACCGAGGGCCGTACCGGCGACCGCCGCGCGGACTTCGACGAGGTCTACGGCGACTGGGAGGCCCTGCGCGAGGCGGCGGCGCCCGGCATGGTGCCCGAGCGGATCGACACCGACGTACGGGCCGCACTGGCGCGGGCCGCCGACGACCCGGAGTCGCTCACCGACGAGCAGGCCCTGGCCCTGCTGCACGCGGACGGCCCGGCACTGGACGCCCTGTGCCGGATCGCGGACGACCTGCGCAGGTCGGTGGTGGGCGAGGACGTCACGTACATCGTCACGCGGAACATCAACTTCACCAATGTCTGCTACACCGGCTGCCGTTTCTGCGCCTTCGCGCAGCGCCGCACCGACGCCGACGCCTACACCCTCTCCCTGGAGCAGGTCGCCGACCGGGCCGCCCAGGCGTGGGAGGTGGGCGCCGTCGAGGTGTGCATGCAGGGCGGCATCCACCCGGACCTGCCGGGGACGGCGTACTTCGACATCGCGCGGGCGGTCAAGCAGCGGGTGCCGGGCATGCACGTGCACGCCTTCTCCCCGATGGAGGTCGTCAACGGCGCCACCCGCACCGGGATGTCCGTACGGGACTGGCTGACGGCCGCCAAGGAGGCCGGGCTGGACTCGATCCCGGGCACGGCGGCGGAGATCCTGGACGACGAGGTCCGCTGGGTGCTCACCAAGGGCAAGCTGCCCACGGCGGACTGGACGGAGGTCATCACCACCGCCCACGAGCTGGGCATCCGCTCCTCCTCCACGATGATGTACGGGCACGTGGACCAGCCCCGGCACTGGCTCGGCCACTTCCGCACCCTGGCCCGCATCCAGGAGAGCGCCCTCGCCAAGGGGGTGGAGGGGTTCACGGAGTTCGTGACGCTCCCCTTCATCCACACCAACGCCCCCGTCTACCTGGCGGGCATCGCCCGGCCGGGCCCGACGGTCCGCGACAACCGGGCGGTGACGGCGATGGCCCGGCTGCTGCTGCACCCGCACATCCCCAACATCCAGACGAGCTGGGTCAAGCTCGGCACGGAGGGCGCGGCGCAGATGCTCCGCTCCGGGGCCAACGACCTGGGCGGGACGCTGATGGAGGAGACCATCTCCCGGATGGCGGGCTCCTCGTACGGCTCGTACAAGTCGGTGCGGGACCTGGTCGCGGTCGCGGAGGCTGCGGGGCGGCCCGCCCGTCCCCGGACGACGCTGTACGGGCAGGTGCCGCAGGAGCGGCAGGACGCGGCGCGGGCCTCGGACGGGCACCTGCCGGACCTGCTGCCGGTCCTGGAGTAGGCCGCCAGGTCCCGCCCCGGCTCCCGGGCGTCCCGTGCCACCCGGGGCAACCCGTCGTCGCGCGGGCCGGCGGGCGGCGCCGGTGATCCCGCCGCCGTGCGGGCCGGCCCCGGCCCGCACGGCCGACCCGCCGGCCCGTACCCCCCGAGCGCCCTGCCCCCCGCACCCGGAACGCCGTACCTTGGCCCTCCCGACGACTCGGAGGTGCCTCATGCGGATCGCCACGACCATCTTCCTCACCGACCGCACCGTCTCCCCCACCCGCCTCGCCCACGCCCTCGAAGAGCGCGGCTTCGCCGGCCTCTACCTCCCCGAGCACACCCATATCCCGGCCAACCGCGCCACGCCCGCCCCCATGGGCGGGGAACTCCCCGAGGAGTACGGCCGCACCCTGGACCCCTTCGTGGCCCTGGCCCAGGCCGCCGCCGTCACCCGCCGCCTGACCCTCGGCACGGGCATCACCCTCGTCGCCCAGCACGACCCCATCGGCCTGGCCAAGCAGACCGCCACCCTCGACCACCTCAGCGGCGGCCGCCTGACCCTCGGCGTCGGCTACGGCTGGAACGTGGAGGAGGCCGCCGACCACGGCGTCGACTGGCCCACCCGGCGCGAACGGGTCCACGCGCACCTGGCCCTCATGCGCGCCCTGTGGTCCCCGGAGCCGACCGCCTACGAGGGCCCGTACGGCTCCGTCCAGGCCAGCCTCGCCCACCCCAAGCCCGCCACGCCCCCGCGCGAACTGGCGGCCGGGGAGCGGCTGCACGGGCCGCGCACGCTCTTCGGTGGGGCGGCCGGCCCCAAGCTGTTCGCCGCCGTCGCGCGGAATGCCGACGGCTGGCTCCCCATCGGGGGCGGCGGGCTGACCGAGAGCCTGCCGGTGCTGCGCCGGGTCTGGGAGGACGCCGGGCGCGATCCCAAGGCCCTCCAGGTGGTCCCGTACGCCGTCCAGCCGAGCCCCGGCAAGCTCGCGCACTACGCGGGGCTGGGCATCGAGGAGGTCGTGCTGCAACTCCCCTCCGCCCGCGAGGCCGAGGTCCTGCGCGCCCTGGACGACTACGCCCAGTACCTCTGAGCCACGTCCCGGGGCGCGCCGGGGGCGGGGCCGGGGAACCGTCCCGGCCCGGCGGGGCGTGTCCACGGGTGCCGGGGCCGCCGGACCGGCCGGCTGGTACTTTGGCGCGTTCCGTCGTACCGACCGATCAACTCGCTTTCCTGGGGGACCTTCCCGTGCACCGCACCCTGCGCCTCACCGCCTTCGCCACCGCCACCCTGGCCGCCGCCCTGACCCTGACCGCCTGCGGCAGCGACTCCTCCCCCAAGGCGGACGCCAAGCCCAGCTCCGCCCCGATCACCCCCACCGCGGCCCCGACGGCCGCCGCGAGCACCGGCTCGGCCTCGGGCACCGGCGCGGGCACGCTGGAGGGCGGCTGGATCTCGATGGCCCAGGGCAAGCCCATGGTGCTCACGGTCAAGGGCCAGAAGGCGTTCGTGGTCGAGGCCGCCACCGGCCTGAGCTGCGAGGGCACCGCAGCCGGCGCCGCGCTGGACCTGAAGTGCCCGGCGGGCGCGACCCATTCCAAGGGCAAGGTGGACTCGGTGGACGCCACCACCCTGAAGGTCACCTGGGAGGGCGCCGGCCAGGAGACCTACCAGAAGAGCGAGCCGGGCAAGCTGCCCTCGCTCCCGGCCCTGCCGACGAAGAAGTAGCGGGTCGGGCCCGGCGGGCCCCCGCGCATGACGAACCGGGCCCGGAGCGCAGCAGCGGCTCCGGGCCCGGTTCGGCGTCACGCTCCCGCGTGCTGGACCGGAACCTTCGATTCCGATCCCCCCGTTGACGGCGCCTCCCTAGGGGCGGGGGCACCGCTGAGGGAGAAACTAGGGCCCCGCGGACCGGCCGCCAATGTCACGGATGCACGGTCGCGGGGCAGGAGCCTCTCACCCGTGCACGGTGCACCCGCGCTGACCGGCCCGAACGCCCCTCGGACGGATCCGCGGCGAGCGCGAGCACGACCTCGTACAGCCCGCCCCCGCCGGCGACGAGCTGTCGCCGCAACAGCCCCTCCGCCGCGCGCAGATGCTCGCGCACGGTTCGCGGATGCACCCCCCGGCGCCGGGCGGCGGGCTCCACCGCGCAGTTCTCCCCCACCCAGGCGCGCAGGGTCCGCAACAGGCCCCGCTCGTCGGCGCCCAGGGGCGCGAGCAGCTCCCGCGCCCAGGCCCGCACCGGGCCGGCGGCCAGCAGCGCGGCCAGGTCCGGGGCGGCCCCGCCCGGATCCCCCGCCTCCTCCTGCCACCCCAGGGCGAGGTCGAGCGCCGCCCGGTCCCGTACGTCGCCCAGGTCGACCCCGAGCAGCCCGGCCGCCCGGTCCATCCGCGCCCGCACCGTGTTGCGGCTGATCCCGAGCAGCGAGGCCGCGCTCACCGCCGTGTACTCCAGCCCGAGCCGTACGGTGGCCGTCAGCTGGTAGCGGTCGTGCGCCGGGACGGCCCCCAGCGGCCGCAGGAACCCCGCCGCCCAGGCGGAAGCGGCCCCCGCGTCCAGCACGTCCGGCAGCCGGACCCGGGTGGCAGGCCCGGCCACCCGCCCGGGCATCAGCCGGGCGGCGGCCAGGCTCCGCACGGCGTCGTCGTAGCCCGCAGCGACCCGGGACAGCGGCTGCCGGCCGCTGACCCCGAGGAAGACCCCGTCCCGCCCGGCGACGAAGGCGCGCAGGGCGGCCTCCGCGCCGCCGTCGCCGGTGTGGGGGGCGACGACGATGACGTGCCCGTCCTCCGCCGGACACCGCACGACCAGCGCCCGCCCGGCCAGCAGCCCCTCACAGGCCCCCGCCACCTCCTGCCGCTCCGCCCGGGAGGTCTCCAGTACGAGCACCACCGCGCGGTCCGCGTCCAGCAGCCCGGGCCGCAGCCCGGCCATCGTCCGCTGGGCGAGGGCCACCTCGCCGCCCATGAGCAGCTGGAGCACCGACAGCCGCACCCCGGCCCCCGCCTCGGTCATGCGCTGCCGCTGCGCCTCGGCCTCACCGCTGCGCACCAGCAGCTCCAGGACGGTGGCGGCGTGCGCGGTGAAGGCGGCGGCCGTCTCGTCGAACGGCTCCGGCCGGGTGACGACGAGCACCGGATGCGGACGCTCGAACCCGAGGGCCAGCAACCGCACGTGCCGCCCCGGCTCGGCCACCACGGCCGACCGGGGATTCCCCCCGGCCACCGCCTTGAGCAGCCCCGCCTCGGCCCCGCCCCCGAGCACCGCCGTCCCCCCGACGACCCCGCCCAGCCACTCCAGCACCCGGCGCACGGCCGCCCGGTACCCGCCCGGGGCGCCCCGGGCCGCTCTCAACAGCCCGGCCAGCGGATCGCCCGCCCTTCCTGATGCCCCAGTCACCGGCTTCCCCTCCCGTCCCGGTCGTACGCTCGACTCCACGGTAGGGACCGCCACTGACACCGCAGAACGGGAGGGCCCATCAGCGTGCCGGTGGCGAAGTCAGCTCCGCCCAGGCCGTTTTGCCGATGATGCGGTCCATGACGCCCCAGTCGGTGGTGAGGGCGTCCACGACGGGGAGGCCGTAGCCGGATTCCGCCTGGTAGGCGGGCGGCTGGGCGGCGAGCCGGCGGGGTCGCCGGCTAGAACGGCGGGATCGGTCCCGGAGCCGCCACACCCGGGGCCGGACGCCAGAAGCGCCCGTCAGGCAGGGCCTGACGGGCGCCGAGGAAGTATTCGGCATCGCGCTGGAACCGGACCCCCGGCACGGCGCTGCGGATGTGCGCCCAGATGCTCGGCGCGACGCGGTACTCGCCCGCCACCATCCAGGGGTCGTCACCGAGGACGAACAGGTGCCTGATCTTCAGGAACTGCTCGCGGGACAGTGACACGGACTCGACTATCTCCTCGTCCGCGTCACTGAAGCCGGTCAGCTCCCAGTCGAGGTTGTAGCCGTCGGCGAAGGGATAGTCGCTGCTCACCGCTTCACGCTAGGCGGGGGCCGTGGGCCCCCGCACCTCCTTTTCCAGCGGGCCCGTCAGAGGGTGCGGGCGCTGATGTCGCCGTAGGCGGTGGTGGCGTGGATGGTCAGGGGGGCCGCGCCCCCGGTGCTCTGGAGGGCGTTGTCGATGCGGCCGAAGCCGGTGCCCGCGTCCAGGGAGGCGGCCACGCCGCGGGCGGCGCCGACCGTGATGTTGCCGTGCTGGGTGGTGAGGGTGACGACCCCGGCCGTGGCCTCGCTGATCGCGATCTCACCCTTCTGGGTGGTGATCTCCGCGGTGCCGCCCAGCCGGCCGAGCGTGACGTCGCCGGACTGGACGGTGACCCGGGCGGTGGCGGTCTCGTCCAGCGCGACCTGCGCCTGCGCGGCTTCGAGGACGACGTCGCCCAGGCGGCCCTTGCCCCGCACCTCGCCGGCGGCCAGCTTGGCCTCGACGTGCGAGCCGGCGGGGAGCTGGACGGTGACCTCCACGAACCCGGAGTTGCCGGTGAGCCGGTTCTTCGCCTCGGCGGCCACGACCCGCAGGACACCCTCGGCGAACGAGACCTCGATCAGTTCGGCCGCCTTCACGTCGCGGCCCTTGGAGGGGTCCGCCGGGCGGACTTCGACGGTGGTGTCGGCGCGGTCACCGGCGACGAGGCGGATGTGACCCGCCGGGATGTCGAGGACGGCGGAAACCGGGGCGGCGGTGGCGAAGGTCGGCATGGTGTTCTCCTTCATCGGCATCTCGTTTCTGACATGAGAAACGCTACGTTGCTTTACAGGTCCTGACAATGACTTCGTTGCGACTGATGAACACATATGCAGGTCAGACCCGCTAAATCGTTGCAACGGTTCTGATGTCAACGCAACGTCCCGACCCTCGCACATTGCAATGGACTGCGGGTAAACGCTATGCCACCGCACAAGAGGACGGCTAGTGTGCGTCCATGGCTTCCCTCATACGTCACATCACCATTGACTGCCACGACGCCTACGCCCTGGGCCAGTTCTGGGCTCAGGTCCTCGACGGCACCCTCCACGAGGACGATTCCCCGGGTAACCCGGAGGCATTGCTCACGACCGAGGGCGGGACCCTGCTGTTCATCCAGGTGCCCGACGCCAAGTCCGCGAAGAACCGGGTGCACCTGGACGTCCAGCCGCAGGACCGGTCGCGCGACGAGGAGGTGGAACGCCTCCTCGGTCTCGGCGCCACGCTCGTCGGCGACCACCGCAAGCCCGACGGCACCGGCTGGGCGACCCTGGCCGACCCCGAGGGCAACGAGTTCTGCGTGGAACGCAGCGCCGCCGAGCGGAAGTAGCACACACCGAGGCCCCGGCCCTCCGTGCGGAGGCCGGGGCCTTGGCCGGGGGTTCTCAGCCCACCGACGGGGCGTGCGGCAGGCCGGTGTTGAGGGCGGTGTCGGCGCCCGCGAGGGAACCCTGGGTGGACTTCGTCGCGCTGTTGGCGGCGGCGCCGGTGACGGCGAGGGCCGTCTTGGCGTCCTGCACCGCCTCGCCCGGGTGGCCGGCGATGTCGACGACCCGCTCCACGACGGGCTGGTTCTCCATGCTGGGGCCGTCGGCGGCGTGGGCGACGGGGGTGAGGGCGAGGGCGGCGCCGCCGGTGAGGACCAGGGCGGACAGGGTGCGCTTCATGGCAGTCATGCCCCGCCCAACGACCCCGCCGCTCCCGGGGTCACCGCCCGGCCCCTCGTAGGTGTGACGCGGACGCTCAGTCCTCGACGACCAGGGACGGCGTCGACTTAGTCAGCACCTCGCCGCGGAAGAAGGCCGGGCTGCGGCGCTCGGTGGCCAGCATGATGACCACGCCCAGGGCCAGCAGGCCGACCCCGATGACGAAGACGCTGCCGACGCCCAGGCCCGGGATGGTGGAGCCCGAGCCGTACGAGGGGTCCCAGGCGTCCGTCAGGGTCTTGACGAACACCGCCGCGAGGAGCAGGCCGCCCAGGACCGGGAAGACGCCCTTGAAGAACAGGTCGCGGGCGGAGCGGCGCAGGTCGCCGCGGAAGTACCAGGCGCAGGCGAAGGCCGTCAGGGAGTAGTAGAAGCAGATCATCAGGCCGAGCGCGAAGATCGTGTCGGTGAGGACGTTCTCGCTGACCAGGGTCATGACCGTGTAGAACGCGCCGGTCGCGACGCCCGCCATGACGGTGGCGCGGCCCGGGGTCTTGAAGTGCGGGTGGACCTTGGCGTAGGAGGCGGGCAGGGCCTCGTACGTGGACATGGCCAGGACCGTGCGGGCGACCGGGATGAAGGTGGTCTGGAGGGAGGCGGCGGCCGAGGCGAGGACCGCCACGAACAGCAGGATGCCGAGGACCGGGCCCATGACGGGGCCGGCGAGGGCGGCGAAGACGTTGCCGGAGGTCTCCGGGTTGCCCAGGCCCAGGCCCTCGGCGCCCGAGCCGACGGCCATCTGGGCGGCGATGCCGGTGGCCAGGTAGGAGCCGACGAGGACGATCATCGCGATGAGCGAGGCGCGGCCCGGGGTCTTGGCGGAGCCGATGGTCTCCTCGTTCGCGGTCAGGCAGGTGTCCCAGCCCCAGTACATGAAGATCGAGAGCGAGAGTCCGGCGGTGAAGGCGCCCATGGACTCGACCGCGAAGGGGTTCATCCACTGCCAGGAGAAGTCCACGCCGGTGTCGAAGGTGCCGGCGGCCCCCTTCTGGAGGGCCATGGCCACGAACACGGCGAGGACGAGCAGCTGGAGCCCGACGAGGGTGTACTGGACGCCCTTGGTGGCGGTCATACCGCGGTAGCTGATGGCGGTCGCGGTGGCGATCAGCGTCAGACAGGTGGCGATGTGGACGAACTTGTTGTGGTCCAGTGCCGCGATCGAGGGATCCGAGGTGATCTCCCCGGCCAGCAGCCAGAAGTAGGACGTGGCGACGCCGGCCAGGTTGGACAGGACGATGATCGTCGCGATGACCAGGCCCCAGCCGCACATCCAGCCGATCCGGGGGCCGAACGCCTTGACGGTCCAGGTGAAGGACGTACCGCAGTCCGGCATGTCCTTGTTGAGCTCGCGGTAGGCGAAGGCGACGAGCAGCATCGGCAGGAAGCCGGCCAGGAAGACGGCGGGCATCTGGAGGCCGACCTGCCCGGCGGTGGAGCCGAGGGTGGAGGTCAGGCAGTAGACGGGGGCGACGGTGGAGATGCCGATGACGGCGCTGCCCACCAGGCCGACGGAACCCTTGCCCAGGCCCTTGCCGCGCACCTCGGCGTCGCCCCCGGCGACGCCGCCCACCGTGTCTCCGACCCGAGGCCGCTCGTCCAGCTGTGTCATGAGAAAGGACGGTAGAGGGTGCGATTTCCACATCTGGAAGCGTTAAGTCCAGATGTGAACTTCATGAATAACCTTGGAAATTCACCCGACAGGCAGCCTACAACGCTGGATTGCAAGATCGATTCATGGACGAGCATTGCGATTCACAGGCCCAAGATCGCCTTCCGGAATGCGGAAACCGCAGCCCTGACCGGAATGTCCGTTTAGAAAATTTCCCGGGGCAATTTTTTTCCGCCCCGGACCGCCCGGGGGCCGCCCTACCCCGCCCACACGATCGACTGGACCTCGCTGTAGGCGTGCAGCGCGTACGAGCCCACGTCCCGCCCCACCCCCGACTGCTTGAACCCCCCGAACGGCGCCTCCATGTTCCGCCCGACGGTGTTGACCCCGACCCCGCCCGAGCGCAGCCGCCGCGCCACCCGGAAGGCCCGCGCCGCGTCCCCGGACCACACGTAGCTGATCAGGCCGTAGTCGCTGTCGTCGGCCAGCGCCACCGCCTCGTCCTCGCCCCCGTCGAAGGGGACGACCACGACCACCGGCCCGAAGATCTCCTCCCGCACCACCCGCATCCCGGGGGCGCAGTCGACCAGCAGTGTCGGGGCCACGTAGAAGCCGCGCCCCTCCCCCACCACCGGCCGCTCCCCGCCGAAGGCGACCCGCGCCCCCTCCTTGCGGCCCAGCTCCACGTACGACTCGACCCGGTCCCGGTGCGCGGCCGAGATCACCGGGCCCACCACGGTCCCCTTCACCGCCGGGTCCCCGACCTTCATGAACGCCAGGTACCCCGTCAGCCGCTCCACCAGCTCCGCGTACACCGACCGGTGGACGATCACCCGGGTGGGGGCCGTGCAGATCTGCCCGCTGTAGAAGGAGAAGGTGGTGCCGATCCCCGTCACGGCCGCGTCCAGGTCGGCGTCCTCGAAGACCACCGCCGCGCCCTTGCCGCCCAGCTCCATCAGCTGCCGCTTCATGGAGCGCCCGCACACCTCCGCGATGCGCCGGCCCACCGCCGTCGAGCCGGTGAAGGAGACCATGTCCACGTGCGGGGAGTCCACCGCCGCCTCGCCGACCTCCACCGCCCGGCCCGAGACCACGTTCACCACCCCCGGCGGGATCCCGGCCTCCGCCAGCGCCTCGGCCATCCGGAACACCGACAGCGGGTCCTGCGGCGCCGGCTTGACCACCACCGTGTTCCCCATCGCCAGCGCCGGGGCCACCTTGCCCGCCGGGTTCGCCCACGGGTTGTTGTAGGAGGTGATGCAGGTGACCACCCCGACCGGCTGGCGCACCTCCAGCGCGCCCAGCACGCTCGCCCGGCCCATCGGCCCCGCCTCGGTCACCTGCGGGGGCAGCCCGCGCTCCACCGGCTCCAGCGCGCCCCGCGCGTACCGCCGGAACCGGGCCACCCCCACCCCGACCTGCATCCCGCGCGCGATCCCGGTCGGGGCGCCGGTCTCCGCCCGGGCCAGCTCCGCCCAGGGCTCGAACTCCCGCTGGATGACGTCCGCGGCCCGGTCCAGGATCGCCGCCCGCTCCTGGGGCGCCGTACGGGACCACGGGCCGAACGCCTCCGCGGCGGCCCGGGCGGCCTCCTCGACCTGCGCCCCCGACGCCTCGGGGGCCAGGCCCACCACGGACTCGTCCGCCGGGTTCACCACCTCGTAGGAGCCGCCGTCGGGGGCGACCCACTCGCCGCCGATGAACAGCCTCTGCCCGTCCCCGCCCCCGCGGCTCATCGGGTGCTCACCGTCCTCGTGTCGCGGCCCGAGCGGAGCACCCGTCCCGGGACCGCCCCCGTCACCTGGTCGTCGCGGATGGTCTCGACGCCGTTGACCCGGACCGACACGATCCCGATCGCCCGCGAGTCCAGGCGCGGGCTGTTCCCGGGCAGGTCGTGGACGAGGGTGGCCGGGCCCGCCTCGATGCGCTCCGGGTCGAAGAGGACCAGGTCGGCGTGGTGGCCCTCGGCGATGCGGCCGCGCTCGCGCAGCCCGAACAGCTGCGCCGGGTCGTCCGTCAGCATCTTCACCGCCTGCTCCAGCGGCACCAGCCGGCGGCCGCGCAGGCAGTCGCCGAGGAAGCGCGTCGTGTACGGGGCCCCGCACATCCGGTCCAGGTGCGCGCCCGCGTCGGAGCCGCCGAGCAGGACGTCCTCGTGCTGCCAGGTCTCGGCGCGCAGCGCCCAGGACGCCGGGTCGTTGTCGGGGGGCATCGGCCACAGGACGGTCCGCAGCCCGTCGTGGGAGCAGATCTCGACCAGGCACTGGAAGGGGTCCTGCCCGCGCTCGGCGGCGATGTCCCCGACGACCCGGCCGCTGAGCCCCTTGTTCTCCTCGCTGTAGGTGTCCCCGATGACGTAGCGCCCGAAGTCCGCCAGGCGCCGGAACACCCCGGCCTCCTTGCTGTCGGCGCGGCGCAGCATCCCGGCGCGGACCTCCGGGTCACGCAGCTTCGCGATCCGCTCGGGGACGGGGAGCGCGAGGACCTCGCCCCAGCCGGGGATCAGGTTCAGGGCGCAGAAGGTGCCCAGCGACATGTTCATGGGGGTGAGGATCGGCATGGTCAGCGCCACGATCCGGCCGCCGGCCTTGCGGGCGCGCTCGCTGGGCACCAGCTGGCGCGGGACCCGTTCGGGGACGGCGGCGTCGATGGTGAGCACGTTCCAGTTGAGGGGGCGGCCGGCGGCCGCGCTCATGTCGACGAGGAGGTCGATCTCCTCGTCGGCGAACTGGTCGAGGCAGCCGGCGACGATCGCCTCCAGCTGGGTCCCCTCGTGGTCGCCGACGGCCCGGCAGAGCGCGAGCAGCTCGGCGGGTGCGGCGTGCCGGGAGGCGACGGGGGCGCCGTCGCCGTCGGAGTGGGTGGAGGACTGGGTGGTGGACAGGCCCCAGGCGCCGGCGTCCATGGCCTCGTGGAGCAGGGCGAGCATCGCGTCCAGCTCGGCGGGGGTGGGCGTGCCGCCGGTGGCCGCCTCGCCCATGACGTGGCGGCGCAGGGCGCAGTGCCCGACCATGAACCCCGCGTTGACGGCGATCCGCCCTTCGAGGGCGTCGAGGTACTCGCCGAAGCCGGACCAGGACCAGTCGACGCCCTCTTCGAGCGCGGCGAGGGCCATGCCCTCGACCTTGCTCATCATGCGGCGGGTGTAGTCGGCGTCCCCGGGGCGGCCGGGGTTGAGGGGGGCCAGGGTGAACCCGCAGTTGCCGCCGGCGACGGTGGTGACCCCGTGGTTCATGGAGGGGGTGGCGTACGGGTCCCAGAACAGCTGGGCGTCGTAGTGGGTGTGGGGGTCGATGAACCCCGGGGTGAGGACCAGCCCGGTGGCGTCCTCGCTGGTACGGGCCTCCTCGCCGACGGCGCCGGGAGGGGCGACGACCGCGATGCGGCCGTCGCGTATCCCGACGTCCAGGGCGCGGGCGGGGGCACCGGTGCCGTCGACGACGGTCGCTCCGCGGATGAGGTGGTCGAGCATGGGTTCCCTTCCCGTGCTGGGGTACCGGGCCGGCGGGGGCTGGTCTGCCGGGCGGCCGTTACGCGGACTGGCGGAAGCGGGTGGTCCGGTGGACGGGGTCGGTGTCGATGTGCGGGATGACGTGCTCGCCGATGAGCTTGATCGTCGTCATGGTGTCCTCGTACGACACCCCCGTCGGCAGGCCGAACGACAGCTGGTCCGCCCCCGCCTGCTCCCAGCGCTTGCACTGGGCCCGCACCTCCGCCGGGTCGCCGCAAATCAGCAGCTCCTCCGCGATGAGCAGCTCGATGATCTCCGCGTTGTACTCCGGCAGCGTCTCCGGCCACTGCGGGATCGCCTCGGGCCGCGGGAAGGTGTCGTGGTAGCGGAACACCAGCGACTGGAAGCGGTTCATGTTCGCGTTGACCGCGATCTCGACCGCCTTCTCGTGCGTCTCGGCGCAGATCGCCGTCGAGGTGACCATCACGTTGTCGTTCACGAAGGCCCCGATGGCCTTCGCGTCCTGGATCGCCGTCTTGTACTGCTCCAGGACCCACTCCATGTCGGAGACCTTCTGGACGCTGAAGCCCAGCACTCCCAGGCCCTTCTTCGCCGCCATCGCGTACGAGGAGGGGGAGCCGGCGGCGTACCACATGGCCGGGTGGGCCTTGCCGTACGGCTTGGGGAAGATCTTGCGCGGCGGCAGCGACCAGTGCTTGCCCTGGAACCCCTCGTACTCCTCCTGGAGGAACATCTTGGGGAACTCCGCGATGGTCTCCTCCCAGATCTCCTTGGTGGCGTTCATGTCCGTGATGCCGGGCAGGAAGCCGAGGATCTCGTGGCTGCCGGCGCCACGGCCGGTGCCGAACTCGAAGCGGCCCTTGGAGAGGTGGTCGAGCATGGTGACCTTCTCGGCCACCTTCACCGGGTGGTTCACCGGGGCGAGGGGGTTGAAGATGCCGGAGCCGAGGTGGATGCGCTCGGTGGCGGCGGCGAGGTAGCCGAGGAAGACCTCGTTCGCGGAGAGGTGGGAGTACTCCTCCAGGAAGTGGTGCTCGGAGGCCCAGGCGTACTTGAAGCCGGACTGGTCGGCCTGGATGACGTACTGGGTCTCCTCCAGCAGCGCCTTGTGCTCCGCCTCGGGGTCGACCTTGGACCGCGCCTGGGGCACGTATCCCTGCACGAAGAGCCCGAATTCCAAGGGGGTCACCGTCCTTAGGTTTCTGACGTAGCGTCAGATTTGATGGGTCCGACTGTTCCACCGGGAGGTGGGAGCGTCAAGAGCGGGCGCGGCACCGCCTGACGAGGCGTCAGATAGGGCTTTGCTCAGAGCAGGCTGACCCCCGCCGTCCAGCCCCCGTCGATCACGAACGGCTGGCCGGTGATGTACGAGGAGTCCTCGGAGGTCAGGAACAGCGCCAGCCTCGCCACCTCCTCCGGCCGCCCCACCCGCCCCAGCGGCACCACCCGCCGGTAGAGCTCCGCCATCGCCTCCCGGGCCTCGTCCGTCATCCCGGCCGGATCCAGCAGGCCCGGGTTGGCCATGGGGGTGTCCACCGCGCCCGGACACATCGCGTTGACCCGGATGCCCCGTGCGGCCAGCTCCAGCGCCGCCACCCGCGTCAGCCCGAGGATCGCCGCCTTGGTCGCCGCGTAGGCGCCCACGTACGCCATGCCCGTCAGGCCCGTGTACGAGGAGGTGTTGACGATCGTGCCGCCGCCCGCCGCCCCGATCTCCGGGGCCACCGCCTTGATCCCGAGGAAGGCGCCGGTCTGGTTGACCTCCACCACCTGCCGGAACTCCTCCAGCGGGGTGGCGGTCAGCTCGTTGAAGCGGAGGATGCCCGCGTTGTTGACCAGCCCGTCGACCCGGCCGAAGGCGTCCTTGGCCACGGCCACGGCGGCCGCCCAGTCCTCCTCCCGGCTCACGTCCATCCGTACGTACCGGGCCCGGTCCTCGCCGTGCTCCTCGGTGATCTCCTTGGCGACGGCGGCCCCCTGCGCGTCGAGCACGTCGCCGAGCACCACCCGCGCGCCCTCGGCGGCGAAGAGCCGCGCCTCCTGCTCGCCCTGGCCGCGTGCCGCACCGGTGATGATGACGACGCGGCCCTCCAGCTTGCCCACGGCTACTCCCTCACTCGTCGGATGTCGGTGTCGTCTCAGTCGTTGAGCAGAGGGGCCGCCTCCGCACCGAAGGCGGTGATCTGGTCGACCAGTTCGGCCCGGTCGCGGCTGCGGAAGCGGACCTGGATCTGGTCCACGCCCAGCGCCCGGTACTCCCGCAGGGACTCCGCGAGCACCTCCGCCTTGCCCGTGAGGGTGCGCCGGCCGGTGTCCCAGCCGGGCTCGCCGACGTAGAGGGGCTCGGTGATCGCCCCCACCTCGAAGGGCCCCTCCACCCCGGCCGCCTCCCGCAGCTCCCGGATCCGGGCCACCTGCGCCGGGATCCGGTCGCGCGGGTCGCCCTGGGGGAGCCAGCCGTCACCGCGCAGGGCGGCCCGGCGGACGGCGGCGGGCGAGGAACCGCCGACCCAGACGGGGATCCGCTGCTGGGCGGGGCGGGGGAGCTGGCCGAGGTCGCGGAAGGAGAACCGTTCCCCCTCGAACTCCGGGAACTCCTCGGGGCCCAGGGCGGCGCGCAGCGCGTCCAGGGTCTCGTCCAGCACCGGCCCACGGCCCTCGAAGTCCGCCCCCAGGGCCTCGAACTCCTCCCGCACGTGCCCGGCCCCGACCCCGAGGACCAGCCGGCCCCCGGAGAGGTGGTCGAGGGTCGCGTACTGCTTGGCGGTGGCCAGCGGATGGCGCAGGCCGACGACCGCCACGTGGCTCAGCAGGCGTACGCGTGCGGTGATCCCCGCCAGGAAGGCGAGAGTGGCCACCGGGTCGTACCAGACGGTGCCCATGGGGCCGGCGAGCCGGCGCGGGACGGCGACGTGGTCGCAGGTGGCCAGGTACCCGAAGCCGGCCCGGTCGGCGGCCCGCGCCACCTCGGCGAGGTCGGCCGCACCGGCGGACGCCTCCCAGGGCTCGGCGTAGATGGTGCTCTGCGACTGGACCGGGAGCTGCATCCCGTACGCCAGCCGGCCCTCCGGAAACACGCGTGCCATGGCCGCCCCTGGGTGGGTGTGGTGGTCGTGGTGGTGGTCGTGGTGGTGG
Source organism: Streptomyces sp. NPDC006687 (assembly GCF_040636215.1). Classification (NCBI taxonomy): domain Bacteria; kingdom Bacillati; phylum Actinomycetota; class Actinomycetes; order Kitasatosporales; family Streptomycetaceae; genus Streptomyces; species Streptomyces sp. NPDC006687. Next base: position 49,451 of record NZ_JBEYJJ010000006.1, on the reverse strand, counting down.
TCGTGACCGCGGCCCGCGTGCCGGTACGGGGTGACCGCCGGATCGGCATACCCGGGCCGCCGCCGGGCCATCGTCGTAGCTGACGGGCCGTCAGGCAAGGGGTGGGACGGGGCTCACCTCGCTCCGGCGGCGCGAACTCGCGCTCGGTCGGAGGGCGTCCGGCTAGGGTGCGGGCCGTGGAACTCATACTCACGCTCGTCAGCGGGGTGGCCTGGACCCTGGTGTACGCCGAGGCCATCCGGGTGGGGCTGCGGGACCGCACGTACGCCATGCCCGTGGCCGCCCTCGCGCTGAACCTCGCCTGGGAGGCCACGTACGCCGTCGTCGACCTCCGCGGCGGGCTGTCCGCGCAGGGGGTGGTCGACCTGGTGTGGTGCGCGGCCGACCTGGTGATCGTCTCCACGTACCTGCGCTACGGGCGCGCCGAGCTTCCCGCCTTCGTCACCCGGGGGGTGTTCGCCGCGTGGAGCGCCCTGGTCTTCGCGACGGGCTTCGCCGTGCAGTGGCTGTTCCTCGCCCACTTCGGAGCCCACGACGCCTCGCGCTACGCCGCGTTCCTGCAGAATTTGCTGATGTCCGGCCTGTTCCTGGCCCTGTACACCGCCCGGCGCGGCCCCCGCGGCCAGTCCCTCCTGATCGCCACCGCCAAGTGGCTGGGCACCCTCGCCCCGACGGTCCTGTTCGGCGCGATGGAGGGCTCGGGCTTCATCCTGGGCCTGGGCGCGCTGTGCTCGGTCTTCGACCTGGCGTACATCGGGGTCCTGGCGACGGGGCGGCGAAGGGCCGGGGCCGAGGGCGGGGAGGGTGTCAGAAGCCGGCCGGACCCATCGCGATGACCGGGTGGGCCGACGGGTCCAGGGTCTCCAGGAGCTGCTTCATCGCCGCCTTCGGCAGGCCGACGCAGCCGTGGGAGGGGCCGTCGTGGTCCACGTGCAGCCAGATGTTGCCGCCCCGGCCCTCGCCGTCCGGCATGACCGGGTCCAGCGGGGACACGCCCTGGCGGCGGTTGTAGTCGATCGCGACGACGTAGTCGAAGGAGCCGGCCAGCGACTCCCCGTTCACCCCGAGGCCGGTGGCGACGAAGGCGGGGTCCTGGTCGTACGGGAGCCTCGTACCGGACGGGGCGGACAGCCGGCCGCCGGCGTCGCTGAGGGAGAAGACGCCCTGCGGGGAGGTCAGGTCCCCGTACGCGCGGTCGGCGGACCAGCCCTTGGCCCCGTTGCGGGCGGGCCACTGCGCGGCGCGGACCCAGTCGGCGCCGGGGGCGGGGCGGGTGTAGAGGCCGGCGGTGGACTCCGAGGAGTCCTTCGCCCGGCCGGTGACGAGGACCAGCTGGCGCGCCTCGGCCGGGATACGGGCCCGGGTGGTCTCGCTGAGGGCGCCGGCCGGAAGCCCATGGAGGGCGTCGGGCCGCCTGCCCCCGCGCGCGGCGTGCCCGGGGTCCGCGGCATGGGCCCCGGGACGGCTGTCGGTCCGCGCCCCCGGCGCCGCGGGCGCGCCCGGCGGCTCGTAGAGGGCGTGCACCCATCCGGCTCCGAAGAGCACCAGCCCGGCGGTGGCGAGCAGCACCACGGCCCGCGAGGGCCGCCCGTGCTGCCGGGTACGCGCACGGCCGCGCGGGCTGCGCCCGGACCCGGCCCGACGATGCTTACTCACTCCTTGACGGTACCTCAGCTGATCACCGGTACCGGCCGCTCCCCTTCCGCTACAGGGGTGACGCCCTGCCCCCGTCCACCGTCCGGGGCCGACGAGCGCGCCGGCTGCGGGACGGACACGCAGAAGGCCCCGGTCTCCGTGAGGAGGCCGGGGCCTTGATCGAGCGCTGGGCAGGCCTTGCACCTGCATCCCCCCACAGGAAGTGGGGTGCCTTTCCTTGGACCACCAACGCCAGTCCCACCGCCTGTTTCCCGGCCGCGAGCTCGAAATGAACTCTACAGGGAAGATCAGCGCGAGACCAGCCCCACCCGCCGAGAAGTGGAAGGGAATGACCATCGACCGGCGCTGGAGTCGCCGTCGTCGTCACCCGGTGCGGACAGCACCGGCCGGCCGCCGCAAGTGGAACCCCGCCGGGCGGCCTCCGCCGGCCCCGCCCCGACACAGGGACGCTCCCCGACCCCTCCCGTCCCGGGGTGGGCCGATTTACGCTGCGGTGATGAGAACTCCTCGTCAGGCAGCTCGCATTGTCATCCTCTCCCCGAGTGGATCGGTGTTCCTGTTCCGGGAGAACAACGTCGAAGTCGGGATCCACTGGTTGCCGCCGGGCGGCGGGATCGATCCCGGGGAGACCCCCGAGGAGTGCGTGCGGCGGGAGTTGCGGGAGGAGACCGGGTGGACCGACCTGGAGCCGCAGCGGCTGCTGTGCACCTGGGAGCACGACTTCACGCACCAGGGCATACCCGTCCGGCAGCACGAGCACATCTACGTCACCACCGGCCCCCGCCGGGAACCCGTCCTGGAATCTCCGGGCATCCACTGGCAGTGGGTCACCCCGGAGCGTCTCGCCGCCCTCGGGGAGCCCCTCTGGCCCCCGCGCCTGCCCGACCTCCTCGCCGGAACCCCGGCCGAGCCGGTCCATTTCGGCCTCGTCACCTGGTCGCAGCCCTCCCGTCGGCAGGGGTGGCGGCCACGTTCCCGCCGACGGTGACGGCGTAGCCGCCGGCCGACAGTCCCGCGTCGGCAAGGGCCGTGCGGCACTTCGGGATGTCCGGGGAGCCTTCCGGGGCCGGGGGTATGAGACCGATGCGCGCGGCGTCCGCATCCCCCGGGGCGGGGAGGTGGAGGCTGAGGCCCATGCGGGCCGGGAGGGGCCTTCGGTCCAGGAACTCCTTCCACGCCGGGCCGGCGTCGACGAGCCGGCCGGTCACGGACACCTCCGTACCGTCGATCCGCAGGCAGTCGACGGCGAAGTCGCCCCAGTTGAAGGAGGCCGGGCGGCCGTCCATGGCAGGTGAGTAGTGCTGGATGCGGAAGGTGCCCCAGGAGCGGAGCGCCGTGGTCCGGTCGGACGCGGGGGCCGCGTCCCGCGGGCGGAACAGGCCCCGGGCGTCGACCGAGACCTGGACGTCGTCGCGGGGGTCGCCGTAGGCCATGCGGGCCCACCCGCTGACGGACGCCGCCGACGGGCGGACCGCCGGGCCGGCGGTTGCGGCCGAGGCAGGGAGGCAGGCCGTGGCGGCAAGGGCCGCGGCGAAGGCCAGGGGGACGGTGAGGCGCAGGATCGTGCGGTGCATGGCGGTGGTCTCCTCCGTCAGCGGCGGTCGGGTCGTCGCTTCCGATCCTGGCCGCAGGAGGTCCGCCCGGGCATCCCGCTCATGGGGGAGCCGTCTCCCCCGTGCGGGGGAGGGCGGGTCAGCGCTTGGTGGCCTGCGCGTAGAGCTGGGCGGCGTAGTCGCCGAGGACGGTGCTGGTGGAGACGTCGTCGGTGTCGCCGCCGGTCAGGATGCCGATGATCTTGCCGTCCCGGCCCAGCCAGGCGCTGCCGCTGGTCCCGCCGGGGAAGTCGGCGCAGTCGAAGCGCTGCTCGCGCTCGCTGGTGCGTACGGCGACCGCCGTGCAGGTGCGGGGGACCTTCCGGTCGGCGGGGTAGCCCGTCACCGTGACCTCCTCGCCCGCGCGCCCGCTGGCGTCCAGGGGGGCGCCGCCGGTGAGGTCCTCGATGTTGCGCCCCTTGTCGTCGGGGGCGACGCGGGCGAAGGCGAGGTCGTAGTCGTCGTCCGTGTCGTCGGCCCAGCGCTTGTCCTCGTAGACGCGCTCTATCTTCCAGACACCGTACGGGGCGACACCGTTCGCGTACGCGGGTGCGAAGACGGCGCCGCCGTCGCGGGTCTGCTCGCCCTCCAGCAGGCAGTGCCCGGCGGTGATCAGCAGGTTCTTGCCGGGGCTGCGGACGACCGTCGCGGTGCAGAAGTGGTCGCCGTCCAGGCCCCCGGTGAACAGGGCGCCGGTGAAGGCGGTGGCGTTGCCCGGCCTGGGGGCGGCGGCGGACGACTGCGGCTTGGCCGGCTGGGGCTTGGTCAGCTGCGGCTTCGACGCTTGCGAACGCGAAGGCGCGCTGGCCGAGCCGGAGGGTACGGCCGACTTGGCGTGCACGGGGGCGGTCGTCTCGGGAGGCGGAACCAGCTCGGCCACCGCCGCCGAGGCGCCCAGCGCCGCCACGGCGCACAGCACCGCCGTCACCACGGACCGCTTGTCCACCGCCATGATCCCTCCCGCTTTGCCCTGGCGAAGCATGCCCCGGGGACGCGCCGGGGTGCAAGGTCAGGGCCTCGCGCGCCGCTGGTATGGCGGGATTCCGGCGGTGGGGCACGGCCCGATGCCCCTGCCCCCCTACGGCCGTTTCACGCCCCCGCCCACAGCCCGTCCGGGGTGAGGCCGAGGAGGTCGATGGCGTTGCCGCGCACGATGCGCTCGACGACCTCGCGGTCCAGGTGGCCCATCTGGGCCTCGCCGACCTCGCGGGACTTGGGCCAGGTGGAGTCCGAGTGCGGGTAGTCCGTCTCGTAGAGGACGTTGCCCACGCCGATGGAGCCGAGGTTCCGCAGGCCGAAGGGGTCGTCGAAGAAGCAGCCGAAGACGTGCTCGGCGAAGAGCTCGGACGGCGGGCGGTGGACCTTGTCGGCGACCCCGCCCCAGCCCCGGTTCTCCTCCCAGACCACGTCCGCGCGCTCCAGGATGTAGGGGATCCAGCCGATCTGCCCCTCCGCGTACATGATCTTCAGGTGGGGGAAGCGTTCGAACTTGCCGCTCATCAGCCAGTCGACCATCGAGAAGCAGCAGTTGGCGAAGGTGATGGTGGAGCCGACGGCCGGCGGGGCGTCCGCCGAGGTGGAGGGCATCCGCGAGGAGGAGCCGATGTGCATCGCGATGACCGTGCCCGTCTCGTCGCAGGCGCGCAGGAAGGGGTCCCACTCGTCCGTGTGGATGGACGGGAGCCCCAGGTGCGGCGGTATCTCGGAGAAGGCGACGGCGCGCACGCCCCGCGCGGCGTTGCGGCGGACCTCCTCGGCGGCCAGGCGGGCGTCCCACAGCGGGACGAGGGTCAGGGGGATCAGGCGGCCCGCCGCGAGGGGGCCGCACCACTCCTCCACCATCCAGTCGTTGTAGGCGCGTACGCCGAGCAGCCCGAGCTCGCGGTCCTTGGACTCGGTGAAGGTCTGGCCGCAGAAGCGCGGGAAGGTGGGGAAGCAGAGGGCGGACTGGACGTGGTTGACGTCCATGTCGGCGAGGCGCTCGGGAACCGAGAAGGAGCCGGGGCGCATCTGCTCGTAGGTGATGACTTCCAGTTTGATCTCGTCACGGTCGTACCCGACGGCGGTGTCCAGGCGGGTGAGCGGCCGGTGCAGATCCTCGTACACCCACCAGTCGCCGACGGGGCCGTCGTCGCCCTTCGCGCCCATGACGGGCGCGAACTTGCCGCCGAGGAAGGTCATTTCCTTCAGGGGGGCGCGGACGACCCGGGGGCCGGTGTCGCGGTACCGGGACGGGAGCCGGTCCCGCCAGACGTGAGGGGGCTCCACCGTGTGGTCGTCCACCGAGATGATCTTGGGGAAGGTCTCCATGGCTTCCACGGTAGCGGTGAACTGACGGATCGTCAGCTCTTCGGGCGCCAGTCGTCGCCCGGCCGTTCCCCGGCCGGGAGCGGATGGCTCCGCCACGGGCTGACGCGTACGCACAACACAGGGCAGACTGGCCCTTGAACCGACGGAAGGCAGGGGGAGGACAGATGGACGGCGACCCGACCATCCCGCACCAGCCGAGCGACTCCGACGGTCCCGGCACGCCCGCCCACGCGCCCGGGGCCCCCGGGACGCCGGCCCGCGGACACCACCGGTTCGCCGTGCTCGGACCCATCCGGGCGTGGCGCGGCAGCGATCCGCTGCCCTCCGGCAGCCCCCAGCAGCGCGCCCTGCTCGCCACGCTCCTGCTGCGCGACGGCCGCACCGCCACCGCGCCCGAGCTCATCGACGCCATCTGGGGCGAGGACCCGCCGCAGCAGGCTCTCGCCACCATCCGCACCTACGCCTCCCGGCTCCGCAAGGTCCTCGACCCCGAGCTGCTCGTCAGCGACGCCGGCGGCTACGCCATCCGGCTGCCCCAGCAGGAGGCCCTCGACCTCGGCATCGCCCGCTCCCTCGCCGCCGACGCCGAGAAGGCCCGCACCTCGGGGGACCGCGCCCTGGCCCGCACGCTGCTGGCCCGCGCCCTGGACCTGTGGGACGGCGAACCCCTCGCCGGGGTCCCCGGCCCGCACGCCGAGACCGAGCGCACCCGGCTCGGCGAATGGCGGCTCCAGCTGCTGGAGACCCGCCTCGACCTGGACCTGGAGACCGGCCAGCACGCCGAGGCCGTCTCCGAGCTGACCGCCCTCACCGCCGCCCACCCGCTGCGCGAACGGCTGCGCGAGCTGCTGATGCTCGCCCTCTACCGCAGCGGCCGCCAGGCCGAGGCCCTCGCCGTCTACGCGGACACCCGCCGGCTCCTCGCCGACGAACTCGGCGTCGACCCGCGGCCCGAGCTCTCCGCCCTCCAGCAGCGCATCCTCAACGCCGACGCCGAACTGGCCCGCGCCGAGGACCCCGCCCCGGCCGCCGCCCCCGCGGCGGTCCTCCCCGCCCAGCTCCCGGCCACCATTCCGGACTTCACCGGCCGCAGCCCCTTCGTCAGCGAACTCGGCGCGATCCTCTCGGGCTCCGACGGGCAGGTCATGGCCGTCTCCGCGCTCGCCGGCATCGGCGGCGTCGGCAAGACCACCCTCGCCGTCCACGTCGCCCACGCCGCACGCCCGCACTTCCCCGACGGCCAGCTCTACGTCGACCTCCAGGGCACCGACCCCCGCCCCGCCCTCCCCGAAGCCGTCCTCGGCTCCTTCCTGCGGGCCCTCGGCACCCCCGACAGCGCCATCCCCGACTCCCCCGCCGACCGGGCCGCCCTCTACCGCTCCACCCTCGACGGCCGCCGCGTCCTGGTCCTCCTCGACAACGCCCGCGACGCCGCCCAGGTCCGCCCGCTGCTCCCCGGCACCGCGGGCTGCGCGGCCCTCGTCACCAGCAGGGTCCGGATGTCGGGCCTCGCCGGCGCCCATCTCGTCGACCTCGACGTGATGAGCCCCGAGGAGGCCCTGCAGCTGTTCACCCGTATCGTCGGCGCCGAACGCGTCGGCGCCGAACGCCAGGCCGCCCTCGACGTCGTCGGCGCCTGCGGGTTCCTGCCGCTGGCCATCCGCATCGCCGCCTCCCGGCTCGCCGCCCGCCGCACCTGGACCGTCTCCGTCCTCGCCGCCAAACTCGCCGACGAGCGCCGCCGCCTGGACGAGCTCCAGTCCGGCGACCTCGCCGTCAAGGCCACCTTCGAGCTCGGCTACGGCCAGCTGGAGCCCGCCCAGCAGCGCGCCTTCCGCCTGCTCGGCCTCGCCGACGGCCCCGACATCTCCCTGGCCGCCGCGGCCGCCGTCCTCGACCTGCCCGAGCACGACACCGAGGACCTCCTCGAAGCCCTGGTCGACTGCTCCCTCCTGGAATCGGCCGCCCCCGGCCGCTACCGCTTCCACGACCTCGTACGCCTCTACGCGCGTGCGTGCGCCGAACGCGACGAGCAGCCCCCCTGCGGGCGCGAGGCCGCCCTCGACCGGCTCCTCGACTTCTACCTCGCCACCGCCTCGCGCGTGTACGCCCTGGAGCGGCCCGGCGACCGGCTGCCCGCCCACCTGTCCGCCACCCGCCACCCCGGACTCGTCCTCACCGAACCCCGCGCCGCCCTGGACTGGCTGTTCGCCGAGGCAGACCCGCTGCTGGCCTGCGTACGGCAGTCCGCGGGGCGGCCGGAGGCGCTGCGCCGGGCCGTGGACCTGCTGTGGGCCGCCAAGGACCTCTCCGAGTCGGGGGCCAACTCCAAGCAGTACGAGTCGGCCGCGCTGACCGTGTGCGAGGCCGCGCGCGCCGCCGGGGACCCGCGCACCGAGGGCCGGGCGCGGACCACCCTGACCATGGTCCACCTCTTCGTCGGCCGCTTCGACGAGGCCGACGACCAGGCCCGTCAGGCGATGGAGCTGGCCCGGCTGGCCGGTGACCCGCTGCCCAGCTGCTGGGCGCCCAACGACCGCGGGATCATCGCCCTCTACCAGAAGCGGCACACCGACGGGGAGCGCTTCCTACTGGAGGCCATCGAGAACTTCCGCGCCGACGGCAACTTCATCGGCGAGGCCAGCGCCCTGTGCAACCTCTCCCGGATCCACGTCGTCCTGGGCCGGCTCTCCAGCGCCATCGACCTCGCGCAGCAGGGCATCGCCATATACGACCGGATGGGCCTGACCCTGCGCCTGGCCAACGGCCGCTACGCGCTGGGCATCGCCCTCACCCAGGCCGGACGGCTCACGGAGGCGCTGGAGCAGCTCGGCGAGGCGCTGTCGCTGTTCCACGACAACCGGCAGCCCCTGTGGGAGGGCGTGACGCACTTCCGGCTCGCCGAGGCGCACCTGGCGGCCCTGCGTCCCGCCCTGGCCGCCAAGCACGCCGAGCAGGCCATCGCCCTGCGCGGGATCGGCGGGGAGTGGCGCCGGGCGACGGTGCTGACCGTCCTGGGCAAGGCGCTGCGCCAGCTCGGCCAGGCGGACCGGGCGCGGGCGTGCTGGCGGGACGCCGAGGCCGTGTTCCTCCAGCTGGGCTCGGCGGAGCTGGCCGAGGTGCGGGCCCTGCTGGCGTCGGAACTGGCCGCCTGACCCTCTCCGGCCCTCTCTGACCCTTCTGACCCGGGGTCCTGGCCGGTGGGCGGTCGGCGGAGGTCCGGTGGACGGACGATGGACGGACGCGTTCATCGTTCGTTTATCGCCGAACGGCAGGATGAGTGCATCGACCCGGGGCGTCGGGGGGCACCCGGGCCGGCTGGTGGACCACCCGTTCGGCGGTCCACGGGGGAATCGCCGAACGGGTCACCGCCCACCACCAGGTCACATACGAGTACGAGATGAGGAGAGTCGATGGCGACGAACGAGAACATCCTGCCGCTCGACGGCGACATCAGACCGCTCGACAACCATGCTTCCGGTGCCGGTCTGAACCCGCTGGACGACCCGCCGGCCCAGCCGCCGGCCCAGGCCGCGCCCGGTGACAAGCCGCTGGACAACCACGCCTCGGACCTCGACATCGTGGCGATGGACAACCACGCGTCCGGCCCGCTCCCGTAACGGGCGCTGCCGCGTCAGCGGTCGCGGGGGCGACCGCTGACGCGGAGGCGGACGGCAGGACCCACGGGGGCCCACGGGGGAGACGTACGGGGGGCCTTGAGCGGTCGTACGGGGGACGTACGGGGGACCGCCCGAGGACGTACGGGGGAGCACGGGGGCAACGGGGGCAACGGGGGGGAACAGGGGAAGTACGGGGGACGTGCGGGTGGGCTCACGGGGGATTCGGGGGAATCCGGGTGCGCCCGCACGGGGAACGTACGGGGGAAGGTACGGGGGAACGTACGCCCCGGGAGCGGCGGTCGCGGTGGCCGGAGGGGGACCACCGCGGCCGCCGCGCACCCGTACGTCCGCAGGCGCTCCCCCGCCCGGTCACCGCCCGGACGGGTGCGCCGGACCCGCCCCGGCGGCGCCACCCGGTGGCTAGGCTGAGGCCGTGTTCACCTCCCAGGGCCCGAGCCTGCGCGAACTGGCCGTCCAGGCCCTCTCCTCGGTCGAGCGGGGCTACGACCTGCTCGCCCCCAAGTTCGACCGGACGCCCTTCCGCACCCCGGACCGCATGCTCGACGCCGTCGAGGAGGCCCTCGCCCAGGGGGAGGGCTCCTTCGGCAGCGGCCTGGACGTCTGCTGCGGTACCGGCGCCGGTCTGGGGATGCTGCGCCGCCTGTGCCGGGACCGGGTCACCGGGGTCGACGTCAGCGCCGGGATGCTCGCGGAGGCCGCGCGGGCGCACCCCGAGGGCGTGGACCTCGTGCGGGCCGACGCGCTGGCGCTGCCCGAGCGGCTCTGGAACGCGTACGACCTCGCGGTCAGCTTCGGCGCCTTCGGCCACTTCCTCCCCGCCGAGCGGCCCGCCCTCTTCGGCGGGGTCTACCGTGCGCTGCGCCCCGGCGGGGTGTTCGCCTTCCCGGTCGGCGCCCCGGTGGCGCCGACCTCGCCCGTGTGGTGGGCGGCGGCGGGCTTCGACGCGGCGATGCGGGTGCGCAACGCGGTGTGGCGGCCGCCCTTCGTCATGTACTACCGCACCTTCCCCTTCGGCCCGGTCCGGGCGGACCTGAGGGCGGCGGGCTTCACCGTGGAGACGGTCCCGCTGGCCCCCTTCGGCCTGCGCGAGGACGGCACCCCGCACTGGCGGCTGCTGCTGGCCCGCAAGCCGGGGCTCTAGGGTTCTTCGGGGCCTTTCGAAGTGCCGGCTCAGCGGATGCCGTCGAAGGGGAGGTGGACGCGTTCCTGGTCGGTGACGTCGTGGCCGTCGCGCAGGCGGGCCATGTCGTTGCGGGACAGGGAGCGGCCGTAGAGGCGTACGTCGTCCAGGGCGCCCGCGTAGTAGGCCCGGTAGTCGGGCTGGGTGCCGAGGTGGATGGTGAAGGCGCCGGCGGGACGCAGGTCGCCGGCCGCCCCGGTGGCGGTGGCCGGCGAGGCGCCGTCCACGGAGAGTTCGAGGCGGCCGCCGATGCGCTGGAGGACGACGTGGTGCCAGGTGTCGTCGTCGGTGCGGGTGCGGGCCGTCACCGAGACGGGCCCCGTTCCGGCGTTGACGGTGGCTTCGAGGCGGCCGGTGGCGGGGTCGGCCTCGATGCGGATCTGCCGGGCGGTGGGGCCCTGCCCGTAGGCCCAGACGAGGGGCTGGCGCCGGCCGCTGTCCCGGTCCTGCCCGCGGGTCTTGTACTGCACCCAGACGGCGAGCGCGAAGTCCCTTTCCCCGACGCGGAGTTCGTCGGGGCAGTCGATGAGGCGGAGGAAGTCGTCCTTGCCGTCGAAGCGCAGGGCCCTGCCGCCGCCGGGGCGGTTGCCCAGGCGGGGGGAGCCGTGGACGACGGCGTCGTTGTGGTGGCCGGTGGCGTCATCGGTGCGGCGCGGGGTGAGGTCCTCGGCGGCGGCGCGCAGTTCGTGGGGGCCGAAGGCGGTGAACCTGATGTAGCCGTGGGGGGTGCCGTTGGCGGTCTCGTAGAGCAGGCCGACGCGGCCGCCGGGGAGGGCCGCCATGTCGGAGTAGCCGGCGCGTTCGCGCAGCACGACGGCGCCGTCCTTGGACCAGGTGCGGCCCTCGTCCTGTGAGGTGCGTACGGCCAGGGTCCAGCGGTCGGAGAACTCGGCGCCGGGGCGGCTGGGCGCGGACAGCAGCAGGGGGCCGCCGGGGAGCTGGAGTACGGATCCGGAGGCGGGCGGGGCGGGCAGGCCGCTGACGGGGACGAAGCCGGGGGCGGGGACCTCGGGCACGGCGGCGTCGTCGATGATCGCCGAGACGCGGTGGTCGGAGGTGCCGCAGGTGGCGGTGGAGCGGGCGTTGACGTAGATCCGGCCGTCGGGGAGCTGGGTGAGGGCGGGTTCGTTGGGGGCGGGGGTGCCTTCGGGGGCGCCCCAGCGGGCGCCGGGCTTCCAGGTGAGGCCGCCGTCGTCGCTGTAGAGGAGCTGGGCGCCGGACTCGCCGGACTCGGTGCGGTAGTCGGCGCTGACGACGAGGCGGCCGGGGCGGTCGGGGCGGGTGGGGGTGAGCTGGACGCCGTGGCCGGGACCGACGGAGACCCAGGCCCAGTCGGCGCCCTTGAGCTGGGGCTGCGGTGCGGGGTCGGTGGTCCAGCTGGCGCCGTCGTCGGTGCTGTGCGCCACGCGCAGTTCGCGGGGGCCCCGGACGCGGCTGCCGTCGGGGGCCGGGGTCCAGGTGCTGTAGGCGTGGAGGAGGGTGATGCGGCCGGAGGCGGAGTCCACGACGGGCGCGGGGTTGCCGTAGGCGCCGGGGTCACCGGCGCCGCGGATGACCTGGAGGGGGCCCCAGGTGCGGCCTTCGTCGGTGGACCGCTTCAGGACGAGGTCGATGTCGCCGATGTCGTCGCAACCGGAGGTACGGGCTTCGGCGATGGCGAGGAGGGTGCCGTCCTGGGTGGTGGTGAGGGTGGGGATGCGGTAGCAGTCGTAGCCCTCGGTGAAGGCGCTGAAGGGCGCGGACACGGCCGCGGTGAGCCCGGGCTTCCTCTGGCCCGCTCCGGCCGGGGAGTCCTCGTCGCCGTCGGAGGGCCCGTCCGGGCCGGGCAGCAGCCCGCTCCCGACGACGGCCAGCACGGCCACGGCCCCGCCGACGGCCCAGGCCCGTCCCCGGGCGGACCGCCAGATTCGGACGACTGTCTGATACGCGCTCACCGGTGCAGGCTAACGCGGGGGACGGCGGGGGGCCGTGGGGAGTCTCGGGGGCGGCTCGGGGTGGGGTGGGGGTAGGCGTCGGGGTGATGCCGGATCCGGGGCGGGGGGCGGCGGACGCAGGATCGGGGCCATGAGCAACGAGGCGCTTGTGCGGGGGATTTCGGGTTCGGCGGGCGGGGGGCCGGAGGCTGGAGGGTTGCGGAGGGTGCCGGGGGGTGGCGTGGGGGCGCGGCCGTGGGGGCCGCGGAGGGCCGGGTTCGTGCGGGGGGCGTTCGCGGGGGCGCCGCTGTGTCTGCTGGCGTACGGGCTGGTGCGGCTCTCCGACCCGGGCCACGGGCCCGGGGTCGCCTGGACGGCCGGCCATCTGGCGCTCGCCCTCGGGGTGGCGCTGTTCGGCGCGGTGTTCCCCGGCCTGCGTCGGCTGACGGAACCCGCCGGGCGCGCGGGCCGGTGGAGCGCCGGGGCGGCGACCGGGCTGGGGCTGGCCGGGGCGGCCGCGGTCGTCGTCCAGGCGGGCATCGACCTGGCGGTGGGGTTCGCGTCCGCCGACCGGGCGGGGATGAACCGGCTCTTCGAGCGGATCCAGAGCCGGCCCGGGGTGGAGCCCGTCGTGTACTCGGTCGGTCCGATGCTCTTCTACGTGGGCCTGCTGTGGATCGTGGGACAGCTGGCGGTGCGGCGCCGGATCGCGGTGTGGCGGGCGGCGGCGGTGCCGGCCGGCACGGGCGTGATGGCCGCCAGCCTCGACCTGATCCCGCTCGGCGCGCTCCTCTTCTACGCGGCCCTGTCCCCGCTGGGCCGCGACCTGGCCGCCCGCGAGTGCGCGGCCCGCGCGGACCTGGCGTACGCGGGGGCCTGACGGCCGCGCGGCCCAGGACGCCCGGCAACGCGGGGGCCCGGGCGGCGGTCGGTGCGTGACGGGCACAGCCCTGGACCAGGCCGGCGGCCGGTTGCAGACGGGGTGCACGCCGCGGCGCGGAGGATTTAATGCGTCGACAGCGCCCCCGGCACCGGGCACAGTGGCCGCCCGTGACGAGCAGTGAACTGTGGACCCGCGCGACCGCCGACCGCTACGACGCCGAGGAAGCCGAAGCCTCCTCGGCTGCCGTTCTCGGACCGGCCCTCACCTTCCTCGCCGAGCTCGCCGGAGACGGCCGGGCGCTGGAGTTCGCCATCGGAACCGGACGGGTGGGGGTCCCGCTCCGGGAACGCGGCGTGCCGGTGGTGGGCATCGAACTGTCCGAGCACATGGCGGCGGTGCTGCGGCGCAAGACCGACGAGGACACCCTCCCGGTGGTCATCGGGGACATGGCCACCACCGTGGTTCCGGGCCGCTTCACCCTGGTCTACCTCGTCTACAACACCATCTCGAACCTGCTCACCCAGGACGAACAGGTCGAGTGCTTCCGCAACGCCGCACGGCACCTGGAGCCCGGCGGCCGGTTCGTCATCGAGCTGGGCGTGCCGCCGCTGCGGTTCCTGCCGCCCGGCCAGGTCGCGGTGCCGTTCGACGTCTCGCCGCGGCATCTCGGCTTCGACACCTTCGACCTGGTCGAGCAGATCCTCGTCTCGCACCACTTCACCCGCGACGGCGACGACGGCCGCTACCGCCGCGAGAACTCCCGGCACCGGTACGCCTGGCCGGCGGAGCTGGACCTGATGGCGCGGATCGCCGGGCTGGAGCTGGAACGCCGCGTCGGGGACTGGGACGGCTCTCCGTTCACCCAGGACTCCGCGAAGCACGTCTCCGTGTGGCGCAAGCCGGCCTGAGCCCGGTGCGCCGGGGCCGCGCGGGGGTCAGTGGCGGCTTTCGCGGAGCCGGGTCTTCAGGATCTTGCCGCTCGCGTTGCGCGGGAGGGACGGGACGAACTCCACCTCGCGCGGGACCTTGTAGTTGGCCATCTCGCGGCGGGACCAGGCGATCAGGTCGTCGGCGGTGAGGGTGGAGCCGGGGCGGCGGACGGCGTACGCCTTGCCGACCTCGCCGAGGCGGGGGTCGGGGATGCCGACGACGGCGACGTCCGCCACGTCCGGGTGCAGCCCGAGGAGTTGCTCGATCTCGGCCGGGTACGCGTTGAAGCCGCCGACGATGAACATGTCCTTGATCCGGTCGGTGATGCGCAGGTTGCCGGCGGCGTCGAGGACGCCGACGTCGCCGGTGCGCAGCCAGCCGTCCGGGGTGAGGGTGCGGGCGGTGCCTTCGGGGTCCTCGAAGTAGCCGCGCATCACGTGGTAGCCGCGGACCCGGACCTCGCCGGGGGTGCCGGGTGCGCACGCGGATCCGTCGGGGCCGGTGATACGCAGCTCCGTGCCGGGGATGGCGCGGCCGGAGGTGGCGGCGATGACCTCGGCGGGGTCGCCACGGCGGCACATGGTGACGATGCCGCCGGCCTCGGAGAGCCCGTAGGCGGTGAGGACGGTGGCGATCCGCAGTTCGGCGCGGAGCCGTTCGACGAGCTGGAGGGGGACGACGGCGGCTCCGGTGACGACCAGACGCAGCGCGGAGAGGTCGTGGTGCTCGCGCTGGGGGTGGTCGAGCAGCGACTGGTGGAGGGTGGGCGGCCCGGGGAGTACGGAGATCCGCTCGGCGGCGATGTTGGCGAGGACGGTGTCCACGTCGAAGACGGGCTGGGGGACCATCGTGGCCCCGCGCATCAGGCAGGCGATGATGCCGGCCTTGTAGCCGAAGGTGTGGAAGAAGGGGTTGACGATGAGGTAGCGGTCGCCCTCGCGCAGCCCGGCGAGCTCGCTCCAGACGGCGTAGCAGCGGAGGGTCTGGGCGTGGGTGATGACGGCGCCCTTGGGGCTGCCGGTGGTGCCGGAGGTGAAGATGATGTCGGACGGGGCGTCCGGGGGTATCGCGTCGGCCCGGGTGCGCACGGCGGAGGCGGGAACCGCGTCTCCGCCGGCGAGGAAGTCCTTCCAGGTGCGGAAGTCGGCGGGGGCGTCGTCGGCGAGCACGACGACCTGCTCCAGATCCGGCAGCCCCGGCAGCGGGCCGCGGCGGGGGCGGGTGCCGACGGTGCCGGTTCCGGTGGCAGCGCCTGCGGCGGGGCGGGTCGGGCCGGCCGGGCCGGTGGCGGGGGTGCCGGGCCCGGAGTGCGTTCCGGAGGCGCGGGCAGAGCCGGGGCCGGTGGCGGTTCCGGGGGTGCCTGGGGCGGGGGCTTCGGTGGTGGCTCGGCGCAGGGAGGCCACGTACGAGGTGCCCAGGAAGGTGCCCGTGACGAACAGCAGGCGGGCGCGGCTGCGCTGGAGGACGTAGGCGGCCTCGGCGCCCTTGAAGCGGGTGTTGAGGGGGACGAGGACCGCGCCGGCGGTGACGGCGCCGAGGGCGGAGACGATCCAGTCGGCGGTGTTGGGCGCCCAGACGGCGACCCGGTCGCCGGGTTCGACCCCGGCGGCGAGGCAGGCCGCGGCGGCCCGTTCGACGCGGTCGCCGAGCTGGGCGTAGTCCAGGCGGGTCCGGCCGTCGACCACGGCCTCACGGCCGGCCCAGCGCCGGGCGGCGTCCCGTACGAGCGCGGCGACGTTCCCCCAGCGCAGATCCCCCCGCGGATCCCCGGCCTCCACGGCGCCCGAATCCACCGCACCCGGCTCCACCGTGCCCGCCGCCGCCTTCTCCAGCGCAGCCTCAGCCCCCGCCGCGTCCACCGCGAGGGGTGGCTCCACCGCCGGCGCAGCTACGGCATCCCTCTCCGCCGGCTCCGGCCCCACCGCACCGGGCCGCGCGCCGGCCGGCCCCCGCGCGCCCGGCGTCGCCTCGACCGCCTCCGCCGAGCCCGGCTCCACCGCACCCGGCTCCAGACCGTCCTGCCCCCGCGGGTCCGGCTTCGCTTGGTTCATCGTGCGGTCCTCCCTCCCCCGGCTACCGCTGGGCGGTGTCCAGGGACCCGGTAGCTGACTATCCGTCAGATTAGCTGTAGCCTTCGCGGCTGTCAGCAGTACCGGCGCACCCCGGAGGTGGCGATGGCGGCAACGCTCAAGGACGCTACGGCAATTGTGGGTATCGGCCAGACCCCCTTTGCCAAGCGGCTACCCGCTCCGGAGAAGGAGCTGGCCTGCCGGGCGATCCTCGCCGCGCTCGCCGACGCCGGGATCGCGCCCGGCGAGGTCGACGCCTTCGCCTCCTACACCATGGAGGAGACCGACGAGGTCGAGGTCGCCAAGGCCATCGGGGCGGGCGACGTCACCTTCTTCTCCAAGGTCGGCTACGGCGGCGGCGGTTCCTGCGCCACCGTCGGCCACCTCGCCGCCGCCATAGCCACCGGCCAGGCCACCGTCGGCGTCGCCTGGCGCTCCCGCAAGCGCGGTTCCGGACCGCGGCCCTGGAAGAACACGGCCGTCCAGCTGCCCACCCCCGGCCAGTGGACCCGCCCCTTCGGGCTGCTGCGGCCCGCCGACGAGATCGGCATGCTGGCCCGTCGCTACATGCACGAGTACGGGGCCACCCGCGACCACCTCTTCAACGTGGCGATGGCCTGCCGCAACCGGGCCAACGAGAACCCCGCCGCGATGATGTACGACCGCCCGCTGACCCGCGAGATGTACATGTCCTCCCGCATGATCAGCGACCCGCTCTGCCTCTTCGACAACTGCCTGGAGACCGACGGGGCGCTGGCCTGCGTGATCGTCTCCGCCGAGCGGGCCCGCGACTGCCGGCACAAGCCCGTCTACGTGCACTCCGCCGCCCAGGGGCTGCCCGCCCAGCACCACGGGATGGTCAACTACTGGAACGACGACCCGCTGGCCGGCCCCGCCTGGACCGCCGCCCGCCATCTGTGGAAGCACGCCGACTTCGGGCCCGCCGACGTGGACGTCGCGCAGATCTACGACGCCTTCACTCCCCTGATCCCCCTCTCCCTGGAGGGCTACGGCTTCTGCGGGCGCGGCGAGGGCGCCGCCTTCACCGAGGGCGGGGCGCTGGAGATCGGCGGCCGGCTCCCGCTCAACACCGGCGGCGGCGGGCTGAGCGAGGCGTACGTGCACGGCTTCAACCTGATCAACGAGGGCGTCAAGCAACTGCGCGGCACCTCCACCGCCCAGGTCCCGGACGCCGCCACCTGTCTGGTGACGGCGGGCGAGGGCGTGCCCACCTCCGCGATCCTGCTGCGCGCCTGAGCCCCCGCCCCGCACCCCCGAGGAGCCTCACGATGACCACCGCACCCCAGCTCCTGCTCCCCGTCCCCGACGAGGACGGCGCCCCGTTCTGGGAGTACGCCGCCCGGGGCGAGCTCCGCGTCCAGGGCTGCGCCGCCTGCGGGCGGCTCCGGTTCCCGCCCCGGCCCTGCTGCCCGCACTGCCAGTCCTTCGACTCCGAGTGGCGGCTGATGAGCGGGCGGGGCCGGATCTGGTCCTACGTCCTGCCGCACCCCCCGCTGCTGCCCGCGTACGCGGCGCAGGCCCCGTACAACGTCGTCCTGGTCGAGCTCGCCGACGCCCCGCACATCCGGCTGGCCGGGAACCTGGTCGCCTCCGCCGACGCCCGGCTCGACTCCGTCGACCCCTCCCGGCTGCGGATCGGGGCGCGAGTGCAGGTGGTGTTCACCGAGACGGGCGGGATGGCCGTCCCGCGCTGGATCCTGGAGCGGCCGTGACCCTGCGGGTGGAGCGGGACGAGGAGAGCGGGGTCGCCGTCGTCACCCTTGACCGGGAGCACCGGCACAACGCGGTCGACCTCGACACGGCGGCCGAACTGGCGGCCGTATGGCGGGAGTTCCGCTTCGACGAGGGGGTGCGGGCGGTGGTGCTGACGGGCGCGGGCACGGCCGCCTTCTGTACCGGTATCGACCGCTCGGCGCGGGTGCCGCAGCCGGCCTCCCCGTACTGCGTCGACGACCCGCTGACCGGCATCGGCCCCAAGGCGAACGACCTGTGGAAACCGGTGGTGGCCGCCGTCAACGGCATGGCCTGCGGCGGGGCGTTCTACCTGCTGGGCGAGGCGGAGTTCATCGTGTCGGCCACCACCGCCACCTACTTCGACCCGCACACCTCGTACGGGATGGTCAGCGCGTACGAGGCGGTGTACATGGCCCAGCGGATGCCCTTCGGGGAGGTCGCCCGGATGTCCCTGATGGGCACGGCGGAACGGCTCTCCGCGCGCCGGGCGTACGAGATCGGCCTGGTCTCGGAGCTGGCCGAGCCCGGGGAACTGCTCGCGGCGGCCCTGCGGTCGGCGCGGACGCTGGCCTCGTTCCCGACGGAAGCCGTCCAGGGCACCGTACGGGCGCTGTGGTCGGCGAAGCAGGCCGCACTGCACCAGTCCCTCGCCCAGGCCCCGGCCCTGATCGCCCTGGGCAACCTCCCGCCGGACCGCCAGGCGGACCTGTTCGCCGCGCGCCGCCCGGGGACGGAGTTCCGGCTGCGCTGATCGGCGGCCCCTCGCCGCGCGCAGCCGGAAGGAATCCCTCCACTCTCTGCGCCGCCAGCGAAGCCGGGCCCCCATCCGGCCTCCGCGCGGCGGATCCGTGGTTGCATCCCTGCACCGAACCCGGCGGCCGCCGCACTCCCGCGTCCCTTCGGTGAGCACCATGTCACCACGAGGAACCGGGCGAAATGCGACGCAACATCACCACCGAGATCATCATCGACGCGACCCCCGAAGAGGTCTGGAAGGTCCTGGCGGACCTGCCCCGCTACTGCGTCTGGAACCCGTTCATCCAGCAGGCCGAGGGCGTGATCGCCCCGGGCGAGCAGCTGCGGCTGACGATGTACACGCCGTCGGGGAAGCGGACCGTCTTCCGCCCCCGGGTCGGGGTCTGCGTACCGGCGGCGGAGCTGCGCTGGACCGGGCACTTCCTGGTCCGCGGCCTCTTCGACGGCGAACGCTTCCTCCGGCTCTCCGAAGGCCCGCGCCGCACCACCCGGCTGGTGCACGGCGAGCGGTTCCGGGGGCTGCTGGTGCCCTTCGCCGGCGGGCTGCTGCCGGGCACGGCCCGTAGCTTCGCCGCCATGAACGAGGCCCTGCGCACCCGCGTCGAAGCGGCCCGGGCCGCCTCCTGACGCACCGGACGCCACGGCCGGGGTGCGGGCCCCAGGGGCCCCGGCTAGCGTCGGGATCATGACCCCTACCCCGGAGGACCGGGCATGATCCGCAACGCCATCGGTTCGCTCTTGGGGCTGATCGCGGCGGCCGTCGCCGTCTGGAGCCCCTTCCGCGTCTGGTACGACGGCCGGCACGGCCGTGACTACCGCGTCGAGGAACTGTTCTCCGGTTCCGGCCTCACCGCCGACCGGCCCGCGCTGCTGGGCTCGCTGCTGCTGCCGATGCTCTTCGCCGCGCTCGTCACGCTGGCCGCGGTCCTGCGGCGCTCGCGGCTGCTGACGGCCCTGGCGGGCGTGGTGGTGCTGGGCGTGGCGGTGCTGTGGCTGGTCCGCCAGGGGCAGGGGGGCGGCGGCCTGTCGGTCGGCGCCGACGGGAAGGGCCTCGGCGACGGGCTCGCCAGTGCCTTCGGCGCGGGTGCGCTGCTGCTTCTGGCGGCGGCGGTGATGCGCGGGCGCCGACGACGGCTCCGACGCCGGGATGTGGCCCTCGAACCGCTGCCGGGGGTGCCCGCCGGGGAACCCGAGCCCTGGGAACCGGCTGACCGGCCGTAGCGGCCCGGCCGGTCAGCGGCCCGGCCGGTCAGCCGGTCGGACCGGTCAGCGGTCGGACCGGTCAGCGGTCGGACCGGTCAGCGGTCGGACCGGTCAGCTGATGCGGCCGACCTGGCAGCGCTGGACGGCGTTGGCCTTGGCGGCGTCGGGCATCGGGACGGTGACCGTCTGGGTCTCGCGCGGCTTGAGCGTGACGCGGACGGAGGTCCGGTCGACGGTACCGGCATTGCCCTCGAAGGTGAGCGGCACGTCGACGGTGCGCTGGGTGTCCAGGTCGGAGGTGACCTGGAGGACGGCCTTCGCCCGGCCCGGAGCGGCGCAGGAGACGACCGTGGCGTGCGCGGGCGGATCGCTCTTCGTGCTCTTGCCGGTGCCGCTGCCACTGCCGGTGCTGCTGTTGCTGCTGTTGTTGCTGTCGTAGGTGCTGCTGTGGCTGCTCTTGCCGGACGAGCAGCCGTGGCCGCCGCTGCCGCCGCCGTGCCTGCCGTGTGCGGAGAAGCCGGTGAGCGAGAGCACCACACCGACGAGTACAGCGGTGAACTTCATATGACGACCGGCCACCATGGCGCGATTCCTTCCCCCGAGGACAACGGCGGATCACGCTACCAGCGGCCGCCGACACCGAGGCTCCCGCGCGAAAGGCGGCGGCCCCGCTCCCCCTGAGGGGGCGGGGCCGTCGGCGTCCGTGGGGTGGATCAGGCGGCGTCGACGACGCCGGAGGCCGCGATCTCGACCTTGCCCTTGGGGGTGCCGGACGGCGAGCCCAGGGCCTCGATCTGGTCGACGAGCTCCTGGCCCGAGACGACCTCGCCGAAGACGACGTGCTTGCCGTCGAGCCACGGGGTGACGACGGTGGTGATGAAGAACTGCGAGCCGTTGGTGTTGCGGCCGGCGTTCGCCATCGACAGCAGGTACTTGCGGTCGTGCTTCAGGTCGAAGTTCTCGTCCGCGAACTTCTCGCCGTAGATGCTCTTGCCACCGGTGCCGTTGTGGTTGGTGAAGTCACCGCCCTGGAGCATGAACTGGGGGATGATGCGGTGGAAGCCCGAGCCGGCGTAGCCGAAGCCGTTCTGGCCGGTGGCCAGCTCGCGGAAGTTGCGCGCGGTCTTCGGGACGACGTCGTCGAAGAGGTTGAAGACGATGCGGCCGGCGGGGGCGCCGTTGATGTTGATGTCGAAGTAGACGTTGCTCATGGGTCCCATCCTGTCACTCCCGGTGCGGAACGCGACCCGGCGGGGCCCTGAAGCAGCGTGACACAGCCCCCATACGGGGTGGTCCGTCCCGATATGGGCAGGCCGGGGCGCCTGGCGCCCCGGCCCTCGCTCCGACCCTCGCGCCGGCCCCGCGCCGGCCCCCGGCCGGTCAGCCTCCCGTGCGGGTGCCCGTGCCCTTGGCGGCGTCCAGGGCGTACACGCAGCGGTCCTTGCTGCACGCGTACACCACCCCCGCCTCCGCCACCGGCGCTCCGGTGATCTCCCCGCCGGTGGCCAGCTTCCAGCGCAGCTGTCCGCCCGCCGCGTCGAGGGTGTACAGGCAGTGGTCGGCCGAACCGAAGTGGACCCGGCCGTCCGCGACCACCGGCGGGCCGGTGATCTCCCCGCCCGCCGCGAACCGCCACTTCGGGGTGCCGGTGACCGCGTCGAGGGTGTACAGGGCGCTGCCGGCGCCGAGGTGGACGTTGCCGCCCGCCACCAGCACCGGGTCCGCGGCCGGGCGCGGTTCGGTGGCGATGCGCCAGCGGTCCTTGCCGGTGGCGGCGTCCAGGGCGTAGACGGTGCCCAGGTAGTCGGCGAGGTAGACCCCGCCGCCCGTGACGGCCGGGCCCGGCGCGAACGCGGGCGGGGCCAGGAAGACGGCGGGCGCCTCGAAGTGCCAGCGGACCCGGCCCGAGGCCCGGTCGACGGACAGCACCCGGGTGCCGGCGGCCACGTACACGTTGCCGTCGGGGGCCGGGGTGACGCGGACCGGGACGTTGCCGCAGGAGGCCGCGTCCCCGACCGGGTAGGACCACGCCTCCAGCCCGGAGCGGGCGTCGAGGGCGCGCAGCCGGGCGTCCTGCCAGACGTAGACGGTGCCGTCGTGGAGGACGGGGGCCGCCTCGGGGGTCTCGAAGTCGCACTGGGCGCCGCTCAGCTCCCACAGCTTCTGGCCGCCCGACGCCTCCCAGCCCTGGACCCCGCCGCCGCGCGTGGCGGTGATGACGGTGCCCCGCTCGGCGCGCAGGGCGTACACCCAGGCGTCGGCGTCCCGGCGCCACCGCTCGGAGCCGTCGGTGGCGTCGAGGGCGAAGAGGGAGGGGCCGTCGGAGGCGTGGATCCGGCCGTCGGCGACCGCCATGGACCAGGCGACGTCGCGGGTCTTGAACTGGCGCCGGCCGCTGCCGACGTCCAGGGCGTGCACCTCGAAGGAGGTCACGTACAGCAGGTCGCCCGCGACGGTCGGGGTGCCCCACACGTCGTTCGACATGCGGAACCGCCACGGCCGCCAGCGGCCGCTGTCCGGCGAGGGCCCGGGACCCGGGACGGACGGGGTCGCCGCCGGCGCCGCGGCGGACGCCGGGACACCGGCAGGCGGGCGCACCCATCCGGTCGCCGAGTCGGCGGCGGAGAGCCCGTCGGGGGCCGCGGCGGCGGCACGCGGGCCGGGACCGATCGACACCGGCGAGGCCCCGAGCCGCACGGGCGCACCCGGCACCGAGGAGGCCGGCGCCAGCGGCGGCCGGTCGGGACGCGGCGGCAGGGCCTGCCCGGTGCGCGGGTCGGTGAACGGGTCGGCGGTGCCTCGCGGCGACCGGCGGTGCGTCGCGGGCCCGGGGACGGGCGGCGCGGAGACGGGCCCTGCGGCGGGGCCGTGCCCTGCGGCGGGGGCATGGCCGGAGCCGGGCGCGTGCCCCGGGCCGGGTCCGTGATCCGGGCCGGGCGCGCGCCCCGGCCCCGCGGGGCCGCCCTGCGGCGCACGCGAAGGGCCGGCCGGGGACGGGACGCCGGGGACGGGCGTACGGTGCCCCGCGCGCCGGGCCTCGATCATCGCGACGGCCCGCGCCGGGAGCCACGCCGAGGCGGTCCCGCTGTCGTCACCGCCGTCGAAGAGGTGCGGGGCCAGCTGCGCCTGGAGGTCGGCGGGGGTCGGGCGCTGGGTGGCCTCCATCTGCATGCAGGAGTCGATCAGCGGCCGCAGCTCGTCGGGGAGCCCGTCGAGGTTGGGGCCCTCGCGCAGCAGCATGAACACCGTCTCGACCGGGTTCGCCCCGTGGTACGGCGGGTGCCCGGTCGCGGCGAAGACGAGGGTGGAGCCGAGGGAGAACACGTCGCTGGCGCCCTTGACGCTGCGGGAGTCCTTCGCCTGCTCGGGCGACATGTAGGCGGGGGTGCCGACGGCCACGTTCGTCATCGTCAGCCGCGTGTTGGACACACCGCTCGCGATACCGAAGTCGATCACCCGCGGTCCGTCCTCGACCACCAGCACGTTCGACGGCTTCAGGTCGCGGTGGACCAGCCCCGCCCCGTGGATGGACTGGAGCGCCTCGGCGATGCCGGCCGCGAGCCACCGTACGGCCTGGACGGGCATCGGCCCGCACTCGTTGACGATCTCCTCCAGCGAGGGCGCCGGCACGTACGCGGTCGCCAGCCACGGCACGGCCGCCCGCGGGTCGGCGTCGACCACGGCCGCGGTGTAGAAACCGGACACCGCGCGCGCCGCCTCGACCTCGCGCGTGAACCGCACGCGGAAGAGCTGGTCCTCGGCGAGCTCGGTGCGCACCGTCTTGATCGCGACCCGCCGACCGGACGCCGACCGCGCGAGATAGACCAGCCCCATGCCGCCGGCGCCGAGCCGTCCCAGCACCTCGAAGGGGCCGATCCGTCTCGGGTCGTGCTGCGTCAGCTGCTCCACCACTCGCCTCCACACCTCCCCGTACGGGCCCTCTGCCCGGGCCCGCTCTTCCCACCGGCGCGTCCACCGGCGCGCGCACCTGCACGCGGGCGCCCGCCCGGTGTCCCGTACGGCGCGCCACCGGCGGAACGGCGCCCCGTCCCGCCGCGTGCGGCGTCCGACTCCGGGCCCGTGGCCAGGAGTCGCGCGATCCTGATTCTGTCAGGCCCGCGCCTGGTCCGGCCCCTGCTCCGGGTCACCGTCGCCGCGCGGCTCCGACAGGAGGGCGAAGACGGCCCCCTGATTGTCGGCGACGACGGCGATCCGGCCGTACGGGGTGTCGAACGGATCGGCGGTCACCCGCCCGCCGAGGCGCTGCACGGTGGCCACGGCCCTGTCGCAGTCGGGGACGGCGAAGTAGGCCAGGAAGTGGGCCGGCATGATCTCCGGGAAGGCGTCGGTGATCAGGCTGCGGCCCAGGACGGCGGTCTCGGCGCCGGGCGCGCTGCCGGGCGGGGACCACAGGCGGTACTCGGCGCCGGAGCCCTCGGGGGCGTCGGGGTCGTCCTGGTCCTCGGGGACGTAGCCGAAGACGGTGGCGTAGAACACGTCCACCGCGTCGCGGGCGCGGGTGTAGAGCTCGGCCCAGCAGTAGGTGTTCGGCTCGCCCTGGGCGTCGAAGCCGTGGTGGGTGCCGGGCTGCCAGAGCCCGAAGACGGCCCCGCCCGGGTCGGCGGCGAGGGCGGCGGTGCCGTAGGGGCCGACGGGCTGGGGGTCCATCACCATCTGGCCGCCGGCGGCGCGGATACGGGCCGCGCAGGCGTAGGCGTCGGCGGTGTACAGGTAGACGCCCCAGACGGTGGGCATCCGGCCGTCGGGCTTGGGGGCGAGGGCGGCGACGTTGCGGCCGCGGCTGTACGCCTGGGTGTAGCCGCCGTACTCGGGGCCGGCGCTGTCGCCGAAGGTCCATCCGAAGAGCTCGCCGTAGAACCGCTTGCCCGCCTCGACGTCGGGCAGCGAGGCGTCGACCCAGCAGGGGGATCCTTCCGCGAATGCCACCATGGGGAGGTTCCTTCCGTTTGCTCCGGGTCGTCCCTGTTGGACATGGTCAGCCCCGCACGTTGTCCACACCCTGTTGATAAGACTATTCGGGGGATACGCGCGGTACGGGACGGGGTGCGGCCCCTCACGCAGCCCCTCCCGATTCGGCCGGATTCCGTCGCCCCGGAAGGGTCCACGACCGCTCCCGCGCTGGTCGCCGGGGTCTTAACCCCATTTGCAGGCGGCCGAATAGCGCGCCCGATCCCCCTCGGTAAGCTGACGGCATGACAGGACAAGTACGCACCGTCGACGGGCGTGTCGCCGGCCGGCGCGGCCAGGCGACACGGCAGAAGCTGCTCGACTGCCTCAGCGAGATGCTCAGCTCCTCGCCGTACCGCGACGTCAAGGTGATCGACGTCGCGCGCAAGGCCGGTACCAGCCCCGCCACCTTCTACCAGTACTTTCCGGACGTCGAAGGTGCCGTCCTGGAGATCGCCGAACACATGGCCGCGGAGGGAGCCCAGTTGACGGCCCTCGTCGAAGGCCGCAACTGGGTCGGCAAGGCCGGCTGGGCCGCGGCCGAGGAACTGGTCGAGGGATTCCTGGACTTCTGGCGGCGCAACGACGCGATCCTGCGCGTGGTCGACCTCGGCGCGGCGGAGGGCGACAAGCGGTTCTACAAGATCCGCATGAAGATCCTGAACTCCGTCACCAACTCCCTGACGGAGTCCATGAAGGAGCTCCAGGCCAAGGGCAGGGTCGACAAGGACCTCAGCCCGGCGGCGATGGCCGGTTCGCTGGTGGCGATGCTGGCCGCGGTCGCCTCGCACCAGAAGGGCTTCCAGACCTGGGGCGTCAAGCAGGCCGAGCTCAAGCCGAACCTGGCGCTCCTCGTCCACCTGGGCATGACCGGCAAGAAGCCGACGAGGTGACGGCGGACCCCCTCGCGGGGTCCGCCGGCTCACTCGCCGGCCTCGTTCCCCCCGCGGCCGGGGTCAGCGCCGCTCCAGGCGGAACAGCCTGATCTCCCTCTCGATGCGCGCCTGGTACGTCGCGTACGGCGGCCAGAACCTCAGTACCTCCCGCCACGCCTGTGCCCGTTCGGCCCCCTCCAGCAGGCGGGCCCGTACCGCGATGTCCCGCCCCTGCCAGTTCACCTCCGCGTCCGGGTTCCTGAGCAGGTTCCCGGTCCAGGCGGGGTGGCCGGGGCGGCCGAAGTTGGACCCGATCAGCAGCCAGCTCGTGCCTCCGTCCTCCGGCATGCAGGCGAGCGGCGTGGTGCGCGGCTCACCGCTCTTCGCACCCCGGGCGGTGAGGATCACCCCCGGCAGCATCCGGGCGCTGAGCAGCACCTTTCCTCCGGTGAGGCGGTGCACCGCCTTGTCCAGGGCGGGAATGACGTGCGGGGCGACCTTCGCGAAGAGGAGGGTCGAGGAGACCTTCTGGACGAGCTTGACGGGGAGGTTCGCGCGCGGAGCCATCAGACGGCCGCCCTTTCCGAGGTCACCGAGGGGGCGGAGGGCGCCGCGAAGAGGCCGGCGCGGTCCGCGGCGTGGGCGCGGAGCCGGTGGACCGGGCCGAAGAGCAGCTCGTCGGCGGCGGCCCGCTTGAAGTAGAGGTGGGCGTCGTGCTCCCAGGTGAAGCCGATGCCCCCGTGCAGCTGGATGGCCTCGCCGGCGGTGGTCCGCAGGGCTTCCAGGGCCTGGGCGAGGGCCAGGCCGCCCTGCTCGGGGTCCCAGGCGGCGTAGTAGGCGGCGGAGCGGGCCGCCTGGACCTGGACGTAGAGGTCGGCGAGACGGTGCCTGACCGCCTGGAAGGAGCCGATGGGCCGGCCGAACTGCTCGCGCCGCCGTACGTGGTCCACGGTGCGGTCCAGCGCCTGCCCGGCCGCGCCGGCCGCCTCCGCGGCGAGGACGGCGGCGGCGTACCGGCCGGCCGCGGCGAGGGCGGCGAGGGGGGCCGCGCCCGGGGCGGGGCCCAGCGGTTCGGCCGGCACCTCCCGCAGCTGGATCCGGCCCTGCGGGCGGGTCTCGTCCAAGGTGGCCTGCCGGGCCCGTACGAGGCCGGGCGCGTCCCCCCGTACGAGGAACAGCAGGGTCCGGGCCCGGGCGAAGCCGCCGGTGTGCGCGGCGACCAGGAGCAGGCCGGCGCTGTGCCCGTCGAGTACCTGGGCCACCTCCCCGTAGAGCCGCCAGCCGCCGTCGCCGGCCCGGGCCTGCACCCCGCCCGCGCGGCCCCCGCCGGCCCAGTCGCCGGGGGCGTTGTCGCCGGTCAGGGCCAGGGCGGTGGCCAGAGCCGGGCCGGGGACGGCCAGCGCGGCGGTCAGCTCACCGGCGGCGAGCGCGGGCAGCAGGGCCGAGCGCTGCGCGGCGGTGCCGAGGGCGGCGACCAGCGGGGCGGCGAGGGCGGCGGTGGCCAGCAGCGGGGAGGGCAGCAGCACGCGCCCGGTCTCCTCGCAGGCCAGGGCCAGGTCGGCGGGGGCGCAGCCGACGCCCCCGTACTCCTCGGCGATGGCGATGCCGGGCAGGCCGAGCTGCCGGGAGAGCCGCTGCCACAGCCCGGGGTCGTAGCCGGCGTCGGTCCGGACGGCGCTTCTGACCTCGTCCGGGCCGCAGTGTCTGGCCAGGATCTCGCGCAGGGTACGGCGCATCTCGTCCTGTTCCGCGGTGAAGGCGGCATCCATCGTCGGGGCTCCTCCCGTAACTGACGGGGCGTCATGTTAGGGCGGCGGGGGCGAGAAGCCCAGGGTGCGGAGGCGGGCTTCGAAGGGGCCGGCGCGGGGTTACATCTGACACGACGTCAGATGTACCGTCGTCCCATGCCTGGACCCCTGTCTGCACCGCCCGAGCCCCCGTCCCTGCCCGCACCCCGCCGCCGGGTCGCGGTGGTCGGCGTCGCCCTGTCGGACTGCGGCCGGGTGGACGGCCCGACCCCCTACGCCCTGCACGCGCAGGCTGCCCGCCGGGCGCTGGCCGACTCCGGCCTGGACCGCTCCGTCATCGACGGCTTCGCCTCGGCCGGCCTCGGTGTGCTGGCCCCCGTGGAGGTCGCCGAGTACCTCGGACTGCGGCCCACCTGGGTGGACTCGACGTCCGTCGGCGGCTCGACGTGGGAGGTGATGGCGGCCCACGCCGCCGACGCCATCGCCGCCGGGCACGCCAACGCCGTCCTGCTGGTCTACGGGTCCACGGCCCGCGCCGACATCAAGGCCCGCCGGCGCACGTCGAACCTGTCGTTCGGCTCGCGCGGACCGCTCCAGTTCGAGGTGCCGTACGGGCACACGCTGGTCGCCAAGTACGCGATGGCGGCGCGCCGGCACATGCACGAGTACGGGACGACGCTGGAACAGCTCGCCTCGGTGGCCGTCCAGGCCCGGGCGAACGCCGCGGCCAACCCGGAGGCGATGTTCCGCGACCCGATCACCGTCGAGGACGTCCTCGCCTCGGAGCCGATCGCCGACCCCTTCACCAAGCTGCACTGCTGCATCCGCTCCGACGGCGGCTGCGCGGTGCTCCTGGCGGCGGAGGAATACGTCCCGGACACGGCGAAGGCGCCCGTCTGGGTCCTGGGCACGGGTACGTCCGTCTCGCACACGACGATGTCGGAGTGGGAGGACTTCACCGTCTCCCCCGCGGCCGTCTCGGGCCGCCGCGCCTTCGCCCGCGCGGGCCTCACCCCGGCGGACGTGGACCTCGCGGAGATCTACGACGCCTTCACGTACATGACCCTGGTGACGCTGGAGGACCTCGGCTTCTGCGCCAAGGGCGAGGGCGGCGCCTTCGTGGAGAAGGGCCGGCTGCTGCTCGGCGGCGAACTCCCGGTCAACACGGACGGCGGCGGCCTCTCGGCCTGCCACCCGGGCATGCGCGGGCTGTTCCTGCTGGTGGAGGCCGTCCGCCAGCTGCGCGGCGAGGCGGGCCCGGACCGCCAGGTCACCCGCCGGGGCGGCACCGGCCTGCCAGAGGTCGCCCTGGCCTCGGGCACGGGAGGCTGGTTCTGCTCCTCGGGCACGGTCCTGCTGGGCCGGGGGTGAGGGCGAGCGGGAGGCGGCCCCGGGCAGGCAACGTCCGCCGCCGATACGGCCTTTGACGGGTGCATCACCGGCGAAGTCGGGTGCGGCCGCATCGCGGGTCTGCGAGCATGCGTCGCTGTGGAGATCAACAGCTGCGTCATACGCCGTGCGGCCGACTCCGACGCCGCTGCGGTGGCCGACGTCTGGCTGCGTTCCTTCGCGGCGGCGCTTCCGGGCGTGCGCCGGGCGCATACGGACGACCAGGTCCGGTCCTGGTTCCGGGAGGTGGTCGTGCCCGGCCGGGAGGTGTGGGTGGCGACGGTGGCGGGCTCTGCGGTCGGGATGATGGTGCTGGAAGCGGAGGAGCTGGACCAGCTCTACCTCGATCCGGCCTGGCAGGGGCAGGGCATCGGCAGCCGCCTGGTGGACCTGGCGAAGCAGCACCGTCCGGCCGGACTGACGCTGTGGACGTTCCAGGTCAACGAGTCCGCACGACGCTTCTATGAGCGGCACGGCTTCGTAGCCGCCGAGCGCACCGACGGGCACCGCAACGAGGAACGCGAGCCGGACATCCGCTACGCGTGGCGACCTGGGACGCCAGAGCCCTGAGGACGCTCAGGCCGCCGGGGCGAGTGGGGCCGCCGTTAGCCTGGGCGCCATGATCGGTGACTCGGAGTTCCATGAGGTCCTGCACTCCCTGCGCGTGTGGGACACCGCGCTGCCCGCCTTCGATCCGGCCGCGGCGCCCGCCGAACCCGTGGAGCTGTTCCGGGAGTGGTTCGTGCACGCCGCCCGGGCGGGGCAGCCGGAGCCGCACACCATGGGCCTGGCGACCGCGGACGCGGACGGGCGGCCCGACGTACGGATCCTGATGCTGCACGAGGCGGACGGGCGGGGCTGGCACTTCGCCTCGCACGCCACCAGCGCCAAGGGACGCCAGCTGGCCGGGCGTCCGGAGGCGGCGCTGGTGTTCTACTGGCCGGCGGTGGGCCGGCAGGTCCGCGTCCGGGGACGGGTCACCGCCTGCGGGGAGCGGGAGAGCCGGGAGGACCTGGCGGTGCGCTCGCGCGGCGCGCTGGCGGCGGCGCTGACCGGCCGGCAGAGCGAGGTGCTGGGCTCCCTGGAGGAGCTGGCCGGGGCTTCGGCGGCGGCCTGGGAGCGGGCGGGCACGGAGCCGGACGCCCCGGCACCGACCTGGACCCGGTACGTACTGGAGCCGGCGGAGGCGGAGTTCTTCCAGGGCGACGCGGCCCGCCGACACGTCCGCCTGCGCTACCGCCGCACGGCCCAGTCCGGCTGGACCCGCGAGCTGCTGTGGCCGTGAAGCCGTGAAGCCGTGAGGCTATAAGGGCCATAAGGGCCGTGAGGGCCGTGAGGGCGTGAGGCCCCAAGGGCCGTGACAGCCCCGAGGGCCGTGACAGCCGCGTGCGCCGCTCCGGTGGCGGGACGCGGGACGGCGCCCCGCGCGGGAACCCGCACGGAGCGCCGTCACCAGCACCGGGGTACTGGTCAGCCCTTGCCGAAGCCACCCGCGATGGGGCCGGCCGCGCACTGGCGCCACTCGTTCTGGAAGGTGTTGCTCATCGCGCCGATGTTCCCGCCGTGCGAGCGCAGGTAGTCGAAGATGCCGGCGCAGTTGGACGCCGTCGGGACGAACCGCGAGGTGCAGCTGTCACCGGCGCCACCGCCGAAGTCGCAGCTGCCGGCGGCGGCCGGGCCGGCCGCGGCCAGGCCGAGGACCGGGAGAGCGATCATCGTGGCGGCGGCGACGGCGCCGGTCCTCAGCTTGCGCGAAATGCTCATCATCACTGAATTTCCCCTCATTGAGCACGAAGGCGATTCCCGCGCCCCGCACCACACCCGCCCGTTTTCGGACTACGGAGTGGAACATCCCTGGTCAGGGGATGCGCGGTGGCGCTTGCCTGGCTCGATCCTGTCGGCCCGCCGAGCGCGAGGACAAGAGAGTTGAGGGTTTTCAGAGCTCCACGGCCGGACGAACCACCCGTCCGGGGCGGAACACGGCCACCCACACCCCGTCGGCCGCCTCCCGGAAGGCGACCCGCAGCGGCATGCCGGCCCGGAGCTCCCCCGGCGGGCAGTCCACGACCTCGGTCATCATCCGGGGCCCCTCCTCCAGGTCCACCACGGCGGCCGTGTACGGGACGCGTTCACCGAAGGGCGGCAGGTCGTTGCGGTGGATCACCGACCAGGTGTAGAGGGTCGCGCGGCCGCTCGCCGTCTCCCAGGCCACCCGGTCCTCACCGGCCCAGCAGAAGGGGCAGAACTCGCGCGGGTAGTGGTGGGCGCGCCCGCAGTCGGCGCAGCGCCGCAGCAGCAGCCGCCCCTCGGCGGCGGCGTCCCAGTAGGGGCGGGTGAACTCGTCGGCCTCGGGGAGGTCGTACCGTGCAGCGCTCACAGGAAGAGTCCGATCGCGGCGTCGAGGGACCAGGTCTGCCAGGCCATGGCGAGGAGGGCGACGCCCGAGATGAGCGCCATCATGGCGTTCTGCCCCTGCTCGGCCCAGTCGTGGATCATCAGCACCAGGTAGAGCAGGTTGAGCAGCAGCCCGCCGGCCAGGGCGACGGGGGTCAGAAAGCCGGCCACCAGGCCCAGTCCCAGGGCCAGTTCCGCGTAGACGACGACGTACGCCATCAGCCGGGGCCGTGGCTGGACGACGGAGGCGAAGCCGCTGCGGACGAAGCCCCACCGGTGCCGGCCGGCGACCTCGGCGGCCCAGGCGATACCGGTACCGCGCTCGAACCAGCCCTTCTTGTCCTTGTGCCGCCAGCTCTCCAGCCACCACAGGCCCAGCCCGATCCGCAGCACGGCGAGCCACTCGGCCCCACTCAGCCAGACGGTCTGCATGGTCTGCATGGACCAGCCGCCCCCTCCAATCGACCTGACGGTACGTCAGTTCAGCGGATCGGCGCCGATCCCGCAAGGGCTCAGACCACCTCGGTGAACAGCCGCCCGTACCCCTCGATCCCCTCCGCGCCCACCCCCGCCGTCCTCAGCGCCGACCACAGCAGGACCTGGTTCGCGGTCAGCACCGGACGCCCCAGGGTGGCCTCCAGGGCCTCGATCGCACCGACCGAGCGGAAGCCGTTCCCGCCGATCACGACCGCCTCCGCCGCGTCCCCGACCTGCCCCGCCACCCAGTCGTGCAGGCCCTGCGGGGTGACCTGCGCCTGCCCGCCGGGCAGCCCGCAGGGGGCCGCGTACGGGACCTCGAAGCCGGCCTCCTCGTAGTAGCCGCGGCCCAGCTCGTTCAGCGTCGCGTCGAACCAGGGCGGGTCCACGAGCGCGATCCGCCCGGCCCCCAGCGCCCGCAGCGCCTCGACGGCGGCGGCGCAGGTCGCGACGACCGGCAGCCCCTGGGCGCACTCGCGCAGCCGGGCCAGCATGTACGCCTCGCCGCGCGCCCCGATCACGTACGAGGAGGCGGTGAAGGCGTACGCGAGCGCCGCCACCGGCGCCTGCGCCAGCAGTTCGGCGGCCTGGTCCACCCCCGGGGGCTCCGCGAAGGCCCGTACGGGGGCCAGCGGGATCGTCGCGTCCATCGCACCGCCCCGCCCCATCGCACCGAACGGCACCCGCGCGTAGTGCAGCCCGACGTCCGCGGGGGCCATGGCGCGCAGCTCCGACTCGGGACCGATGTCGGCGTGCGGGGTGAGGACACCGAGCCGGACGCGTACGTCCCACCCGTCGGGCTGCCACATCGCGCACTCCTCTCCACACCGGGAGGTACCACTTTGTCAGGGTTTGCCCACCCGCGCGGCCGAGCCGCGCCGGGGCCGCCGCCCCCGGCCGCCGGGTCCGTGACCGATCCGCAATCGATTCCCTCCTCGTCCGAGACCCATCAACCCTGTGTGTCGATACGCTCACTCCTCATGCCCGCGCCCGCACCCTCACCCGGCCTGACCAGCACCCAGCCCCGCCCCGTGTACGTGATCGGCGCGGGACCCGGCGGCCTCGCCGTCGCCGCCGCGCTGCGCGCCCGGGGGGTGCGCGCGGTGGTCGTCGAGCGGTCGGGGGAGGTCGGCGCCTCCTGGCGGTCCCACTACGAGCGGCTGCGGCTGCACACCACCCGGCGGCTGTCGGCCCTGCCGGGGCTGTCGATCCCGCGCCGCTTCGGCCGCTGGGTGGCCCGGGCCGACGTGGTCCGGTACCTGGAGACGTACGCCGAGCACCACGGGCTGGAGCTGGTCACCGGCGTCGAGGTGACCCGGATCGAGCGCGCCGCCGACGGGGAGGGCTGGACCCTGCACGCCTCCGGCGGCCGCCTCCTCGCCGCCGGGGCGGTGGTCGTGGCCACCGGGTTCAACCACACCCCCCACCTGCCGGACTGGCCCGGCGCGGACACCTACACCGGGCGGCTGCTGCACGCCTCCGGCTACCGCGAACCCGCGGCGTACGCGGGGCTGGACGTGCTGGTGGTCGGCGTCGGCAACACCGGCGCGGAGATAGCCGTGGACCTCGCCGAGGGCGGGGCGGCCCGGGTGCGGCTCGCGGTGCGCACCGCCCCGCACATCGTGCGCCGCTCGACGCTGGGCTGGCCGGCGCAGCGCACGGGGATCCTCGTACGCAGGCTGCCGGTGCGGCTCGTGGACCGGCTCGGGGCCCTGGTGGCGAAGGCGTCCGTACCGGACCTGACGGCGTACGGGCTCCCGCGGCCCGCGCCCGACCTGTACAGCAGGGCACGGCAGGGGGCCGTCCCGGTGCAGGACGTGGGCCTGATCGACGCCGTGCGCGCGGGCCGGGTCGAACCGGTGGCCGCCGTGGTCTCCCTCGACGGCGACCGCGTCCACCTCGCCGACGGCACCTCCCTCACCCCGGACGCGGTGATCGCCGCGACGGGCTACCGCCGCGGCCTGGAGTCCCTCGTCGGCCACCTCGACGTCCTGGACGCCCGCGGCCGCCCGCGCGTGCACGGCCCCCGCACCAGCCCGCAGGCCCCCGGCCTGTACTTCACCGGCTACACGAACCCCATCAGCGGCATGTTCCGCGAACTGGCCCGCGACGCGCGCCGCATCGCGAAGGCCCTCTCCCGCTAACCGGGAAACCGGCTGGCGTCCCCTCCCGGGACCGTGCTTCGCTACCGCGATGGCACCCGAGAACCATCCGGCCCCTCACGTCCGGCGGAGGACCGAGCGCGACCTCGACGCGTGCGTCCAGGTGCTCGCCGCCGTCCACGAGCGCGACGGCTACCCGGTGAACTGGCCCGACCGCCCCGGCGACTGGCTGACGCAGCCGGCGCCGCTCTCCGCCTGGGTGGCGGAACTGGGCGGCCGGGTCGCCGGCCATGTCCGTCTGTCCCGCGGCGAGGACGGCGATATCGCACCGGGCCTGTGGAGCGCCCGCGCGGGTGCCGGCCGCGCCGCGACCGCGGTGATCAGCCGGCTCTTCGTCGCCCCGGCCGCACGCGGCCACGGGCTCGGCGCCCTGCTGCTGGCCCGGGCCGTCCAGGACGCGAAGGGCCGCGGGCTGCACGCCGTCCTCGACGTCCTCACGTCCGACACCGCGGCGACCGCCCTCTACGAGCGCCTGGGCTGGACCCTGCTCGGCACCACCGAACAGCGCTGGACCCCGCGGCAGACCGTCACCCTCCGCAGCTACGCGGCACCCGTCGCGCCCTAGGCCGGATCCGGACTGGACGGTGGCCCGACACCTCTGCCACGGTTCAGGCACACCACCTCCACCACCTTTCCTGCGCAGCCCTGTTCCTGACGGCGCGTCAGTTCAGTAATCTGACATTACGTCAGCTACCGACGACTCCACCGAGGGCAGGGCGGGCGAAGCGATGCTTGGATCTACTCACGGCACCCTCACCACCGACTTCCGCGCACGGGTCGAAGCCTGCGGCGAGACCCCGAGGACCGCCGTCCACTCCACGGCGGCGCCCGCCGCCAGGGACGCGGCCGAACGGGACGTCAGCGGCCGGCCCCTGCACTCCGACGTCCCCGACCTGGACCGGTTCTTCCGGCCGGAGTCGGTGGCCGTCGTCGGCGCCTCGGACACCGAGGGCCGGCCCAACACCGGGATCACCCGGCAGCTGATCGCCTGGGCCGAACGCGTCGGAGCCCGTGTCCACCCCGTGCACCCCACCCGGACCTCCGTCTTCGGACTGCCCTGCCACGCCTCCGTCGCCGAGCTGCCCGAACAGGTCGACCTCGCCGTCCTCCTCGTCGCCGACCCGCTCCCCGTCATCGAGGAACTCGCCGACACCAAGGTCACGTTCGCGGTCGCCTTCGCCTCCGGCTTCGCCGAGACCGGCGAGAGCGGCGCCGCCGCCCAGGCCCGGCTGGCCGCCGCCGTCCGGCGCTCGGGGCTGCGCCTGCTCGGCCCGAACACCAACCTCAACGCCTTCGAGCGGTTCCGCGAGGACCTCGACGGCCCGGCCATCGCCCTGATCACCCAGTCCGGCCACCAGGGACGGCCCGTCTACACCCTCCAGGAGCTCGGCGTCCGCCTCTCCCACTGGGCCCCCACCGGCAACGAGGCCGACCTGGAGACCTCCGACTTCATCTCCTACTTCGCCGAGCGGCCCGAGGTCGGCGCCATCGCCTGCTACGTCGAGGGCCTCAAGGACGGCCGCTCCTTCCTCCTCGCCGCCGACCGGGCCGCCCGCAACGGGGTCCCCGTCGTCGCCGTCAAGGTGGGCCGCACCGAGACCGGCGCCCGCATGGCCGCCTCCCACACCGGCAAGCTGACCGGCGCCGACACCGTCGTGGACGCCGCCATGCGCCAGTTCGGGGTGATCCGCGTCGACGGTCTGGACGAGCTCCAGGACACCGCCGCCCTCCTCGCCCGGGCCCGGCCCCCGCAGGCGGAGGGGGTCGTCGTCTACTCCATCTCCGGCGGCACCGGCGCCCACTTCTCCGACCTGGCCACCGAAGCCGGCCTCACCCTGCCCACCCTCTCCGACGCCAAGCAGGCCGAGCTCCACCAGTGGATCCCGTCCTACCTGAACGTGGCCAACCCGGTGGACAACGGCGGCCACCCGGTGGGCGACTGGCGCGGCCGGAAAATCATCGACGCGATCCTCGCGGACCCCTCCGTCGGCGTCCTGATCTGCCCGATCACCGGCCCCTTCCCCCCGATGAGCGACAAGCTCGCCCAGGACCTGGTCGACGCGGCCGAAGCCACCGACAAGCTGATCTGCGTCATCTGGGGCTCCCCCGTCGGCACGGAGGAGGCGTACCGCTCGACCCTCCTCGGCTCCTCCCGCGTGGCCACGTTCCGCACCTTCGGCAACTGCATCACCGCCGTCCGCGCCTACCTCGGCCACCACCGCTTCACGGCCTCCTACCGCTCCCCCTTCGACGAGGCCCCCCGCACCCCGTCCCCCTCCTACCGCAAGGCCAAGGCCCTGATGCGGCCCGGCCAGCAGCTCAGCGAACACGCGGCCAAGCAACTCCTGCGCGCCTACGGGATCCGCGTCCCGCGCGAGCAGCTCGTCACCAGCGCGGCCGCCGCCGTCCGCGCGGCGGGGCTCGTCGGCTACCCGGTCGTGATGAAGGCGTCGGGCCCGCAGCTGGCCCACAAGACGGAACTCGGGCTGGTCAAGATCGGCCTCACCTCGGCGAGCCAGATCCGCGACGCGTACCGGGAGCTGACGGACATCGCCCGTTACGAGAACATCCCGCTGGACGGGATCCTGGTCTGCCAGATGGTCGAACGCGGGGTGGAGATGGTCGTCGGCGTCACCCAGGACCCCCTCTTCGGCCCCACCGTCACCGTGGGCCTGGGCGGCGTCCTGGTGGAGGTCCTCCACGACACGGCGGTCCGCGTACCCCCGTTCGGGGAGGACCAGGCCCGCACGATGCTCCGCGAACTGCGCGGGCACGCGCTGCTGGAGGGCGTACGGGGGGCTCCGCCGGCGGACGTGGACGCGCTGGTGGAGGTGGTCCTGCGGGTCCAGCGGATGGCCCTGGAACTGAGCGACGACCTCTCGGAGCTGGACATCAACCCCCTGATGGTCCTCCCCCGAGGCCAGGGGGCGGTAGCCCTGGACGCCCTTACGCTCTGCCGTTAGGCCCCCCTGCGCCTCTAACGCCGGCGGGGCTGGGGGTGCCCGAGCCGGTCGCCGGCCCGCGGACCGTGTCCTGGGGCTCCGCCCCAGACCCCGCGCCTCAAACGCCGGCGAGGCTGGATGTGGCCCAGCCCGGCTGCCGTTTTGGCCCAGCCCGGCTGCGAACGCGGCGGCCGGGGGCGGGGACGGGGTGGGGTGTCGTCCGGGGCTAAAACGAGATGACTTCGGCGCCATGCCCCGACCCACAACTCTGACCCGGAACGGAGCGCCGAACATCGAAGCCCGCCCCGGGCGGCACCCCACCCCGGCACCGACCCCGGCCACCCCCGACCCCGCACCGCGCACCCCGCCCCACAGGGCCAACGCCCCAGCCACCACCCCCGCACCCCAAAACCCCGCCCCACAGGGGCACCGGCCCAGACCCCGACCCCGCACCCCGAAACCCCGCCCCGCAAGGGCAACGCCCCCGAACGGAGTCCCATGGACGCCCCCTCCGACGAGATCCGGTACCGCTTCGAGGGCGGGGTCGGCTGGATCATCCTCAACCGCCCCGACGCCCTGAACGCCCTCACCTGGGAACAGCGCGAGCGCGTCATCGCCCTGCTCGGTGACGCCTCCGCCGACCCCGCCACGCGGGCCGTCGTCCTCACCGCCACCGGCAAGGGGTTCTGCGCCGGCGCCGACCTCCGCGGCGCCCCCGCCGCCACCGACCGCGTCGCCGGCGACGTGGCCCGCCTGATCCGCCAAGGGGCGCAACGCCTCATCACCGCGGTCCTCGACTGCGAGAAACCCGTCATCGCCGCGGTCAACGGCACGGCCGCCGGCATCGGCGCCCACCTCGCCCTCGCCTGCGACCTCGTCATCGCCGCCGAACCGGCCCGCTTCATCGAGGTGTTCGTCCGCCGCGGCCTCGTCCCCGACGGCGCCGGCGCCTACCTCCTGCCCCGTCTCCTCGGCCCGCAGAAGGCCAAGGAGCTCATGTTCTTCGGCGACGCCGTCCCCGCCGAGGAGGCCGCCCGCCTCGGCCTCGTCAACAAGGTGGTCCCCGCCGACCAGCTGGAGGACACCGCCCGCGCGTGGGCCGAGCGCCTCGCCCAGGGCCCCACCCGCGCCCTCGCCCTCACGAAGCAGCTGGTCAACGCCTCCCTGGACAGTGACCGCGCGACGGCGCTGGCCGCCGAGGCCACCGCCCAGGAGCTCAACATGACCACCGCCGACGCCACCGAAGGCGTCGCCAGCTTCATCGAACGCCGCACCCCGAAGTACCTCGGCCGCTGAAGCCCCTGAAGCCCCTACATCCGCGGATCCGGCCGCAGCACCGCGAACACCGCCCCCGCCGGGTCCGCCCCCCAGGCGATCCGCCCCACGTCCGGCACGTTCGCCGCCGGCATCAGCACCGTCCCCCCGGCCCCCTCGACCGCCGCGACGGTCGCGTCCGCGTCCGCCACATGGAAGTACGGCACCCACCGCGGCAGGATCGCCGAGGCCCCGCCCGCCCCCTCCCCCTGCGTCGCCACCCCGCCGAAGCTGGTCGCCTGCTGGTCCCCCTCGGCGAGGCTCAGCACCCGGTACGTCATCCCCGGCGCCTCCATCTCCGCCGACCGCCACCCGAACAGCCCGCCGTAGAACCGCAGGGCGGCCTCCGGGTCGGGTGCGTGCAGCTCCACCCACAGCAGGCTGTTCTCCGTCGAGGCGAGCTCCAGCCCGCCCGTCTTCCCGGGCTGCCAGCAGGCGAACCGCGCGCCCTGCGGGTCGCTGAACTGGGCCAGCCAGCCCTCGCCCATGACGTCCATCGGAGCCACCCGGATCTCCCCGCCCGCGCGCAGCACGGCGTCGGCGGTGACCCGGATGTCCGGGCTCTGGAAGTACACCGTCCACGACGAGTCGACGCCCTCCTCCGTCAGCGGCCCGAGCGCGGCCACGGTCTTCCCGCCCAGCTGGAAGAACCCGTACCCGCCCCCCTCGGGACCGGCGGAGACGAAGTCCCAGCCGAAGACCGCCCGGTAGAACGCGGCGGCCGTACCGGTGTCGGGGCTGCCGAGGTCGAGCCAGTTCGGGGATCCGGTACGGAAGTCGGTGCCGAGCATCAGTTCCTCCACGAGTAGACGCCACGCAGTCGCTCGCCACCATGCCCACCCCCCATCCCCCGCAGGGCGTACGGCCCCCCACGGACCGGCGGATTCACCCGTTCAGGCGTGCACCCGCCCCTCGCGCCCACGCCCGCGCCCGCACCCACCCCCGCCCCCCGCAACCGCGCCCCCGCACCCCTTCCCACCTGACGCCCCGTCAGGTTCAATCGAAGGGTGATGGGACACGCAGGGATGGCGGCCACCGTCATCCGATACCTCAGGTCAACCGGCTCCGCCGGCGCCGCACCCGTCGACGCCCTCCCCCGCCCCGACCTCAGGGCCGTCGGCGCGGACGAGCGCGCGCCCGTCAGCCCGGCCGAGTTCCGGGCCGTACTGGGCAACTTCGCCAGCGGGGTCACGGTCATCACCGCCCCGGCCGCCGACGGCGAGGCGGGGCCGGCCGGGTTCGCCTGCCAGTCCTTCGCCTCGCTCTCCCTGGACCCGCCCCTGGTCACCTTCATGGTGGCCCGCACCTCGTCCACCTGGCCGCGCATCGCCCGGGCCGGGGTGTTCTGCGTCAACATCCTCGGCGCCGGACAGGCCGAGCTCTGCCGGGCCTTCGCCGTCAGCGGCGCCGACAAGTTCGCCGGGGTCTCCCACCGGCCCGCCCCGGCCACCGGATCCCCGCAGCTGGACGGCGTCCCCGCCTGGATCGACTGCCGGATCCACGCCGTCCACACCGGAGGGGACCACCTCATCGTCGTCGGACGCGTCGAGGCCGTGGGCGCGGAGGGCGAGGGCGACCCCCTCCTCTTCCACAAGGGCCGCTTCGGCCGCCTGGCGGACTGACACAGCCGGACCCCGGACCGACCCCGGGCGGCCCACGGACGGCCCCCGCACGGCCCCCGGACGGAAAGGCCCGGCGGCACCCGCACCGCCGGGCCCGCCCCTCAGAAGGTGAGCACCCCCCGCGCCACCCGCCCGTGGTGCGCGTCGTCCGCCGCCTTCGCGAAGTCCTCCACCGGGTAGACCTCCGTCACCAGCTCGTCCAGCAGCAACTTCCCCTGCCGGTACAGCTCCGCGTACAGGGCGATGTCGCGCTGGGGGCGCGAGGACCCGTACCGGCAGCCCATGATCGTCTTGTCCAGGTACATCGAGGAGACGAGGAACGACGCCTCCTCCTTGAAGCCCGGCACTCCCAGCAGCACCGCCTGGCCGTGCCGGTCCAGCAGGTCCACCGCCTGCCGGATCAGCTTCACGCTGCCCACGCACTCGAAGGCGTGGTCCGCCCCCGTCGGCAGGACCTCGCGCACCGCCGCCGAGGTGTCCGCCACCGCCGACGCGTCCACGAAGTGCGTCGCGCCGAACCGCCGCGCCACCGCCTCCTTCGCCGGGTTCGCGTCCACCGCCACGATCACCGAGGCCCCCGCGATCCGGGCGCCCTGGAGGACGTTCAGGCCGATCCCGCCCGTCCCGATGACCACGACCGTCTCCCCGAGCCCCACCTTCGCCCGGTTCAGCACCGCCCCCACCCCGGTGAGCACCCCGCAGCCGATCAGCGCCGCCGAGGTCATCGGGATGTCCTCGGGGATCTTCACCGCCTGCACCGCCTTGACCAGGGTCCGCTCCGCGAACGCCGAGTTCGACGCGAACTGGAACAGCGGCTGCCCGCCCCGCGAGAACGGCCGGTCCGGCATCCCGATCGCCCGGCGGCACATCGTCGGCCGGCCGCGGTCGCAGTCGGCGCAGGCCCCGCAGTTGGCGAGGGTGGACAGGGAGACGTGATCCCCGGGCGCCACATGCGTCACCCCGGCCCCGACCGCCTCGACCACCCCGGCCCCCTCGTGCCCGAGCACCACCGGCGGCGGGAACGGAATCGTCCCGTCGATCACCGAGAGGTCGCTGTGGCACAGTCCGGCCGCCCCGATCGCGACCAGCACCTCCCCCGGCCCCGGATCCCGTATCTCCAGGTCCCCGACCACCTGGGCCTGCTTGCCGTCGAACACGACGCCCCTCATCCGGGCTCCTTAGGCAGGCCGAGCACCCGCTCGGCGATGATGTTCCGCTGGATCTCGTCCGAACCGCCGTAGATCGTGTCGGCCCGGGTGAACAGGAACAGGCGCTGCGCCTCGTCCAGGCCGCGCTCGTACGGGGTCCCGCGCGCCCAGGGCCTCGCTCCGGCCGTGGCCCGCGCGCCGCGGACGGCCACCGCCAGCTCCCCGAGCCGCCGGTGCCAGCCGCCCCACAGCAGCTTCGCCACGCTCGGCGCACCGGCGTCCCCGGCCTCCCCGAGGGTCCGCAGGGCGTTCCACCGCATGGTGCGCAGCTCGGCCCACTGCCGTACGAGGCGTTCGCGCAGGACGGGATCCTCCGGCGCGCCCGGGGCTCCGTACGCCCGGATCACGCGTTCCAGTTCGGCCGCGAAGCCGATCTGCTGGACGAGAGTGGAGACCCCGCGCTCCAGGGCGAGCAGCCCCATGGCCACCGTCCAGCCGTTGCCCTCGCCGCCGACCACCTCGTCCGCGAGGGCCCCGTCGAAGAAGACCTCGTTGAACTCGGCCGTCCCCGACATCTGCCGGATCGGCCGGACCTCCACCCGCCCCGGCTGGTCCATCCGCACGAGGACGAAGGACAGGCCGTGGTGGCGGCGGGAGCCGGCGCCGGTGCGGGCGAGGACGAAGCACCAGTCGGCCTCGCGGGCCAGGGAGGTCCACACCTTCTGGCCGGTGACGCGCAGCTGCCCGTCCGCCGGGTCCCGTACGGCGGCGGTGCGCAGCCCGGCGAGGTCGGATCCGGCGTCGGGCTCGCTGTAGCCCTGGCACCACAGCTCCTCGCCTCGGGCGATGCCGGGCAGGAAGCGGGCCTGCTGCTCGGGGGTGCCGTAGGCGAGCAGGGTGGGCGCCAGGAGGTTCTCGCCGATGTGGCCGACCCGGCCGGGGGCGCGCAGCGCGGCGTACTCCTCCGCCCACACCACCTGCCCGGTGAGGGAGAGCCGCTGCTGGCCGTAGGCGCCGGCCGGGGCGTCCCAACCGGTGCCGATCCAGCCGCCGCGGCCGAGCTCCCGCTCCCAGGCGCGGCGGGCCTCGACGCCCTCGTGCTCGCTGCCGGGGCCGCCGAGGCCGATGGCCTCCTCGTACGGGCCGGTGAGGTGCTCGGTGAGCCAGGCGCGGGCGCGGGCGCGCAGTCCGTCGGCCTCGGGGCCGAAGCTGAAGTCCACGGTGGTCTCCCCCCTGTCCCCCTTCAGGCGTTCGGGCGTTCCTTGGCAGCGGCGGCCTTGGCCATGGCCTCCAGCTGGGCGAGCATCGGCATCGGGTCGGTGCCGACGGTGCCGGGGAGGAAGTCGGCGATCTTCTCGGGGGTCCAGGCGCCGCCTTCGGCGTATCCGGCGCGCAGTTCGCGCGGCTGGGCCCAGACGGCGATCTTCGGTCCGGCGACGGTGTAGACCTGGCCGGTGATTCCCTCGGCCTTGGCGCGGTCGCTGAGCAGGTACGTCACGAGGGCGGCGACGTCCTCCGGTTCCCCGATCTCCTTGAGCTCCAACGGCACGTTGGCGGACATCCGGGTCCGGGCGACGGGGGCGACGGCGTTGGCGGTGACCCCGTACTTGTGGAGCCCGAGGGCCGCGCTGCGGACGAGGGAGATGATCCCGCCCTTGGCGGCGCTGTAGTTGGCCTGGGCGACGGAGCCCTGGTGGTTGCCGCTG
Organism: Streptomyces sp. NPDC006687; assembly: GCF_040636215.1. NCBI lineage: Bacteria > Bacillati > Actinomycetota > Actinomycetes > Kitasatosporales > Streptomycetaceae > Streptomyces > Streptomyces sp. NPDC006687. The sequence goes on along the minus strand of NZ_JBEYJJ010000006.1, from coordinate 6,818 downwards.
GTGAAGCCGATGAGGGTCCCGGAGCCCTGGCGGCGCATGACGGCGGCGGCGGCCCGGAAGACGGTGAAGGTGCCCTTGAGGTGGGTGGCGACGACGGGGTCCCATTCCTCCTCGGACATGTTGAAGAGCATCCGCTCCCGCAGGATCCCCGCGACGCACACCACCCCGTCGAGGCGCCCGTACTGGGCGAGGGCGGTGTCGACGATGCGCTGGCCGCCCGCCATGGTCGAGACGTCGTCGGCGACGGCGACGGCTTCCCCGCCTGCCGCGAGGATCTCCTTGACCACCTCGTCGGCCACCTCGCTGGTGGGCTCGTTCCCCTCGATGCCGACCCCGTAGTCGTTGACGACGACCTTGGCGCCCTCGGCCGCGGCGGCGAGCGCCACGGCCCGGCCGATGCCCCGGCCGGCGCCGGTGACGGCGATGGCCTTGCCTGCCAAGAAGTTCCCCACGTCCGGCCCCTTCCCGCATTTTCTGACGGTCCGTTAGATTCTATGTCCCGTCAGATCCCTTCCCACAACCCCCTGTTCGTTCAAGGAGTGGATGGCACCCATGACCATGCCGCCCGAGTTCCACGAGATCGCCAAGCGCGTCAACAACTGGGGACGCTGGGGGGCCGACGACGAGATCGGCACCCTGAACCTGATCACCGGGGAGGTCGTCCGGGCGGCCGCCACCGAGGTCCGTACCGGCGCACGCATCCCCCTGGCGCTCCCGCTGAAGGAGGACGGGGTCCAGGCCGGCCTGATCCCCGGGCGGATCAACCCGCTCCACACCATGGTCCAGATCAACCAGGAGCTCTTCGGCCCGGGCACGGTGGCCTGCAGCGACGACGCCGTGACGATGGGGCTCCAGGCGGGCACCCACTGGGACGCCCTGACCCACGTCTCGCACTCGGGCCGCATCTACAACGGCCGCCCGGCCTCCACGATCACCGCGCACGGCCGGTCCCAGTTCAGCGGCATCGAGAAGGCCACCCCGATCGTCTCGCGCGGGATCCTGCTGGACTTGGCCCGGGCCAAGGGCGTGGACCGCCTCCCGGGCGGCCATGCGGTCACCCCGGAGGACCTGGCGGAGGCGGAGGAGTTCGCCGGGGCGGCGGTCCGGGCGGGTGACGTCGTCCTGGTCCGCACCGGGCAGATCCAGCTCTACCTGGCGGCCGACAAACACGCCTACGGCTATCCGTCCCCGGGCCTCTCGGTCCGCACCCCGGAGTGGTTCCACGCCCGCGACGTGGCGGCCGTCGCGAACGACACCCTCACCTTCGAGGTCTTCCCGCCCGAGATCGACAACCTCTGGCTGCCAGTGCACGCGCTGCACCTGGTCGAGATGGGCATGCACCAGGGCCAGAACTGGAACCTCGAAGCCCTGTCCACAGCCTGTGCGGAAGCGGGCCGCTACACCTTCCTCCTGGCCGCCATGCCGGAACCCTTCGTCGGGGGTACGGGCACTCCCGTGGCCCCGGTGGCGGTGCTCTGACCCGGCGGCGCCACCAGGCTGAACCACACCACCTTCACGCACTCCCCCTGCGCCACGGCGGCCCAGTCGTCGGCACAGGCCGCCACGAGCGCGAGCCCCCGCCCGCCGGTGGCGTACGCCCCGAGCCCGCCCCCGTCGGCCTGCGGCCACCGCTCGGGGGCGCAGTCGGAGACGTAGACGGTCACCCGGTCGCCCGCGAGCGCGACCTCGACCGCGATCTCGGGCGTATCCGTATGCCGGTACGCGTTCGTCACCACCTCGGACGCACACAACCGCGCCCGCTCCTCCAGCTCCGGCCATCCGACACCACGCAGGACGGACACCACCCAGTCCCGCACGATGCGCGGCGTATCGGCCCGACTCGGCGCCACCATGCGGTAGGTGAGCCCTTGCCCGGGGACGGGCTCGGCGTGCGGTAAGGCGCTCGTGTTCATCGCTGTCATCTCCCAACGCGGTACGAGTTCACGCGCCGCGCCCTTCGCCGGCTGCCGTGGCCATGGCCGCCCCCAGGTGGCGCGCGCCAAGGCGCGCGCCAGCGGCTGCACTTCGGGCTTATCGCCTACGACGCGGTGCGAGTACCGACTGTAGCGGCTCCGTCACACTGTTTCTACGCTTCCGTCATACTGAAGCGACGGCTGGACCCTGCGACCGACCACGGTCCAAGATGAGAGCCGACAGGAGGGGGCGTCGATGCCGCCAAGGAAAGCTCCGACCGCCCGGCAGCGACGGCTGGGTAGCGAGCTCCGCAAGATCCGGGAAAGTGCCGGCATCTCGATGACCGATGCCGCAGCCCAACTGAGCACTGACCGAACCAACATGAGCAACGTCGAGAGCGGCCGCTTCGGCGTCAGCAGCGAACGCGTACGCACCTGGGCGAGTCACTACGGCTGCCCCGACCCGGCCTATGTCGACGCCCTCGCGGCCATGGCCGACGAACGCGGAAGAGGCTGGTGGGACGACTACCGTGACGAGCTTCCGGCCAGCCTGCTCGACCTGTGCGAACTGGAGCACCACGCCGCGGCACTCCGCAGTGTGCAGATCATGCACATGCCCGGGCTGCTCCAGACCGAGGACTACGCCCGCGCCGTGTTCGAGGAGGCCGTGCCACCCATGCGACCGGTGGACCAGCGACGCTATCTCTCACTTCGAATGCGACGCCGGGATGTCCTCGACCGCAAAGAGACGCTCACCTGCACCTTCCTGATTCACGAGGCTGCGTTGCGAATGAGGTTCGGCACCCGGAAGGTCAGGGCCAACCAGCTCGAAAACCTGCTGAAGCAGTCCGAGCGGGACAACGTGACAGTGCGCGTGATCACCTTCGAAGCGGGCGGGTTCCCCAACGCCGGCGGGCCGACCCTCTACGCGTACGGCCCGGTGCCACAGCTGGACACCGTCCATACCGACGTCCCGACCGGCACCGTACTGCTCGACGCAGAAACGCGTCTCGCCAACTACCGTGCGGTGCTGGACCGCACGGAGGAGCGGGCACTGGACCCCGAACAATCTCGCGATTTCATCCGCGAGATGGCGCAACGAGCATGAGAGCGTGAGAACAATGGAAATCAACTGGCGCAAGTCCTCCCGGTCGGCAGACACGGGTGACTGTTTGGAAGTAGCGGTGCAGGACGGCGAGGTCCTCATCCGCGAGAGCGACGACCCTGGCGTGATCATCCGAACCTCCCGAGCCAAGCTCAGGGCGTTCATCGACGGGGCCGCCGCAGGCGAGTTTGACGACCTCGCCTGAGACTCCCCGGCACACCCCCGGCCCCCTGCCCCCTCGGGCAAGGGGCCGGTCCTACTGCATCGGGTACCACAGGTTGGCATATGCCGTATCACCCGTAAGACGTCAAACGGTTGATACGGGTCGGCGGCCGACGCTAACGTCACATCACGCCGCCCGGCTCGGCCCGCGGCGGCGTAACTCTCCCCTGCCCTGCGCCAGTCGGGGAGAGATCACCGGTCGCCCCCTCCCCCGCTGCTCGTCACAGCCGTGGAGGGGGCGACTCTCCGCAACGGCAGGAGACCGGCAGATGACCACGGCCACACCCCAGGACCACACGGTGTCCATCCTCACCGGCTACTGGTTCGAGGCCCTCTGCTACCCCGACGCCTACGACGAGCCCCCCGAACTCCTCGACCGCACCATGCTGGACACCCCCGAGGCAGCCATCCGCCTCATCCGCCTCCAGATCAGAACCGCCCACCCCTTCGCCCTCGCCCCCACCGAGGTGGACCGGGCCCTCGCCTGGGCCGACGGCGGCGGCCGTATCCACGCCCTCGCCGCCCTCCACCGCGGCGAAACGGCCGGCTTCAGCATCGTCCTGCGCAACGGCCTCCGCCCTGAATGGCGCGTCCGCCCGGTGAACTACCTCTCCCTCACCCGCACCTGCACGGCCTCGCGACGCCCCGCCCACGGGGTGGCCGACCAGCCCCTCGCCGCCAAGGTGAACCCGTGGCACGCTTACGGGCGGATCCGTGCCGGATCCGGCCACCCGTCGACGGGAGACAGCGATATGGACACGCCCATCGCCTGGCAGAAGTCCTCGAAGTCGACAGACGCTGAGGGCAACTGTCTAGAACTCTCCGCACACCTCGGCGCCATCCTCATCCGGGAAAGCGACGAGCCGGACACCATCGTCACCACCACCCCCGCCAAGCTCGCCGCCTTCATCCACGGCGTCAAGGCCGGCGAGTTCGACCACCTCATCCCCTGACACCCGGGGCCCTCAGATCGGCAAGCCGACCACGCCCCACCCCCGCCGCTCGGCCTCCCCCACCACCACGGCCCAGCCGCCCACCAGCTCGGCGAACTCCCCGAACCCGGCAGTCCACTGCCCCGGCTCCCGCGCCGCCAGCACCCCGTAGGGGACACGCAGCCCCTCCAGCCCAGCGGCGGCCTCACCCCACCTCCGCCGCAGCCGCGCCACCGTCTGCGGCCCCCGCACGATCAGCGGGCCCGACCTCCACAGCCCGTCCAGGGACGGGAACACCCCGGCGTCGACCTGCTCCGCATCAACATCGGCCACCGGCCCCCACCAGATCAGCCCCTCCAGGAACTCGTCCAGCGCCGCCCGCACCGGCTCCTCCACCGCTCCCCGGACCCTCTCCCAGCCCTCCGCGGCCCAGAAGTGCGGCTTGTACGAGCCCAGCGTGCCCCGGAACTCGTACCGGCCCAGCCAGCTCCGCTCAGAGGCCGCCGGCCACACCCACCCGGCGACGACGTCACCGTCCCCGTCGGCGTCGTCGTCCCCGTACGCCGCCTCCTGCACCACCCGCAACCGCTCGTCCGGAGCGATGCCCATGAAATGCACCCAGTCGACGACGAGAACCGTGATGTCCACACCCATAGGGCGATGCTAGAGAGCCCCACGCTCGCGGTACCGGGCGAACGCCTCACGCCCGTCCGGTACGAACCCATCCCCCCGCACCAGGGACTCCAGCTCCGCCCCGGTGACCCACTCGTGCCAGGCGACTTCCCGGGCACTCGGCCGCACAGGATCCGTCACGACGGCCTCGTGCAGTCCGAGCCAGTAGGGGCTGATGACCCCCTCGCACAGGTACTTGAACACGAACCGAGGGGTGGCACGGACGCCCACTTCCTCGTACAACTCCCGCGCCGCCGCCTCCTCGTACGATTCGCCGACATCAGCCGCCCCGCCGAGGAGCCAGTTGTACTGGCCGGGGAAGCGGGAGTCGTCGTCCGGGCGGCGATGCACGAGGAACCGGCCCTCCGCGTCCCGGCACACGACCGTGGCGATGCGGTGCAGCCAGCGCCGCCGGATCGCTTCGTCCCGGTCGACCACTCCCAGCACCCGGTCCCGCTCGTCGACGCGCTCCACCGGTTCGCCCATGAGCCGCACGATGCCAGACCCCTCTGACAGCAGCCCCCAGCCGCCATCCACCCCTCACGGCGGGACTGCACCAGGCACGGCCATTACTCCGAAGGCGGCGACTCCGCGCGACGCCCCGCGCCCCCGCCGATGAGTTCCGCCCTCCCCGGCAGTCTCACCTCCAGCAACCCCGACGACAGGAGCCCCGATGCCCACACCGCCCCCCGCCCAGCTTCTCCGGGTCCACAACTTCATGGTCACCCAGGACGGCTACGGAGCCGGCGACGACCAGAGCCTCGACAACCCCTTCGGCAGCGCCATCAACCCCGCTGTCCTCTTCTCCTGGGCCGGCGCCACCGCGAGCTGGCCCGGCCGCACCGAACCCGGCGGCAGCCGCGGACTGGACGACTACTTCACCCGCGACTGGGGCCGCAACATCGGCGCCGAGATCATGGGCCGCAACAAGTTCACCCCCTACCGGGGCCCCTGGGAGGACCACGCCGACTGGCAGGGCTGGTGGGGCGACGAACCCCCCTTCCGAACCCCGGTGTTCGTCATGACCCACCACCCCCGCCCCTCCCTCACCCTTTCCGACACCACCTTCCACTTCGTCACCGCCGACCCCGCCACCGTCCTGGCCCAGGCGCGCGAGGCGGCCCAGGGCAAGGACGTCCGCCTCGGCGGCGGAGCGGCGACAGTCCGCGAGTTCCTCGACGCCGACCTGGTCGACACCCTCCACGTCGCCGTCTCTCCTGTGAAACTCGGCTCCGGAACCCGCCTCTGGCACTCCCCCGACGAACTCCTCGACCGCTTCCACATGGACGTCGTCCCCAGCCCGAGCGGAGGCGTGACCCACCACCTCTTCTGGCGCCGCTGACACCCTCATTTCGAACCCGCGTCCAGCGGAACCCACCGCCCAACGTTTAGGCTGGGTCGGGCAGACGAAACCCCTGGGGGAGGGGACGACATGACCGATCACGTTCCGATCAATCCGTGCACCATCCCGCAGTTCACGGGCGACCTGGACGCGCTGGAGAAGAACAAGACGGCGATCGACACGGCGGCGGGAACGTTCCGTGACGCGGGTTCGAACGTGGACTCCGAGTTCCAGGGCCTGGCCGCGTTCTACTCCGCCCCCGAGGCCGAGAAACTGTTCGCGACGACCAAACCCGTCAAGACCGACAGCGACTTCTTCGCCGACCAGCTGGAAACCGCCGCCAAAGCCCTCGGCGAGTACATCACCGAAGCCCGCCCGATCGTGGCACGCCTGAAAGAACTCCAGGCGAAAGCCACCACGTTCTCCAACAAGATCAGCGGAGACAAGCACTGGAAGGACGACGGGGACAAGATCGACGAGAACAACGATCTGATCCACGACGTCAACGCCGCCGTCTCCGCGTTCTGGGCCGCCGAACGCACCTGCGCGAACAAGATCCGCGCCCTGTACTGCGCCGCACCGCTCGTCGCGGACGACGGCTCGCACGGGGCGAACATGTACGGCTACAAGGG